>CAZWFJ010000330.1:0-1591 GCA_964633135.1 uncultured Puniceicoccaceae bacterium | reverse complement strand
TTTTTGCGAAAATGATCTTGATATTATGCGACACGGTGGATTATGGGATATTCAGACATGGTGGAGAATCTGGACACGGTTGAGTTGGCGATGCGGAAGTTTGGGCGGTGGCCGGAGAAGACGATTCCCTATCGGATGAAGTATTTGCAGTATTTTGTCCGGGGGCGATCGGAGGCGGAGATGCGCGAGCGGGCACCAAAAGAGTATCTCCAGCATGTGGAGGATTTGCGGGCGAGTGGGCGGTTTGAGGATTGGCAGCTGCGGCAGGCGGAGGAAACATTGCGTTGGTTTTGCCGGAAGTATCTGGGGATCGAGCAGTTCGAGCGGGTGCTGGGGGCGCAGGCGTTGATATTTGGAGCGGGTGCGCGAACTGCACGAGCAGGATCTCTCTGTGGGGCACGGGCTGCCGGAGTCGCTCCAGCGCAAGTATCCCAAGGCCGCCGGCGAGTGGATCTGGCAGTATGTATTCCCGGCCAAGCAGATGGCGGTAGATCCGCGCAGCGGGGTGGTGCGCCGGCATCATGTGATGGACAAGACCATTCAGCGCGAGGTGAAAAAGGCGACGGTCAAAGCCGGGATCAACAAGCGCATCACCCCCCATGTGTTTCGGCATTCGTTTGCCACGCATTTGCTCCAGCGGGGGAAGAACATCCGGGAGTTGCAGGAATTGCTGGGGAATGCGGATGTGTCTACCACTATGGTTTACACGCACGTCCTCCAGCGTACGGCTGCCGACGACCGGAGTCCGCTGGATGATCTCGAGGATCTCGGTTAAATGGAGCAAAATGAGGTCTCAGTTTCGTTGTATTGTACAGTGAAAGGTCAGTGGCATTCCCTGAACAAGCCCAATGGAGTCGGACCAATGTTTCATGGTTTTCGGTCCCTCTTCCGATGAAACGGACGCGTGGGGCAAGCGTCCCTGCCGGAAATTTCACGAGGCCCCTGAAAGGAACGCCCCACGGCTCTTCCGCTCCCAGCCCGCATTGTTCACGGCCCTCAGAACCGCAGAGGGCGAGGCGTGGCCTAAAACTGCCGATGAAATTTCGGAACACCCATAAGGTCCCAAAAAACCATTGCGTTGTGCACCAAAAAGAAAGCAAAGGTTCGCGACGCACTTGCTGGAGGACGGAGAGCGGAGAGCGGAGGGCTGTCGTGCTCGTAATCGTAATCGTAATCGGGATTGGGACAGAGATGGCGAACGTTGAACATTGAACGTCCAACGTTGAACGTTGAATCGCAAGGGAGGTCGAAAGCGGTTCCCGCTTCCGCTACGCAGAAGGGAAGAGACCACCCCACCGGCTGCCGCCGGTCCCCCCCTCCTATCGCTTCGCGACAGGAGGGGGATTTTTTGGGGAGGGGAGGTCGAAACGGGTTCCCCGTTCCGCTACGGGGGAGGCGATGTCGTAATCGTAATCGTAATCGTAATCGTAATCGTAATCGGGATTGCGATGGCGAACATTGAACATCGAACGTCCAACATCGAACGCAAGGGAGGTCGAAAGCGGTTCCCGCTTCCGCTACGCAGAAGGGAAGAGGCCACCCCACCGGCTGCCGCCGGTCCCCCCCTCCTATTGCTTCGCAACAGGAGGGG
>CAZWFJ010000329.1:0-1608 GCA_964633135.1 uncultured Puniceicoccaceae bacterium | reverse complement strand
GTTCAAGCTCATAATCGTGCTCTTAATCATAATCCTAATCCAAGCAACTGATGAGCAATGATTTATGATTTCAAGAATAGAGATTACGATTACGAGTATGATTAAGAGTAAGAGGTCGATCTCTACTTAAACTAGTGCCATTCTCGCTGGTGGGCGCTTCCGAGCGATTTGGGTCTCTCCTATAATTCTGCACTTTACAAGTGACGATCTCGCCGAAGACTGGAGGGGATGAAGATCGTTCTTGCATATTCCGGAGGCCTGGATACCTCTGTCCTCGTCCACTGGCTGAAAGCTGAATACAACGCGGAAATCATCACCTTTGCGGCCGACGTTGGCCAGGAGGAGGAGCTGGATGGTTTGGCGGAGAAGGCGAAGGCCACCGGGGCTACGGCGCACTACACAGTGGATCTGGTCGAGGAATTCGCGCGCGATTTCATCTATCCGATGTTCCGGGCCAATACCCTTTACGAGGGGCAGTATTACTGTGGGACTTCGATCGCCCGCCCGCTGATTGCGAAAGCGCAGATCGAGATCGCCCGGCAGGAGGGGGCGCAGGCGGTTGCACACGGAGCCACGGGCAAGGGAAACGACCAGTGCCGTTTCGAGCTGACCTACGCGGCTCTGGCACCCGACCTCCAGATCATTTCACCCTGGCGCGACGCGAAATTCCGCCAGGCCTTTCCCGGTCGAACCGAGATGATCGCCTATTGCCACGAGAACGACATCCCGGTCGAGGCGAGTTCGAAGAAGCCCTACTCCATGGACCGCAATCTCCTCCACATCTCCTATGAGGCCGGCATTCTGGAGGATCCCTGGTTTGATCCGACCACGGAGGAGAACCGGGATATGTACAAGCTTACGACCGATCCGGAGTTAGCCCCGGATCAGCCCCAATACGTGGAACTCTCGTTTGAAAAGGGGGATTGCGTAGCGGTCGATGGAGTCGAGCACTCGCCTGCCGGCATCCTCAGGGAACTCAACCGCATCGCGGGAATCCATGGGATCGGGCGGGTTGACATCGTCGAGAACCGCTTCGTGGGCATGAAGAGCCGCGGAGTTTATGAAACGCCGGGCGGCACCATACTTCTTCATGGTCATCGCCAGGTCGAGAGCCTGACGATGGACCGCGATCTTTGCCACCTGCGCGACTCCCTGATGCCCCGCTATGCCGATTTGGTTTACTACGGGTTCTGGTATGCCCCGGAACGGGAGGCTCTCCAGGCCTTCCTCGACGAGAGCCAAAAGCCGGTGACGGGGACCGTACGCCTGAAGCTCTACAAAGGAAGCATTACCACGGTTGGCCGCAAGTCCCCCCTCTCTCTTTACGACGCCGATGTGGCCTCGATGGAGGGGGTTGCGAGCGACTACAACCCGGACGATGCCTCCGGGTTTATCCGCCTCCAGGGCCTGCGGCTGCGCGCCCGTGCCTTCGTCCAGGGGGGGGCCACCATTGGCAGCGAGAGCAAGCTTTCCCGGGAATAGCCGGGAGGCCCGACCACGCCCCTCTCTGGCGAGTACGACACCGGGCGGGACCTACGAATGCACCCTTGGGCAACATCGCCCATGAAAAGCGACATCTAAAAAGCTGATGAAAAGAATTTTATTATA
>CAZWFJ010000328.1:0-1628 GCA_964633135.1 uncultured Puniceicoccaceae bacterium | reverse complement strand
ATCCGGCTCCTCCGACAGAATCGGCTGCACTTCAAACGATCTTGCATAGGCGATGACCCTGGTTAAGCGTTTTGCTTTTTCTCCTCGCTTGTTCGCCGAATCCCAGTCATGAATGGGAATACAAATTGCCCGATAATCGTGGCCACGTACAGGCGCGTTACAATTCTGAGGTTGTCTATTTCAATATCAGGGCGACCAAGGTACCAGTAGAAACGCTCGTTTCGGCTGTCTATACGATCTATGGGGAAATTACGGGAAATCCCGTTCGGATGATGGAATATCCTTCTGATATGTCTGAACGAACCTGCACGGTCCACCTTGATAAGATTCGCAGCACCGAAATATTGGCGCGATTGTCGGAGGAGATCGGCATCACCATATCAGTCGACGGACCGAATGTTACACTGGAGTGGTCCGGTGATTCCAGCGTTTCCGGGAAGAGTGAGGGTGTGGCATGGCCCCCGCCTGATCCCGTAATCAAAGACCGCATTGTGTATTATGCGTACACTTCCGATCATGAAGCACCTAATGAAAAAAGAGAATATCAGGCAGTTCGATTTCGAGGCGATCTATGTGGTGCCAGCGGCTTTACGACTCGACCACAATGCGAACCCATCTGATCCCCAGCGGCTAACGAAAGTCGGAAAACGACGAGAACCCGCTTGGACACGGCAAGGCCAAAGGCTTGCCTATCTTGACTTAAGTCGGGATTGGCCGGAAAGCCGAGCCGTAGTCCTCGACGTCAGTTCGGGACATGAGACGATTTTACCCGGTGCGCGACCCGCCTCTGTGCTCTCATGGGACTCCTCAGGTACGAAACTCGCCTATCTTAGCGTCTCTGGTGATGTGTGCACCTACGACCTAACCACCTCTAGGGAAACAATCCATTGCAGCGTAGATGCGGAAAGTCTCGCTCTGTCGCCGGATTCTCAAAAAATTTGTTTTCTGACCCGAGATGGTGAAGATGCAAATGATGCCGACGGATGGCTGCTGAATGTTCTTTCGCTGACATCGGGCGATATCACACAGGTTGGTAAAACGAATGACAGCTTCGGCCTCCTGGGTCCTTTTTACTGGACTTCCGATTCCGCTTTTATTGTGTTCGAGGCGTTTGAATTAGATGGCGAGGGAGACCGATCATACGCTTGGTATCAATACGGGATCGAAACAGAAGAGATCCAGGCATACCAAGGAGACTTCACGGACATCAACGATCAGCGTATACGCTACTGGAAGAAACCCCAGTGAATACCCGAATGGAAGCAATAGAATTCGAACCCAACAGCTTCCTCTACAAAATGAAGATGAACAAAACGGAGCAGGTCAACCCGATAACCATCCCGAAAAACTCTAAAAATCACACGGACCAGGACGCCCATTGGCGGGTTGCCTGTCCTCCACGATATGCGAAAAAACAAATAAAGAGAAAGCAGTCTCTCACGGAGGCACGGAGCACACGGAGAGAAAGAATTGAAGGAATGGAAGCCGAAGATGTAGTGCCTTTGCCGGAAGATCATAACGATGGAAGGGAAAAAAAAGGGAAGAATTGGGATTGCCAGCCCCCGGGATTCCAGCAGTCTTCGGAGCATGGACGGACAGCATATCCAGACGGCGTAGGCAACCCAGGT
>CAZWFJ010000327.1:0-1663 GCA_964633135.1 uncultured Puniceicoccaceae bacterium | reverse complement strand
TTAAATACGAAATGGTATCACCGCCAAGCCCTACGAGTCAGGATCTCTGAGCTTACACCATTACAGCATGGAAGTAATCGTAAAACAGCTCAACCCGCACGTCCGGTTCGGAGGGAGGGGTGAGGTTCTATCCTTTATTCCTACTCCCCCTCTCTGGGGAAAGCAGCCGTCAATAAGTTATGAAAAATCTCTCAAGCCTTTCCCCTTTGCAATTGGGGGCTTGCATTTCCGGTTTGGATACGATTTAAGGTAAGGCACACATTACCGAAATGCGTCCTGCCCCACAAGAAAAACGGTCCCGTGCGAGAGTCGGACCCTCCCCGCAACGGGGTTTTTCCAGACGCGTGGGTAGCAAGGTTGCTTCCAGTGCCAGCCACGGGGAGACAAAGCGTTCTGACGCCAGCAAGGAGGAAAATCGCACCCCGTCAGCAAAAGAGGCATACGGCGACTTCCGGGTCCTCATCGTTGACGATTTGGCGACGAATCGGAAAGTGCTCCATCACCTTGTAGGAAAACTCGGTGCTCAGGCCGAGACCTGCGATAGCGGCGAGGATGCCATCGCTCTTATCTCCCGCAACCATTACCACCTGATCCTTCTCGACCTGCACATGCCGAGCATGAGTGGCTTCGAAGCCGGGGAGAAAATCATCCGTGAGCGGGAGGGTTCTCTGCCTCTCGTTGTCGCCCAAACGGCCGACGAAACTTCACGGGCTTGTGACCGAACCCGCGAAATTGGATTCGATGGTCACATCACCAAGCCGATTCGATCCGCCAAGGTTCAACAATTCCTGCGGCAGATCGGCCAATTCGCGCAAAGCCACTGACGATTTCTACCACTCGTCCGGAAAGAGACGGTGCATCCTGGCAGTCGGAAAAAATCGGCCCGGGCAAACCGTATGATTCCGTCCGTCAATCTCGCGGTGCACGGCAAACTTGGTCCGATTCGGGATAATTTGTCGCAAATAGCCTCCCAGAGAGGTTAGAGCCGCTACCTGGCGGGGGGTGGGACGGCCATTCTGAAAATTACCCACCAGGCAGATTCCGACTCCTTCATGGTTCACTTGGGAGTTCCGCACATGGCCTCCGTTGAGCTGGCGGTCCCAGCGCGAACCGATTTCAATCTCGCCATCGCCCGACTTTGTTCCATTCCCAATCACAAAATGATAAGCCAGCCCGTTTTGCATGCCCACCTGATTGCGGTGATACTGGTCGTAAATGGCCGCATTCCCCGTATCCACGCCCGAGTGATGGGCCACCAGATAGCGCCAGGTGCGCAATCCCCCGCGCTTCGGCTCCGAAACCCGCCGAACCTCGGTAAGAAAATCGTCCCCCGGCAGCTCAAGGACATCCCCGACCCGGATCAAATCCCCTTCGATCCCATTCTGATACCGCAATGCCTGTACCGTAGTGCCGAATCGCTGCGCGATCCCCGAAAGCGTGTCGCCTCTTCGCACCGTATAGGTGCCACCCGAAGCCGCCAACGACCGCAATGGCCACAGCCCAAGCGTGCCGGTAGCAATACCCGCTCCCACTAACTGACAAAAACGACGACGGTCCACACCAAAAAAGAAGCACACTCCCACACGCTTCTCAAGTCACAAATTAAACCGGGTGTAACCAGAAGTGCGGGGACCTCTCGAGAATTCGTGGGAGCGGGTTTATC
>CAZWFJ010000326.1:0-1769 GCA_964633135.1 uncultured Puniceicoccaceae bacterium | reverse complement strand
GCATTGATAGGCCGAAAATAGTCGATTTAGAGAAAAAACAGCTTAAGTCGGGCTACCACCGCCTCGACGACCAGACCCTCCTCCGCTGCATCAACCGCATCAAAACCAAGCTGGAAAGCGTCGCCAGCGACCGCGCCCGCCTCGCCAACGAGCCCAACCGCAGCTCCGCCCAGGACACCGAGCTGAAAAGCTCGCCACCTTCGAGGAAGAACTCCGCGCCCTGCAACGCTCCCTCGAAGCCATTTCCAAATACTGGAAGCCCAACCTCAACGACGGCGTCCAGATCACCGCCGCCCCCCTCTGGGAACACTTCCGCCACAAGCCCTGGCAGAAAGTCCTCAAAGACACCTGGAAGAAGCTCGAACACGGCGACTACGACTGGGCCCACCTCGCCCACAGCATATGGCCCGAACGGGTGGTCCCCAAATGCGCCCAAGACCGCTCCCTCGCCATCGGCCACGAATCCCGCCTCTGGCACCAAGTCGAAATCGAAGTCGAAGGCAAAAAGAAACAAAAGAAACTCGAATGGCACCCCGTCCCCAACGCCGAAGAAGTGGTTGCGGAGATACTGGAACAACTGAAGACCTCATGACCCCCAAAGAACACTCTCAAGAACTCCGCGTCTCCGCGTCTCCGCGTGAGCCTTCCCCCTCAGCCACGAATGACGCACGCGGAGGCGCGGAGACGCGGAGAGAACTCGACGACATCACGGGAGCGATTGTGGATGCCTCGGTCAAGTTGCACCAAGCCCTTGGCCCGGGACTATTGGAGAGTGTCTATGAAGCTGTGCTTGCGCGTGATCTCAACCGAAGAGGCTATTCGGTGGAGCGTCAGAAGGTGCTTCGCTTTTCCTATGACGGCATGGAGTTTGATGAAGGCCTACGCCTCGATCTGCTCGTTGAGGGTTGCGTTATCGTAGAGCTGAAATCCGTCGAGAAACTCGCCCCCGTCCACAAAAAACAACTTCTTACCTATCTCCGCTTGTCCCACTTACAAGTCGGCCTTCTTATAAATTTCGGGGCTGCAACCGTAAAGGAGGGCCTCCATCGCATCGTCAACAACCTCCATCCCTCCGCGTCTCCGCGCCTCCGCGTGAACCAACATCACTAGCCATGCCCCTCCCGCTCAACATCAACGATCTGCTCACCGGCCAAGTGGTCGAGTGGGATTGTTTGGCGTTTAAGGAAGGCTGGACCGAACCGACAGCCACAGCTCCGAAACGCCTGAACCGAACAAATTAGCACCGTGATGGATTTATCCCTACAGAGTCGCCTCGATAACCTCCTGTCCCTCCCGAACGAGACGGAGTGGGTCGAGTTCAAGCAGAACAATGCGGATCCTGAACAGATCGGCGAATATCTTTCGGCACTCTCTAATTCGGCGGTATTACATGAGCAGCCACGGGCATGGCTGGTGTGGGGGATTCGCGATGAGGATCACGCGGTTGTCGGCACGACCTTCCGTCCGCGACGGGCAAAAGTCGACAATCAGGAACTGGAAGGCTGGCTCAGCACGAAGGCCTACCCACGTCTGGATTTCCGAATCCATGAGTTTGAATATCAGCCCGGAATCCCGGTGGTTCTTTTTGAAATCTTTCCCTGTTGGCACACGCCGGTGCGCTTTGGAGACCATGAATACATTCGCATCGGTTCAAGCAAACGCCGCTTGAAAGACTACCCGGAGAAAGAACGCCAGCTCTGGGAACGTTTTCGCCGGACCCCTGCTATGGGAGATTTTGTCAAGGGAGTTTCGTCGTCTTCAATTCATAG
>CAZWFJ010000325.1:0-1822 GCA_964633135.1 uncultured Puniceicoccaceae bacterium | reverse complement strand
GCCGTTGTTGGCCGGTCTGGCGCAATTTTTTTCTGAGTCTTTCCAACACCGTTCAAATTTCTGCGTGCATGAGGTGAACGGGCGATTCGCAGATGGGGTGTGGGCAGCGGTGCGAGAGTGCAGTCGTTGTTGAAGATGGAGGGCCAATCTTTGAAGGCTTTATTGGTGGTGAGCAGGATGGAGCCGCGTTCGTAACGTGCGCTGATGATTTGGAAGAGCAGGTCGGCGCGGATGTTTTTGTGGGAGTTATTCATGGTCGTGTTCTTCAAGCGGGGTTTCGGTATGGGCGGGCGCCGGGCGCGGTTCGTTGTCGTAAACGCTCAAGTCGGCGACGGGAGTTTCGATTTCAAGCTGGTCGCTTGGGCGGGTCAGATGGAGAGGGCCGGGTGCTTCAACGACGGATCCCCGCTGGCCGAGCAGGTTGATAATGTATTCGCTGCTATAGACAGCGAACTTGTGGGCGTCCGCGATGGCTTCGGCTATCTGCCCTCGCGTGTAGGCACCTTCTAGGCCGAGGATTGTGCGCACATGCACGGGTGCGTTCAGAGTTGAGCCGACTTGGCGTGAAGGTCAGCCACACCAGCATTGCGGGGCTGCTGGAGTCGATGGGGTATAGCCTCCAGGCCAACAGCAAAACAAAGGAAGGAGCCTCGCACCCCGACTGGAACGCCCAATTCGAGTTTATTGATCGGTGCTGCGCACAAGAGTTGGCATCGGGGAATCCGGTTATCTCAGTCGATACGAAAAAGAAGGAATTAGTCGGGGACTTCAAGAACGGCGGGCGTGAATACCGCCCCAAAGGGGATCCTGAGCAAGTGCGCGTTCACGACTTCATGGATAAAACATTGGGAAAGGCTAATCCCTACGGGATATGCGACCTGCAAAACAACTGCGGATGGGTGAATGTCGGAACTGACCATGATGTGCCGGGCCGGAACCCGTGACTCTTACGAGGAAGGCAGCGCGGACCTGTCGGCCTATGCGAACATCAATGTCAGCGCCCAGCAGATCAACCGGATGGTCCGGCTCATCGGCCCGGGCATGCGCGAAGAGCTTGAGGCGGAACCGCCCGAGTCGAGGACACCGCAAGTGCCCCGGCTCTACGTCAGCTGCGACGGCACGGGGGTGCCCATGCGCTGTTCCGAGCTTGCTGGAATCAAAGGCAAGGGCCAAGACGGACGGGCAAGCACTCGGGAGGTCAAGGTCGGCTCGATCTTCACCCAACATCCCGTGCCCGGGCAGGAAGAACCTTTCCGCGACTCGAGTTCCACCTGCTACATCGCCGCTTTGCAGCCCTGCGAACAGTTCGGCACTTAGCTGCGCAAGGAAGCCTATCGACGCGGCATGGGGCGGGCCGGGGAAGTCGTCTTCATCGCCGACGGGGCGGTTTGGATTTGGGAAATCGTGTGCACTTGCTTCCCCTTCGCCGTCCAGATGCTCGACTACTACCACGCCCACGAATACCTCGCGGCCATCGTCGATTTGCTCCACGGCAACGCAACCAACTTCGGCGAACACCCGCTAGAAACTTGTAACAGTTTTTCTTTCGTAGTCAGACCGGCTTGCCGTCCGATCCCTTTCGGCTCAATCGTCGCTTTGGGGGCCGGGGGCCAAGGCCACCCGACTAGTGTGATCATGAAAACATACAATCCAGTCAGTGAAAGTCTGACCGCCACCGAACCGGGGAACGGAGGTGAAGCGGAAGGTAACTGCGTCGTCGTGAGGCGGGGTGGGAAACAACCGGACGCGAAAGAGCAGTCCCAAAGGCAACTGAACTCGATTCGGCGTACATCTGCGGCGAGCCTGCTAGTGTTATGTCACA
>CAZWFJ010000324.1:0-1859 GCA_964633135.1 uncultured Puniceicoccaceae bacterium | reverse complement strand
GAGCCTCCTCGAAAAGGTGAGATGCCAATTTTTTCCCATTTCTGGATTTTTTATCTTGGCGCATGAAAAAGGCTGCATATCGTTGGTGGTGAACAAAATAAAAAAAAACCAAACTGACATGCAACCTGAAGAAAATCTCATCGAATTCACCGCCCAAGGCAAGCTCTTTTCTGAGGCAATTTCCTCGGATTTTGGCGATTTTGTTCGCGAAAGCGTAAATTTCTTCCATCGCCACGATGAAATCGGGGAAATGATCAGCGCCGACCAGCAGGCCGATGGGCTAAGGAAGAAGCACGAACGGGCGCGGGAACAGAACGACCAAATGCTCGGCACCCAACCGATGGAAGGGTTCGAGGATTGCGACTTGGCGTGTTGTTCGCTGGAGCTGGGCACGGGTCGTCCTCGGATGGCGCCGCTGGTGGTGTTCGTTTTGTTGATGCTTCGCGGGCGCATTGGAGGACCTTGCCGCAAGAGTTCGCGTGAGTTGCTGTTGGAGTCGCGCAGTCTGGAGGCGGCTCTTTCTCCCTATATCGATGCGTTGCCGGGAGAAACGACCATATTGGAAAATCTCAATATTTTAAGCGACAAGACGGTTGAAACCATCCATCGGTTGCAGCTGGAAGAGGCGAGAGAGGAAGGTCTGGACGACTTTGATCGCATTGCCATCGACAGCACTGCGGTGGAGGCTGCTTCCTGTTGGCCGACGGACTCGAAGACGGTCCGGGACTTGTGCAGGCGCTGCTTGTTGACGCAGATCAAGCTGGAGTCTTTCGGATGGAAACGACCTTCGAGCCACAAATGTGAACAATGGCTGGAAGAGTTGGACCGCCTGCACAAGGGCATCTCGATGAGCGGTTCGGGAAAGAATGCTGCCGGGAAACGACGCAGCCACTACCGGGACTTTTTCCTGGTTGCCTGCAATCTCATTGCACGCCTTTTGCAACACTATGAAACCGCGAGTAACTGGCTGGAGGAGGCCGCTCTGCCTCCACGGACCCGCGAGCGTGCCGAAGCCTTTGTCACGCTCATGGGCGAAGACGCTTTCGACGCCTCGAAAACCCTCCGGCAAAGCATCGACCGGATCGAAGAGGTTCGCATGCCCAAGGCCCGCGAGAGGGTTCTGGGCGTGGCCGACCGTGCGGCAGCGATCATCATCAAAGGAGGGCGTGAGCCGGTCATGGGCTACAAGCCCCAACTGGCACGCAGCGGCAGCGGTCTGGTCACCGCCCTGATCGTTGAAGGCGGCAACCCTTCCGACTCGGCGAACCTCGAGCCGATGTTGCGCCTGAGCATCGCAAACACCGGGGTGGTTCCCTCGCAAGCCAGTGTCGACGACGGGTATGCCTCGGGCGAAGGCTTGGGTGGGGCACGGAATCTAGGCGTGCGCGATGTCAGCATCAGCGGCGCCAAGGGACGCAAACTCCTCGCAGAGGAATGGGACCTTCCTTCGATAAGCGAGCTTCGCTCCTGGCGCAGCAGCGTCGAAAGCCTCATGTTCGTCCTCAAGCACGGATACCGTTTTGGTCGACTCGGACGCACCGGAATCCAGGCCGTCCGTCGGGAACTCACCGAAAAAGTCATCGCCTACAACCATGATCGCCTCATCCTCCTGAGAAAACAAAAGCAAAAGGCGCAGGCTCCTCCGAAAGCCGCCTGAGTTCCGACTTATCCACAATATCAAGCCAACACAAGAGTCCTTCCCTTGCTTCCGCCTGCCCCAATTCCAGTGAGAAACTGACCAAAATCATGAAAAATCATCCAACGAGGCGATCCAGATACCCAATACCTGTTGGCCCGTCTTCCCTGCCTTCCCCAATTCCCCCAACCGACCTAACTCATAACCCTTTTCGAGGAGGCTC
>CAZWFJ010000323.1:0-1900 GCA_964633135.1 uncultured Puniceicoccaceae bacterium | reverse complement strand
CTTATGAAAATGAATAAATGACTGAGAAATGAACTATTTGCTAAGGAATGCGGGTCTCAAGATTCTCCGTCTTACCTTTCTGTTCTTCCCTTCTGCTCGGCTTCGGCAGCATGCTATCCGCTCAGGGCACGGGTCCGAGTTCGACCCCTGAGGCAATTGAACGTCCGGCGCATTTCCGCGTCACCGATCAGGTGGTCAATCCGGACGTGCCGCCGATCACCGCGACTATTGGTATCGTCGGCAATTCAATCTTCAAATTTATCAACGGCTATGAGCCTCAGCATTATCGCAATCAATGGAGGGCGGCGGAAGATTCACGCGGGCGGATAGTCGTCGGGCCATCGCTGACTAATTACGATTTTCTCGGCGACGGCTTTCTCGACGGCGGCTTCGTGCGGGTCTACCGCGTGATAGACGGTAAAATTCATTTGGTGGTCGAGGAGGACATTGCCGAGAACGGCTTTGTTCTGCGGGACTGGTTCGATCCGAAGTTAGGCCAGGTGATTCCCGCCGGAACCGAGGAGTATTTTCACAAGTGGGCAGGTTGGGAAGACGGGGAACACACCTACTGGTTTGCCGTCGCGGCAGTCAATTCACAGGGAAAGCTTTCGCCCCTCAGCGATCCTATCGACATTGTTCCCCCCGCCAATTTCAAAGACGCCCCCAAGACCGATAACCCGCGCAAACGCGTCCGTGGGAAAGCAGAGGGCGAGACTCCCGCTGCCCCACGGAATCTCCGCTACGAAGCCCTTGAAAATGGTCAGGTGCGTCTGGCCTGGGATCCGGTGGAGTCGGATGACCTCGCAGGCTACGTCATCGTCCAATCCAACACCGATCCTGCCACCCACGAGGGCTTTTTCATCCGCCTGGCTGACCCCGAGGTGGAGATCCTCGAAGGGGACATGGTGATCGCGGGAAAAAAGTTCGACACGTTTACCTCTGATATTTTTTCTCCCCGGATACGCAATGAGAGCCGTTCTATCGATAGCATTTACGGGCCGGACGTTCGTTCGCTTGGTCTTCAGGACAAGCAGCCCGAAGGGACCGCTTGGCACTTGTCCGAACACGGGCAAGACACCCCGGTCGCCGAACCGGGCGAGACCTATCTGGAGGTCTCCCTCGAGCCGGGGAGCAAGGGGCTTAAGCTGGGTGCTTACACCCACTCCGGCACCGAGCAGGATTGGTATGAAGTGCTGCACCCCGGCGATTACCAGGTCGAATTCTGGATGCGCCACCAGGGCGAATCCCCCGCCACAGTCCGCTTCGAAGTGCAGGGATACGACTTGGAGCCAGTGAGCTTTCAGCCTGGCGGCGAGTGGGAGCGCCACACCGCCACCATTACCATCCCCGAAATTATGGAGGGTTCACGCCCCCATCAGTCTATTCTCAGACTAAGCGATCCCGGCGTCTATGGAATCGACAACCTGCGTTTCTATCGGGCGGACACCCCCTACCTGGACTACACCGACACCGAATATGAGCGCGTCCGCGAGTCCGGTCTGATGTCGCTGCGCACCCACGCTCCGATCAAGACGGGCACCACCACCTACTCGATGGATCAGTTCCTGAATCCCGGCGGTGTGATCTCGGGAATCGGTTTGGGCAATACACTCCCGCAATCGCTGGCCATCATGGAAAAAGCCGACGTTCTGCCGTGGCTGCAGATTGAGTTTCACATGTCGCCCGAAGAATGGCTTGCCTTCGTCGAATACATAGCCGCCCCCTTCGATCCGGCGACCGACAGTGCCGAGGATCTGCCCTATGCGGCCCGCCGCTACAACCAAGGTCGGGAGCGCCCCTGGACTGAGGCCTTCGACACGATTTACTTCGAGTTGTCCAATGAAACCTCAGAGATCCTGACTCGTAGGGCTTGGCGGTGATACCATTTCGTATTTAATTT
>CAZWFJ010000322.1:0-1900 GCA_964633135.1 uncultured Puniceicoccaceae bacterium | reverse complement strand
GGGCCGCCTAGCCTCCACGATATGCGAAAAAAGAAGATGGGAATACGCATCAGGCAGAGAATCGAAGAAGGAAATGAATAAATCTGCCGGAGGCACCCACGCACCGAGAAAAGACTACTCCGTGATCTCAGTGCCTCTGTGAGAGAATGAAAGAAATCATCCCCGTGAAGAGAAAAAGGGAAGAATTAGAATTGCCAGCCCCCGGGATTCCGGCACTCTTCGGAGCATGGACGGACAGCATATCCAGACGGCGTAGGCAACCCAGGGTTACTCCCCGTGAAATCGTCAACCCACAGAACTCGAACCCCCACAGGCTGGGCCGCCTAGCCTCCACGTTCGAGAATAGAATGAAAGCCATCCTATACGCGCTTTGCTTACTTCCCATTGCCCTATTGGGGAACTCGGACTTGGACTACGGTGGCATGTATAAAAATGCGGGGTTGATTGTGGAAGGGCACCTTTCGGGTGAAGTAATTGAAACGATAAAGATAATCAAAGAATCGAAGCATCCTGATATCGATTTTCACGAAGATATTTTCATCTATACTCACCTAATAATCGATGGCAGTTCGAAGTTTCAGAACATCAGCTACAGACCCGTCGTCGATGTAGTCGAAATAGACGGAAAGCGAACTGCAAGATACCGAGTGCTCATCCCCGAGCGCTTTTACTCGGAGCCCTACAAAGCGAAAGCAGTGAATGAGTCGAATGCATGGTTCCTTGTTTCTAGTCCCCTTGGTGAATCATTGTATGCGTATGAGTATCTGAAACTCTCGTGGACGAAGATGTTTATTCCTAACTACATGGAAGGAGCTGTAGGGGAATCGCTCGCAAGAAACCCAAATGACTCGAACAAGACGATTGAGGAACAACCGATACAGCCGCCGCGTGATTGACCTCTACCGGAGTTCCGACCACCATGATTCCAATCTCAGCACCGCTTACAGCTGTATCGGTGCCTCATCTCCACGTTATAGAAAAATGAATCCCGAATCTAAGATCGTAGTTGATGGAACCAGAAGACGGCTCAATGGCCATAATGCGAAGAAAAGAAGGAAAGAATTGAATAAAAATCTTCTCAGTGAACTCGGAGACGAATTTAACCGAGAGAGCCTTCTAAAAAGACTCGTAACAAGAATAAGAATACGAAGGGCAGTGAATCGGATCATTCGAAAGGAATTTGACCATGGCCTACACCACCTGAATCTGAAACCGAAACTATAACCAGTAGGAATGAGAAGGCGTGAGACGAAATGATCGCATTGAGCGACAATCCGTGTCATCATCCTTCTCATGAAAAATACATCCAACTACATCATTGGAATCGACCTTGGGGACCGCCAGCACGCCATCTGCGTGCTAACTGCTGCCGGGGAGATTGAGCAAGAACGGACCCTGCCAAATACCGCAGAGGACCTCAACTGGTTGAACCGCTTCAAAGGGTCGACGGTCGTTATGGAAACGGGAACGCACTCTCCCTGGGTGAGCCGCCATCTACAGCAAATCGGCCTGAAGGTGATCGTAGCCAATGCCCGCAAGGTGAGGGCCATTGCCAAGAGCGACAAAAAGAACGACAAATCGGACGCAAGGATGCTGGCCCGCTTGGGGCGTGCCGATCCGGAACTGCTCTTTCCGATCCGTCATCGAAGCGAGGTGTGTCAAAGACAGCTACTGACGATCAAAGTCCGCGATGCGGTAGTGCGCACCAGGGTCAACCAGATGAACAGCATCCGTTTTCTGCTAAAGAGTCTTGGGGTGCAAGTGCCTTCGTGCTGCAGTGCCCGCCGCTTCGCGGTTCGTTGTCGGGAGGCGCTCAACTCGATCGATCTCGAAGCGATCCTTCAATGCCTGATGCTCGTCGAACATTGCAACGACCAGATCGACGAACTCGACGAGGAGA
>CAZWFJ010000321.1:0-1919 GCA_964633135.1 uncultured Puniceicoccaceae bacterium | reverse complement strand
ATTGATAGGCCGAAAATAGTCGATTTAGAGAAAAAACAGCTTAAGTCGGGCTAGCGCACTGTTGCCGTCGGGGGGCGCCCCGGCCTCGACCATCTTGAATTCGAACACCAACACCCTCCCCTTGAAACGCACCGCCATGTCGAGCCGCCCGGCTTTGCTGGATTCCTCCACCGTGATGTCGAGTCCCAGCGCGGCGAAGAAGGCATAAAACACGCTGGCATAATAACCCTCGTAGCGCGTGATCGGGTTGTTGTCGTGCCATTGATGCGGGATGCTCTCGAAGAAGCCTTTGAACAGCTCCCCCATCCCGGCGAGATCGTTGCGCAGCAGCAGGTGCCCGAGTCGGGAGCGGGTGTTGCCGCTTTCCGCCGGGCGCGGGGTCCAATCCACCAGCAGGTTGTTGTTCAAGCTCTGATACACCTCGCGATTCGGATAGCGCAGGCGATAGCGATAAAGATCGAATTCAACGATCTGCTCGGCGATGGTGAGGTAGCCCGACTGGAAAAGCAGGGCCTCGACCGGGATGTTGTCCACGTCGAATGTCGAGAGCAGCATCTCGTCAGCCACCAAATTGCCGATTTCGGGCAGGAAGGTCTCCCGTTTCGCCAGCAGTTTGAGCAGGAATGTCGGCGTCCCCGTCTCATACCAAAAAGAGCGAAATTTGCGCTCCTGAAAAAGCAGGAGCAGGTCGTAGGGGTTGTAAACCGATTCGCCCAGCCAGTTGTAGCCGTTATACCACTCCCGGATTTGATGGCGACCAAGCCCGGGGAGTTCCGGCGCGAACACGCTGTCGACATCCTTTTCGGTGTAGCCGCAGATCGCCGAATATTCCGAGGCCAAGGTGATGTCCCGCAGATTGTTCAGCCCCGAGAACAGGCTCACCTTGGAAAACTTGCTCACCCCCGTGAGCAGCACGAAGCGCAGATGCGGGTCGGCACCCTTAATGACGGAATAAATATTTTTCAGACCCTCGCGCATTTCCGCCGCAATCTCCGGCGAGTCGAGGTTGTCGAGGATCGGCTTGTCGTATTCGTCGATGAGCAACACTGTGCGCTGGCCGTGTTTGCTCGCCGCTTCGCGGATTATACGGGCGAACCCGCCAGCGACATCCGTCGGATCGGGCAGCGGAAGTGCAAGAGTGGCACAAATTTGACCCAGTTGATCGAGGATGCGCCGGTCCAGCTCCTCTCGGCTCCGCAGCACCCCATCCGCGAAGCTCAGCCGCAAGACGGGATGTTGCGTCTCCCAATCCCAATGCTTTTCCGCATAAAGCCCCTCGAACAATGCCCGATTGCCCTCGAAAAGTTCCTTCAGTGTATCAAGGAAAAGGCTCTTGCCGAAGCGGCGCGGGCGCGAGAGGAAATAATACGAACCGGATGCCACCATCTGCAGCGCAAGCGGCGTCTTATCGACATAGTAACACCCCTCCGCCCGCAGCTTCTGCAGGCTTTGGATGCCGATGGGCAATTTACGTTTCTCCGATGTTGACATCACTGACGACTATGATCTGCGGTTCCTGCCCACGCAATCGGAAAGTCCGGGGTTGCCATGCCATAAGCTCGAGGCCTTGCGGGCAAATGGGAGAAGTGGCTTTTTTTATTTTCCAGATCGCTTAAACTTGATACGGTGATCCTGGTTCTGTTGGCTGGCGGAATGAAGGGGCAAAAACGTTTCACTGTTAGCTAGGGATAATGTTGCCTATCTTACCTGATGAGTCAGACAGTGAATGGGGAGATATTGTTTGGGGATGTGGAGAAGGAGGTGTTGCGGAAGATGATTTGGCAGGTGGCCGATTTTTCGGAGGTTCAGGTGATTACGTATGCGGTGATGAAGAATCATTTTCACCTTTTGGTGGAGGGGGACCGGTGGGGAATGGCACTAGTTTAAGGGAGTTTCCGTTCAAGCTCATAATCGTGCTC
>CAZWFJ010000320.1:0-1959 GCA_964633135.1 uncultured Puniceicoccaceae bacterium | reverse complement strand
TAGCGGAACGGGGAACCCGTTTCGAAAGCGGTTCCCGCTTCCGCTCCCACGAATTTTCGAGGGGTCCCCGCACTTCTGGTTACACCCGGTTGTCTTGTTTGCGAAGGTTTCGGCTCGTCAGGGCGGTGCAGTTTCCCGTAGAAGGGAGCGATGGAATGGTTCCAAAGTCCGGTTATCCTGAGTGTATTTCTCGTATACGTATTGCTGATGCTGCTTTTGTCGGCGATTTATCTAAGGGGATCGTCCTCCAGGGCGCGAGAGGATCGTGCGGCTGCGAGCGCAACGGGCGGATCGAGTCCGCAGCCAAAGATGTATTCGGCGGAGGGCGTGGAAGTGGTTTCGATGGATGAGGATCATGTCGATCTTGGAGTGGGCGGGGAACCGAACCGGCAAAATCGGGAACAATTGATAAAGGAGGCTGATCGTCTTTTTGCATCCGACAAGGAGCCGGTCTTCGTCACGGATGAAAATTTGAACGTGATTTATCGGAATCGTGCGGCCCGAAAAGTTTTCGGAACCGCAACCTCGCAACGGGAGGAGCCATTTTTTGCGGCGTTGGGTGCGGAGGAGAAGTCGGTGCGGAAGCAGCTTTCCGGGCAGGATCGCTCGACTTCGGCTTCGATTCCCTGTCTTCTTCCGAATGGGAGGCAGGGAACGGCCCAGGTGGGTCTGGCCATTCTGAATCGAATGCCACGGGTAAATGCCTTGCGCGTGACTGGATTGGAGGAGGAGAAGCCCTCTTGGCTGACCCGGGGCGGAAAGGGTGCTGAGTCCACCTCGCTGACCCGCGGCGGGCATCTAGATTTTCGGGAGGTGGACCCGGCCTCGGTAGAGCTTTCCGCTGATCAGATGTTGGCCCCTCTTCGGGAGATCGACGATTTGCTAGCGAGGGTACACGAGGCCCAACGTGCCGGAGATACGGAAGCAGGCAAACGCGGACTGCAGCCCGCACGCAACAAGCTGAGACGGCTGATCCGCCACATTGAGGAGATTGACTGGATGCTTCAGGTTACCGACGGGCATTTACATTTGCGACCGGAGAATTTCAAGGCCTACGAGGTCTTGTCCGCCATGGCTGAGGCGGCTAATCGGCTTTCATCGGCAGAATGTCCGAGGCTGAAGCTTGATCCGGAGGAGGCACCATTGGTCGAGCCAACCTTGTCAGGAGATCGGCGAATTTTTGAAAAGGTAATCACGCAGCTTCTCACCTCGGCTTTCCGGGCCGGAGGTGCTGGCGATATCCGGGCTTTCTATTCCATTGAAGCACTGGAGAATCCTGCCCAGTCGGATGACTGGCATCTTTTTGCCGGGGAAGGTGAGGCGAGGAGTGAGGCTTCGTTGCTGACGATTCGGATTGGATTTCAGCGACCGGAGCAGCCTGCGAATGGCTCGGACTTGCCGGCCGTGGTCGAGACTCTGGGTTCGCAGATCATGGATCCCCGGATGACGAAGCGCCTGGACTTTGTGAAGAAGGGAAGGGACTCGGATCTTTTTGGATTGACCCTCGCCCGCGAGCTGGTGGGCAAGCTCGACGGCGAACTGATTTTTCAATCGGATGCCAATGGGCGCAGCGAGTTTGTTCTGAGGCTCAAGTTTGAGAATGCAGCTTAGGGCGGGGTTTGCCGGGCTTTAGGGCCTGGAAGAAAATAAGGATAGCGATATGCCCACAGTATTTTGTTCGTTGGCAAGGCTGGTCCTTTTGAGTCTTTGGTATGAAAAGGAAGAAGCGTTTCACTGCTCGGGGTAACACGGCCTATTTTCACCGGATGAGTCGGACGGTGAATGGGGAGATTTTGTGCGGGGAGTGGGAGGGGCTTTCTTTGTCCTGAGCTTGTCGAAGGAATGCCCCGATTTCCGGCGGCGATCCCCCATTCGGGCCTCTGCCATCGCGGGATAAACCCGCTCCACTCCCCGCACTTGTGGTTACACCCGTTGCTACTGGGGGAGGATTTTGCCTTT
>CAZWFJ010000319.1:0-1984 GCA_964633135.1 uncultured Puniceicoccaceae bacterium | reverse complement strand
TGCGGTCGGCGAAAAGATCCTGTTGCTGTTCTTTTATCCGGTTCTCCATGTCCCCGCGTGCGCAGTAGAAGTCTTCGTAGAGAGCTCTGGCGTCAAAGTCTTCCGGCTTGAAGTTGGTCACCACAAAGCGGGGATTCTCTCCTTTGTCGAGCACCTCCGCCTTGCCTGCCACCCGGCGTTTGCGACTCCAGCTGTCCACCGTGCGGTAGTCAAACTCGACGAACCGTCTCACCGGCATCTCCAGTGAACCCTCTTCGAGCTCGCCCTTGAGGACTGCAAGTTTGCGGTATTCACGGCCGGACAGGCCCTTGGACTTCTTGAATTCACGAGCGAAGTGCTGACTCGAGGAAAAGCACAGATCATGGGCAAGCTGGGTAACGGATTGATCGGTATCGCGGAGGCGACGTGCGGCTTCCTCGATCCGCTGCCGCCGGAGAAAGCGAATCGGGGTCTCGCCGAAACTCTGCTGGAAAACCTGGATCAAATGACCCTCCGTCACTCCGCAGATCCCCGTCAGTTCTTCCAGCTTCCACGGATAATCAGGACGACTCTCGAAGAGATCTTTCGCCCGTTGAGCGGCGGGATGGGCCACCGAAAGGAGCGATCCGGATTCTGCCCCCGACGCTCTTTGATCCGTGGCCCGGGTGACGGCGTAGCACAGGCCCGCCACAAACAATGCGGACATCTCTTCTGTCCACGGGAGGTTTCGTCGGCTTTCCTCAATCAATCCATGGAACGCTCGCGAGAGGCCTGATCCGTTTGAACCATAACTAAACTCCCGAAGCCAGGTCTCCTCACCCCGCAAAGCTTCGGGCACGGAGCGCTTGTCGATCACTACAAACGCAAAGTGACAATCCCCGGAGAAACGAAGCAGGCGGTGCCGAAGTTTCGCGCAAATCAGACAGAATCCACCCATCTCCAGATCAAAGCTCTCCCCGCCCTCCATCGCCCACCGACTCGCTCCTGCCATTTGCAGGTAGATTTCCCAGCCATCGTTACTGTGCCAGTCGATCCGCAAATGTCGATCCGCCCAAATTTCACCACACAAGGAGAAGGCCCGGTGCTCTTCCGGGTCTGAAACCGCGTAGAACCCTGCAATTTGCTGATCGGGACGGAAAATCTGCATACTATTTAACTATACGAACGCCATAAAAAGTTTGTCTGCTTGGAGCCGCATGGCATCTACACCAAGACGAGTGAAGGGCTTGCGGATCATGAATCTCGTGCCCAGCGACTACATCAAGATCAACTGGGACACCGGTAACGCCTACCTCGCTGGTGCGGAAGATCCCTACGATGCGTTGGAAGCCGTGCGGGATCACATCCGCCACATCCACGCCAAGGATATCTCCCTGCAGCAGAGCGACGCCGAGCGCGGGGCGGTGACCGGCACGCCCGTGGGCTGCGCCTGTGGCGAAGGGGTGGTGGACTGGGTGCGCGTGGCAAAAATTCTCGAACCGCTCGACCGCGAAGTTTTCCTCAGCGTCGAGTGCGGCACGATCGACGAGGCCGAGCGCTCACTCGCCTTCCTGAAGAAAGAATTGAAACCCTGGCTCATGGAAGACTGATGCGACCCAACATTCTATTCATTATGTCGGACGACCACGCGCCCCATGCGCTGAGTTGTTACGGCAGTAAAATCAGTTTGATCTGATAAATGACCCCAGCGAATTGAACAACCTGGCAGCGGAGCCGAATCAGAGGCCAATGGCGCTCGGTTAAGGTCGAAATCGACTTAACGAAGTGGAGCGGGTGCCCCCCTCACCGCATGGGAATTCACCCGCGGTTCCATGGAGGTGAATCTCGCCGCCTACCTTTCCGCCGTGCGAGGGGACCGCATTGACCTTCCCCTCGACGCCGAGGCCATGGCCCTGGACGAGTGGCCCGTCGAAATCCTCGCCCGACGTTGATGGCCTGAAGGCGGCGAAGCCAAGGACAGGAATGTCCTTGTTCCGGTTTTGAGAAGAGGCCACTTTTGACAGCG
>CAZWFJ010000318.1:0-2012 GCA_964633135.1 uncultured Puniceicoccaceae bacterium | reverse complement strand
AAAATCCCAACCAGACGCTGCACTCAACGCGGACAAGCCGCGCGAGTGAGCTTCATGCTCACCCGAACTCGGCCCGGTTTCCACTCGTTCGTGATTGCTTAATTTTCCAGAGGCGGTATCCACAGGATTGTGTTTGTAAATCAAAAGTTTTTGCCTCGAATGCTGCTTCGAATCATTTGTCTGGCAACGCCCGTCGTCGTATTTTGCTCAGGCTGCAAGAGTAGATCCCAGCTAGACGATCGTCCTTCGTGGGTTCGTCAATCAGAGTCTCGCTTTGCCGGAAAATCATTCTCGGAGCTGGCGAAAGGGCAATCTTCCCCACAACACCGCAACCCCGAAAACGCCTCGACCGAATCCGATTCGCAACGGACGAGAGAAAAATCGATGCCTCGGCCAGAAGGAGTGCGATGGAGTGAAACGAAGATTACCGTGACGGTTGAAGAATGAGTGTGCGCCTGCGTCGGTGAAAAGCCTATGGACTTGCCTTGTTGCGGAGAGTCAATCGATGATCACCCGTGCGCCGCGACGATAGGTTGCATAGCTGTAGAACCAGTCGAACAAGACCAGGACCTTATTGCGGAAACCGACCAGAAAAATCAAATGCACCAGCAACCACGCAATCCAGGCGGGGAAGCCCGCCATCCGCAGCTTTCCGACTTCAGCAATGGCGCGGGAACGTCCGATTGTCGCCATCTTTCCTTTGTCGAAATAGACGAATGGATTGCGTTTTCTCGGTGATCGGGTCTTTCCGGTTTTTAGCTCCATTCGAATGATCTTCGCAGCGTGCCTGGCCATCTGCATGGCAGCCGGGGAAACGCCGGGCACCGGTTTGCCCTTCGCATCGACCAGATTTGCCAAGTCGCCCAGCGCGAAGGCTTCCGGGTAACCGGGGATCGAGCAATCCGGCTCCACTTTAATTCGCCCGGCACGGTCCACCGGAACCCCGAGAGAGCGGGTAAGAGGGATGGCCTCGACACCGGCCCCCCAGACGATAGTAGCGGCGTGGAGCGTTTCTCCGCCCACATCCAACTCCTGTGGCCGGACGTCCTGCACCATATTGCCGCAGCGCACCTCAACGCCCAGTTCCTGAATCTGCCTGGTGGCCTTGGCGGAAAGGGATTGCGCGTAGTTCCCGAGAATGCGATCACTTCCTTCAATCAAAATAACCCGAATGTCGCCCGGATCGATATTCCGAAAATTTCGCTTCATCACGTGGCGTCCGAGTTCAGCCAATGCCCCGGCCATTTCAACACCGGTCGGACCTCCGCCGACCACCAGGAACGTCATAAGTTGCCGCCGACGATTCTCGTCCAGCTCGATCTCAGCTTGCTCGACGCGGCTGAGCACATGGCTCCGCAAGGTCAACGCGTCATTCAGGGTCTTCAGCCCGTGAACGTGTTCGGCCCAGTGATTATTCCCAAAGAAACTCGTATGTGCCCCTGCCGCGAGGACGAGATAATCGTATTCGTAGACTCGGTTCCGGCCTTTGGCCGTGCGGTCGGGCAAAGACAATTCCTCAATTTTATCCAGGTAGGTTTCCACATCGGGACGGTCCCGAAACATCGCCCGGAGCGGCTGGGCAATCTGCGGGCCGGACAGGCCCGAGGCGGCCACTTGGTAGAGCAAGGGCTGAAAAAGGTGGTGGTTTTTCCGGTCGACGAGTTGAATTCGAACGTTCGGGTGACGGAATTTCTTACAAAATTCCAACCCGGCGAATCCTCCGCCGAGAACAAGGATCTTTTTCGGTTGCGGATCTGCCATCTCTTCACGTTCGGAGAAGCCGGCGAGAATGCAAACCAATCGAGGAGAGTTTTTCGCGCTGAAAACAGGGGCGACTTGGCCCCGCAGGCGAATGGCACTAGTTTAAGGGAGTTTCCGTTAAGCTCATAATCGTGCTCTTAATCATAATCATAATCCAAGAAACTGATGGTCAATGATTTATGATTTAAAGAATAGAGATTACGATTACGTGGCGCCGTGATAGTCATGCGCGAGCATGGTGCCCAGAGTTC
>CAZWFJ010000317.1:0-2033 GCA_964633135.1 uncultured Puniceicoccaceae bacterium | reverse complement strand
TTTTGTTCTTCCCTGGTTTGTCGATGGAGGAAAAGTCGGCGCACGCGCGGAATTCGGCTTCGAGCGGGGAGTCGCCAGTATTCTCGATCCAGAAGAAGCCGAGCAGAAAACGTTCCCCGTCGGGTGGGGCGATGAGGCGTTGGCGGGTGCGAACGGTCGTCCCGAAGGCGTTGGTCTCGCCTTCGTATTCGGCGTAGCCGCAGCCATAGCGGGCACCACGGGCGCGGGGCAGCTCGTCATAAATAAGCGAAACCGGTTCGTCGCCACGCCAAAGCATTCCGTAGAGAGCGGAGCGGCTTTGGTGTTTATTCTCAGCAAGATGCTGGAGACCCTCGCCGCCTTCGGTCGTGAAGAGCGCCAGATTGCCCCAACGGTCGGCGAAGGCAGAGAGTCTTCCGGTCGCCGTCAGGTGCTTGAGCGGGGTGTAGGGATGCCAATCGCGCGGAGCGTTCAGCTCCCAGCAGGGCAGTTCCGCAGCGTCGGTGGACCAGTGCCCGGCGGGGGAATGCCCGGTGGATTCGGTGCTTGGGATTTGCGTTTTCAAAAGAGTCATCTAGCAGGATCTCGTGGCAGTGCTGTCGCGGACGACAAGGCGGGGGGTGATGATTACCGGGGCCTCCGTGAATTCGATTTCGGTGCCCTGCTTGAGAATGTCGAGGAGCATGTCCACTGCGGCTGTGGCGATCTCTTCGGGGCAGTGGCTGAGGCTGGTGAGAGGGGGATCGGCGACCTCGCCAAAGCTGTCGTCAAAACCGATTATGGAAAGATCACGCGGAACCGCCAACCCCGCCCGCCGGGCCGCGGCCAGCGCACCGAGGGCAATCGGGTCGTGGTAGCAGACGATACCATCCGGACGTTCGGTGCCAGAAAGCACCGGGAGCAGCGTCCTGCGGGCGGTTTCAATGATCGCAGGTAAGCGCAGTCCCGCACCGCCAGAATGCAGCTGGCTTGCCCCTACTCCGTGTGCTTCGCAGGCATTCAAAAAGGCGTGTTGACGGGCGGTTGCGTCGGGTACAGAACGCGCATCGGGGCCTAGCCAGAGCAGGGAGCGGTGTCCCAGATCAGCCAGATGGCAGACGGCGGCGGTGATCCCGGCGGCGGCGTCGAGGGCGACCGCCGGACCCCCGTCCGAGTCCGGTCGCACGTGGGTGAGGACATGCGGCAACCCCGACGCGGCAAGACGCTTCCGGTCCGACCCGCTGAGCGAGAAGACCGGGCTGATCAGCCCGTCGATTCGCCCCTCGGACGCAGCATTGATGGCCGAAGCCACCGGATCGGCACCAGCCATGAGTACGGTATGCAGCCCCCTTGCGTAGAGTGCTCGCTCCAGTCCCCCAAACAATTCGCGCGAGTAGGCCGAACTGGGAGAGGGCGCATGGAGCAGGCCGACCGCGTCCGCTTGCTTGCGGCGCATCCGTCGGGCCGCCGCATTGGGCCGGTAATTCAACTCCGCTGCCACCCGCTCCACCCGCTCCACGCAGGCCACACTCAAGCGCTCCCAACCACGGCTGCGATTGAGCGCCCGGCTGGCCGTGGCGGGATCAACCTCTGCCGCACGGGCAACATCGCTGAGTTTCGGAGTAGGAGACATGAAGGCGAATCTGCATAGAACAAACGTTTGTGCAAGCAGAAAGAAAAATAAATTTCCGACCTCACTAAACCCGGAGAATCCTTGCGTTGAGGGAAAACATCTCCGGCGAGAACGCTCCGCTGCTTCAGCAATGGCTGGCCGCTGTTTTGCTCGGGGCGGCCAACATCGGCTCTCAGTGGCGCAACACAACGGCATCGCCTCTCCCGTGCAAGGTTGCTTTCGACTCTTCGGTCATTTGACTTCGCTCAGGATGGTGAGCCTGTCGAGCCACAAGCTCACCAAATGGCAAAGCTCAGACCGGAGAAGGGCGTCGGTTACTTAGGAATTTGGCGGGTGCTTCCTTGGGTTTACAGGTTTTAGTTTGTCACAAGGGAATCTTTCCTTGTTTTTTGCAGAAAATAGTCAAGGAATTTGAAAAAATCGATGGGTGTCCTAAAATTTC
>CAZWFJ010000316.1:0-2037 GCA_964633135.1 uncultured Puniceicoccaceae bacterium | reverse complement strand
GCGCATCCCGTAGCAGGCGACGTGAGGAGACTCTCCCGGCAATGGCTAAACCTCTGCCGAATGTCCGGGGGTCTCCTCACGTCGACCACTACGAGAAGGCGAATCTCTCGGCGCATCCCGTAGCAGGCGACGTGAGGAGACTCCCCCGGCAATGGCTAAACCTCTACCAAACGTCCGAGGGTCTCCTCATGTCGACCACTACGAGAAAGCGAATCTCTTGGCGCATCCCGTAGCAGGCGACGTGAGGAGACTCTCCCGGCAATGGCTAAACCTCTACCAAACGTCCGAGGGTCTCCTCACGTCGACCACTACGAGAAGGCGAATCTCTTGGCGCATCCCGTAGCAGGCGACGTGAGGAGACTCCCCGCAGGAGCAATCCCGACCTCCATTTCCGCCTAAAAATCCACCGCCGCAAACAGACCGAATCCGAAGGCGTGGATATTGTTCGCCTCCACCGCCCGCCCCTGATCCTCCCACTTCAGATCGCCGAATCCAAAGTAGCGGACGGACCCGCCCAATTGGAAGGAGTCGGTGATCCGGTAGCCGAGGTTGACGATTCCCTGCCAGGCGAAGGCCTCGTCGCGGTCCGAGGCGCGGTTCGAGAAGCCCGCAACCGTCGTGGTGACCTTGTTCTCAAAGCTGGCGTAGCCGATTCCTCCGCCGACTTCGAAAACCACGGAGTCCCAGCCAATCAGGGTGTCGAGGCGGTAGAGCACGTTCAGGTAGCCCCCGAGGCCTTCCAGGTCGAGGGTGCCCTGGACCGGGCCGACTCCGGGGAGCGTCCGCTGCTCCTCGGTCTCCGACTGGTACCAAAGAATTTCCGCCTGCAGCACCCAGGCCTCGTCCACGGCGTAGGCACCGTTCACAAAGACCACCGTCCCCGAATCGATCTCCGTCCCGGCCACCGCCGGATCGCCGGAAAAAGTCTCGCCATCGGAGGGGACGTAAAGAACCCCGCCCCCGAGCGTGAATTCAGCTGAGGTGACCGCCGGGAAGAGGATCGAAGCCAGGATCACCATTAGGAAAGATTTGAGCGAACAGTAGCGAATCTTCATTCCGCCACCATTTGGATGCCCCGGCGAAGGTCAAGCAATTGTCTTTCGAAGGAAATCGGAAGTTAAAATTTTGTAACATTGACCGGATTGCCGTCCGGCTTCCTCCGGATAGCGGCTTCCGGGCCGTTCACAACCCCTACGCTGAGATCATCGATCAAATCTACGCTAAGGGGAGTCAGGTCGTCATTGGCTTTAGCAAAACCCCTACAAAAGGTAGGTTAAAAATCCCCACGTTATTCAGAATCAATAGGGGATTTTCGGGATGCAAAATAGGGGTCCTGCCCCGATAGACAGAATCCATTGAAAGGTTTATTCTCGATCCCGTTACAGCTTCTCCCGGACCTCCTCCGGATCAATTCAGAACCAGAACACGACGACCACCAGGCTGTCATCGAGAATTTAAATGGCTCCATCCGCCATCGGCAGGGCGATCCCGCCGGAGCCGTCTCCCACTTCGTGCGGGCCCGGGCCGCCGACCGATGGAACGTAACCTACTCCCTGAATCTTGCGGAAGCGTTGCGCGCGGCCGGCATGGTGCGGTTGACCGAAGCGGCTCTTCTCGATGCCTTGGAATTGGCACCCGATGCTTTTTTGCCCAATGTGCGCTACCGGCTCTTTCTCATCCAAACAGGGCGACGCGAGCAGGTGATCGAAGAAATCCGTGCGGTGAAGGAAGAGGACCGCAACGGCATGGATGTCCTCGCCGTCGCCGCCGCCCTGCACGCCAACGCAGGTTCCTACGACAAGGTGGACAAGGTCTTGCAGCGGATGCGTGCCAATGCGGATGAGGAAACGCTTGCCCTTCTTTTGTCCGATCCGGTTTTCCGCAGCTATGTGCAAGCGGTGGGGCGTAGCAAGGAGACGCCGTAGGGGGGCGATTGCTGTCGTGGAGAGGCTCCAGTGGGTGGGTTGCTCTTGACCTCCATACCCCACAGTGGGTGGGTTGCTTCAGCGCCCACCAGAGAGATCCGTGCGGTAGCAC
>CAZWFJ010000315.1:0-2066 GCA_964633135.1 uncultured Puniceicoccaceae bacterium | reverse complement strand
TTAAATACGAAATGGTATCACCGCCAAGCCCTACGAGTCAGGATCTCTGAATTTGGGGACACCCATAAGGTTGCCAAAAAGACCTTGATATATGCTCCAGAAAACAAATGTTCACTTTTGATATGCCGCAGGGGTGGAAACGACCCGGGGTTTTAGCTCGGCTCACAGAGAGAATACGATGGGTGTCCTAAATCCTGCTGCCGCCAGCCTCTCCAGACGCTCTTGCGCCCGAGCCGAGACCAATCGGTCGTAGACGCTGGTGAATTCGCTGTCCTCCAAGAAAACGCCCTCCGCACGCAACGGCTCACGCAATGATACACCCCCCTCTCATCCCTCGATAACACCGTTTTCCGTGCCTGCGTCATAGATTAGGTGAAATATTGTTGACCCATCTGGATACTGTCAAGGAATTTCCCGCAGATCTATGGGTGTACCCAGGGCTTTCGCCAACCGCAATGAATGGCTGTGGGTCACTGCCGAGGGCGGAATCTGGTCCACCGCAGAGAGGCGTTTTTTGTAGCCTGCCTTTTCCGTGCGGGCGTGACGCTTATACCGGGAAGGCAAAAATGACATGGGTCAAGGTGGTGCTGTTTTTGTCCCGATAAGAAACAGTTCGCCATCCACGATCTGCGGCACCAGGTCCGGGGGCCATTCTTTTGGCAAATCGTCATAGTTCTCCGGCAAAACGATGGTGCAGGCCGACCATTCCGAATTGGGGGAGAACTGGACGATGCCCAACCCGCGATCACCGATTCGCACCAAATGTTGGTATCGGGCACTGAGCGGAACGCGAAACTTCGCACGCCCCTCCGAGTCGGTCATTTCCCGGAGGGGAATGGAGCGCGGATCCGCCGCTGCCAGCTCCACCCAGACTTCCGCGAGGGACTCGCCGTCGAGAGCATTCAGCAACGTGATCGTGAGGTTACCGGCTTTCAAATCCGTGATGGTCGGTTTTGGCAAGTTGCTCTTCCGATGATCGGGTTGTCTTGTTAGACTGTCCGAGATTTCCGCCTTCTCCGGTCCCGCTGGTACTTCGGCGGATGCCGCAGGATTCCATCCACGGTTCTTGGAATGAATGTGGCGAATCTCGTTTTGGGAAAGCGCGCGATCAAAAAAGACTAGTTCGTCCACAGAGCATTGGAAAGGTCGATCCGTGGCATGATCGCGGCCAATCCAGAGAGGCACGGCCGCGTTCGCATGGTCTTCCAACGGCCAGTTGCCGAGAACCGGGTTCGTCAGTTGTTCTCCGTTGTGGTAAAGACGCCAGTCCGTTCCTTCTTTCACCACCGCCAGATGGTTCCATTGGGATGCCTTCAAGGGCGCTGGAAAATCCGCGTGGTAGTAATACCGGAGGTGCAGCCGATAGAATCGTCCTTTGAATAGCTCGACCGCCAGACCGCGCGCGCCGTCTCCCTTGTCGCGCATCGACAACAACGACTGCGTCTGCTCATCAATCAGTTCCGCTTTCCACCACATCAGCACGCTGCGGTTGTCGCCCTTGTTCAGGGTCATTGCCGCACTGCGCTGAACACTGATATGGGCGGTTAGTCCGTCCAACCGCATGGCACCGTCGTCCTGCGCCGCGACCGCACCATGGGATTTCCCGTGATGATCGCGACCGCTCTGGTCGCGGCACGTTCCATCGTCGAAACTCAGATGAAAGACCGGGGAATCGCCGTGCGAAGTCACCGTTTCCCCTCGGATTCCCGGCTTCCGCGCGGGTGCTCGCTCTCGTTGCAGGGCGGACAGGTCGGACGCGGACAGTGCCGATGTATGGACGCGCAACTCGTCAATCATGCCATCCCAGAAATGATCTCCCGCCGTGGGAGGATGCGTGTTGAAAATCTTTCCAACAAAGGTGCCGGGACCCCGATGGTTGTCCCCGGCGTGCATCGTCGCGTTCTCCCTGACAAGGCGACCGTCTTGGTAAAGCTTTCCCGATTTTCCCTCGTGCGCAAAGGCGACGAATACCCATTGGTTGAGCGGGAAGGGATCGGGATTCTGACAGAATGAGGAAGATGACATGGGAGGAGTTGTCAGGAGCGAGAAATCGCCAGATGACTTTC
>CAZWFJ010000314.1:0-2089 GCA_964633135.1 uncultured Puniceicoccaceae bacterium | reverse complement strand
GTGCCGCCTACCTTGTCGCACCGGTGATGGGAGGGGCGACGCTCTTCAGCGAGCGAGGCGCCCATCTGCACCTCCTCCTGCACGGAGCCGGACTGGGCTGCCTGGCGATCGTGCTCGGTGGAATGAATTTCATGGAGGCTCCGCAGGCGGGTCTTGCCTTTGGGGTTGGTCTAATCCTTGTCGGGGCGGCCATCCACATCGCCAATTTGCTGGCCACGGCCTCGCGCTTCAACCGGTGGGAACCTGAGCAACTCACTCTGGCCTTCGCCTTGCTCTGGCTGGGTCTTTCCGCATTGGCCGTTGGTGCCGTTCTCGTAAACAACTGGTTTCCCTTTCTCGAAACGGATTCGATGGAACTTTTGCGCTACCATGCGCCTCTTGGGGTGGTCGGTTTTCTCTGGCTCTCGCTCATTGGCGTCTCTCTCAAGGCCTTCAATCTGTTCCTGGTCTCGGAAAAAACAGCTGGCCTGCTCTCTTGGATTGGGTGGGGATTGGTCAACCTCGCTCTGATGGCGTTGATTCCCCTCTATCTGATCGCCAGCGAGGTGCTTCCCGTCTATGCCACCGGTGCCATTCTTCTCGGTAGCTTATTTTATATCGGTGATATGATACGACTTTGGTTGGCTGCCCGTCGTCCAATCGACTGGCCGTTGTCCGGAGCATTCGTCGGCCTGTTGAGCGGACTGGTCCCACTCGTCTGGATTTTGGCAGGGTTGCCAGGGGCCGGAGAGGAGGAGGGAGGAATCGCAGGGAACCATGCTGCGAGGATCATCTTTCTCGTCGGGGTCCTCGGCACATTCGCCGTGGTCCTTCCGTGCCTGGCAATGCGTTTCTTTCCCTTCCTCGTCTGGCAAATTCGCTGCGCACCGTTGGTGGCCCGGCAGTCCGTCTTGCCGCCATCGGCTCTCATTGGACGATCCCCCGCTGCAGGAGCTATTCTTTGCCTGCTAGCGGGATGGGCTTATCTGGCTGCCGCTCAGTGGTGGGATTCCGCAGCCGGAATTCAATTGGCCGTTGTCTGCTGGACGGTCGGCCTTTTCTGGTTCGCTCTTAGCATTCATCCTTCCATTCGGGCTTTCGTGTACGGAGTGCAGGTTATTCCTTCCGGCGACTCCGCCGACGACAAAAAAAAGTCTCCCTCCATCCCGTAAAGCAGCAGCTTATTGACCTCTGTCAAAGAATCATGTCCCAGACTATCCTATCCTAAACCCATTCATCATGAATAAAACCATCCATTCCCTCCTCCTCGGTTGGATCACTCTTGTGATCGCTCCCACCGCCGCCCTTGCCTGCGACGCCTGCAACCTTGGTTTTACCGACGAACTGGCCGGCGAGCGCTCCGGATCGATCATCGCCCGTGACCTGGCCCGCGCTATGAAGAACCAGCAAAACCTGAAAATGGAGGGATACGCCAACCCTCAACTGATGGCCGCCCAACTCGCCAAACTGGAGGGAACCTATGACCCTTCATCGACGGAGGAATCGGCGGGATCCCCAGTGGCAGTCGGCTGTTGCGGAAGCCCAAACTGCGAAACCCTTGCCGTAGCCGAAGAAATCGTCGAAACGGACACGGTCGAAAAGCCGGTGCCATCCGTCCCGCCATCGAATCCGGCCGAACGTGCCCTTACCGCCAAGGATTTCGCAACCCTACCGCGCGACATTCTGGAAGGCCCTCTCTCGCCGATTTCCGCCGGACGGGAAATTCCCGCCTACATGGAGAGCGCCGAGTTCTACGACATCATTGCGGAAGCCTACGAATTGCCCACTACGCCCTATTCGACCGTGCCCCAGGACGCCCCCGTCGACAAGAAATTCACCCTCATCATGTCCGAGGGAAAGACCTACATTGGCAATGGCGTCGTCTATGACGGGTTCACCATCAACAATCAAATTCCGGGGCCGACCCTCATTGTTGACGAGGGGGATGTGGTTGAATTGGAATTCGTCAACGAAGGAACGGTCCCGCACGGTGCCTCCATTCACGCCGCCTATACCCAGACCTCGAAATACGTCGGAAAGCTCGGTGTTGGCGAAACCAAATCGGTCAAGTTCCGGGCCATGATGCCCGGGGTCTACATGTACCACTGCG
>CAZWFJ010000313.1:0-2137 GCA_964633135.1 uncultured Puniceicoccaceae bacterium | reverse complement strand
CCAATGGCACTCGGTTAAGCGATGATTCGCTATCGAAATCGGGATCGGGATCGTACCGAGCGGAGCGACATCAACAAATCGAGAATTATTAAGTAATTGCTTAGCAACAGGTAATAATAATCGAAACCCGATAGCGATTTCGATAGCGATTTCGATTCAGGCCTTAACCGAGTGCCATTGCACGCAGCCCCCTCGCATCACTCCAGAAAGAATTCGGCGTAGACAAACCCCACCGTCATCACGACAAAGAAAAGAATCCCTACCCAGCTGAGAGTCTTCAGAATCGGCCCGGGACGATGCTCGGGCGGGACGTTGTCGCCGGACATGACCCAGAAATTGATCGCTGCGAGGACCGGTGAGGTTACAAAGGAGATGATGGCGGCGAAGCCGAGAAGCTGAAGAAGATTGCCCACAAATTGCAGGATGATCAACGAGGCAACCGCCACAGAGATCAAGATCCACACCGTGTGAACCCGCCGAAAAGCAGGCAGGAGCGAGGGTACGATCAGTGTGGTGCAAGCCGCCAAGGCACGTGGATACCCGTCGATACAGGTCAACGAGGTGCTCAGCATCGTCACAAACGCAGCAAACAGAATGAGGTAGTACGACCATTGCCCAATGTTGCTCGAATACATCTCCACGAGCTGCCGGGAGAATACAATGCCGCTCGAAGAGAACGTTTCGCCACTGCCAAACATGACCAGAGCACCGAGGGCGAGGAAGATCACCGCCATGACCACCGCCACCCCGTAGCCGAGGTGAAAGTCGATCAAAGTCTCTCGCACGCTCGCGAAATGCCCCGTCTGCTTCTCCCGGGAGAACATCCAGAGCGACGACCATGCCGAGAGGTCAATCGGGGCCGGCATCCACCCCATCAACATGATGAGAAAGCCAAAGGCACCCCACGTCCACGGAGAGGGCGACTCGAACCCGTCCGGAGCGACCGCCCCTTTGTTGATGGCCAGAAGAAGCGCTACGAGGGTCGATATCGTCAAGGCCACGATCACCAGGCGGGCCACCCCGTCGAGCAGCCGGTAATGTCCCAACAACATCAATACCGCCCCCGCCACCATGAGAACCACCGTAAGCACGGGAACCGGCAATGCCGTTACCCCAAATCCCGCCAAAAGTGCTGCACTGAGCATCGAAACGCCCGCAATGTTGATGGTCCCCGTCAGGATGTTGATCCCCAGGAATATATAAACAAAAAGAATCCCCTTGCGCTTGTACCCAGCCAAGAGCGATTCCCCAGAGGCAGCAGTGTACTTCTGCCCGTAAAGAAAAAACGGGTACTTGAAAAGATTGGCCAGAAGCAAAAGCCCGAGCAACTGCCAGCCATACTCAGCTCCCGCCCTTGTCGACCACACCAAATGCGATCCTCCTATCGCCGCACACGCGACCAAAAGACCGGGACCAATTGCCTTGAGTAAATTTCCAGACGGGTTCTTTTCCATAAAAACCATTCATCCCGCCCAAAACCCGCCCAGCTGGCAATCCCGAATTCATGCTCCCCTGCGCTCAAAACACATTCATTTACCTTGACATCAAGGATACTTGCGGGGAAAGGTAAGCCGTGACCAAGATTTACCGCAACTCCGGATCCCACCTTTTTCTGCTTTTCTGGCAGGCATCCCACGCCATCATGAAATTTGATCGTGCGAGCATCCGCAAAGCGGGTTGCGGATCGCTGACGGATTTTGCGGTCCTGGAAATACTGCTGCACAAGGGTTCGATGCCCGTGAGTGAAATCGGCCAGAAAGTTTTTCTCACCAGCGGGTCCATCACGACTGCGATCCAGCGACTGGAAAAGAAAAATTGGGTAACGAGGAGGAAGGATCCACAGGACCGGAGGGTCGTCCAGATCAGTCTAACTCCGGAAGGCCAGTCATTGATCGAAGCAGGCTTTCGGGAACACTCCGCAAATCTGGATGAACTCTTTTCCATCCTTTCCGACGAAGAAAAAGACCAATTCGCCAAGTTGATTCGGAAGATCGCCACAGAGGCCGCGACGAAGAAAGACTCTGAATCCGTGAGATAATTATTTCTGGCCGGTGCCCTGAATTTTTGGAGGCGAGCTACTGAATCACGTCTTTTCGCAGACCCGCCCCCACGGCCAGCCCGCCCCAATCGGCCCCCT
>CAZWFJ010000312.1:0-2146 GCA_964633135.1 uncultured Puniceicoccaceae bacterium | reverse complement strand
AGACGTTGAAACTGCGCTATTCGCTGTGGTTCAACCGGACGCATGAGCGTTTCGGTCCGCTGTGGTCGGCGCGGTTCAAGAGTTTGCTGGTAGAGGGGGAGTCGTGGGCGCTGCGGATGGTGGCAGCCTATATCGACCTGAATGCGGTGCGTGCGGGGTTGGTGACGGACCCGAAGGACTATCGCTTTTGCGGCTACGGGGAGGCCGTGGGCGGCGGGCAGCTGGCCCAAAAGGGCTTGGCGGTGCTGGACCGGAGTTTGAGCGGTTATCGGCAGACCCTCTTTGGCGTGGGCGTGGAGGAGAAGGACGGGAAGATGTCGATCTCGCCCGAGGAAGCCTCGCGGGTGCTGGAGGCGAAGGGGAAGCTTCCCCTGGCCGTCTTGCTGCGGGGCAAGGTGTTGTACTTTGTGGATGGGATGATCCTGGGATCGGAGAGCTTTGTGAAGGAGCAATTGGCAAAAGATCCGCCCGGGAAGCGGGAGACAAAGGCGCATCCGATGGAGGGGGGCGACTGGAAGGGTCTCGCGGTAGCAAAGGCGATTCGGAAGAAACTGTTTGGATAGCGAGTGGTTTAATTTCAGAGTTTTCGGGAACTTGGCGCGAGCAGCTTTATTTCTGACCGCTCAGAGTGGGATAAAGCGGTCTCGGCTGTATCGGGATGCTTCCTTCAGAGGGTGCGGAGAAGTCCAGCCCCTGGAAAGGTCAAGCCGCCCTCGAAGTCTTAACAGAGCACGCTCCCATGGATGGGACGGCCGGCTTGCCTGCCGTATGCTCCGCAACCGCCTTTCCTGTCACCTCAGCCAATTCGGCCCGTAGTTGTCCAATGCGGAGGCCTTTTTCATGTTACCTCTCAGTTCGCCGGATTCGTCGCCAAGGCTTGGCCTCATTAGGGTCGCCGACGAGTAAGCCAGTGGAGGAGACTGCTGGCCCAGGGATGGTTGTTGGCCAACCCGATTCCGTGAGATGCGTGCTCGAAGAGAAACATCGTGGCGGGAACTTGATGTTTTTGGAGCGAGCGGTAAAGAGCGAGGGCGTTATCCACCGGAACGGCAGGATCCTGCCCGCCGTGAGTTATAAAGCAGGGAGGGGTGTCTGGAGTGATGCACTTCTCAATGGAAAGTTTGCGCACTAGTTCCGCCGGGGGGTCCGCGCCGATCAAGTTGCGTTGCGAGCCTTGGTGTGAGAAAGGCTCCCCGAAGGTAATGACTGCGTAGATCATGGCGAAAAAATCCGGGCGGAAGTCAATGTTGTCGAATGCATCGCCGACCCGCCCGTCCAGTACCTCTGGCTGGGTAGCGAGCAAGCCAGCGAGGTGGCCGCCTGCGGAAAAGCCCATACATCCAACCTGACTGGGATCAAGTCCATCATGCTCGATGGCATTCCGGCGCAGAATGCGGAGTCCACGCTGGGCGTCGCAAAGCGGAACCGGATGGCGTTGCGGCGAGTGACGATATTCGAGGACGCCCGCAGCGATCCCATGTGCAGCGAGGTACTGGGCCGGGCGGTGACCTTCCTTTGCGGTGGAGACGAGTCCGTAGCCGCCTCCGGGAAGGATGAGCATGCTCAGGCCGCTGCGGTATTCGTCGCTGGGCAGGTAATAGGTAAGTTGCGGCAATTCGTCATCGGCTTCGTCATGAAAGGGGCGACTGGTTTCAGGCCAGACTGGAAGTGGTCGGGGAAAATTGATAGCCGGGTGCGCTTGCATGTTTTGCGTTATGCAGTCGTTGCGTCGGAGACGCAAGCCGCAGATGCCAACTGATGCCTTCGATTACTCTGTTTTGCAGCCTCGTGTAATCGGAAGAACTCCAGTTTGAAAAAATAGAACCGGCCTATTATTGGGTAAACGATCTGATGAATTTAAGAACAAAGTGTTTCAATGGCTAAAAGGATAAAAAAATAATCGGACAATACCTGCTACTATTATTATTCGATGAGCGGAACGTTGACATGGGAGCTTTTGTTTGAGGATGTGGATGATGAGGTTTTCAATCTCAGAGAACCTAACTCGTAGGGCTTGGCGGTGATACCATTTCGTATTTAATTTTGATATTTGTAGCTGGATAATCAATTTCTGCGAGGTTGAGTTGCTGCAACCCGCATTCCTTAGCAAATAGTTCATTTCTCAGTCATTTATTCATTTTCATAA
>CAZWFJ010000311.1:0-2149 GCA_964633135.1 uncultured Puniceicoccaceae bacterium | reverse complement strand
TCGACATTTCCGTGAAACATTTTCCCCATTGGCTCCGCATTCATTTTGACGACGCGCAGAGGTATTTGATTCTCTGCATCATCGCGGGTGCGATTTGCGGGCTGGTGGCAGTGAGTTTTCACTTCACGATCGAGGCGGTTTTTCAGGGGGTGCTCGCGCTGCGGAGTCATCTGGGGGGATGGGCGGCTTATGTATTGCTGCTCCTGGCACCAGCGGTTGGCGGGTTGATCACGGGACTGATCCTGACCTACATTGCCCCCAACGCGGTGGGAAGCGGGATTCCGCAGGTAAAGCAGGCCTTTCACAACGACTTTGGCAACATTCGCCTGCGCGACGGGTTCTGGCGCTTTGTGGCTGGTTCCATCTCGATCGGCACCGGGAACAGCCTCGGGCGGGAGGGGCCGACCGTCCATATCTGCAGTGCGGTCTCGTCGGCACTGGGCCGGTATTTCGGGCTGGCCCGGCGGCGGATCCAGGCGATGGTTCCGGTGGGAATGGGGGCGGGACTGGCGGCGGCTTTCAATACCCCGATAGCGGCGATTACCTTTGTGTTTGAAGAGTTGCTGGACGATTTCAGCAGCAAGGCACTCGGGGCGATTCTGGTGGCGGTGGTGATCGCGGCGGTGGTCGAGCGCAGTATTCTCGGGGAGCATCCGATCTTCAATGTGGGAGGGCTGGACGATTTCGAACTCGCTTGGTGGATGCTGATCTGCGTGCCACTGGGGCTTGCCGCCGCAATTTCGGGCCATTTCTTTGTGCAATTGCTCCTCGGGACCCGCGCCAGGGTGCGGGAGGGCAGGCGGATTCCGGTCTTTCTCCGTCCTGCTCTCGGTGGTCTGATTGTGGGGATTATCGGCTGCACGGTACTCTTGCTTACCGATCGGCTGGGGATCTTCAGCATCGGATACCGGGATTTAAATTCGTCGCTGCAAGGGACTCTGGCCTGGGATCTCCTGCTGATCCTTTTCGTGGGGAAGTTGGTGGCCACCGCCCTCTGCTATGCCATGGGGGGCAGTGGAGGACTCTTTGCCCCGGTGCTTTTCATGGGGGTTATGCTCGGTGGAACCTTCGGTATGGCTGCGGTGCAGGCCTTTGGATTGGGAATCGAGGTGGCGGCCGGATGCGCCTTTCTCGGGATGGGTGCCTTCTTCGCAGCAGTGATCCGCTGCCCGCTGACCTCAATTCTGATTATTTTCGAGATGACGCAGAACTACTCACTGATCCTGCCGCTCATGGTCGGGAATATGATTGCTTATCTTCTCTCCTCACGGCTGCGGACGGTGCCGATCTACGATGCATTGCTGATTCAGGACCACGTCAGCCTGAAGCGCATGCCTTCTTATCAGGGCGAGCGCGATTGGCGCAGTTTGCCCATTGCGACGATCATGACCCATGATCCGGTTGTGCTGCACGGCGAGGATTCGCTCGCGGTCGCTCTCGAACGGGCGGGCGAGCATCGACACCACGGATATCCGGTCCTCGGGGCGGACGGGCGTCTGATCGGGATGTACACTCACCATGAGCTGCGTGAGGCGGTGGAGGAGGGATGCGACGTTTCGGTGGGCGAGTCCCTCGGCGACCAGAAATTGGTCAAGGTCTTTCCCGATGACTCCATCAGGGACGTTGCGAACACTCTGGTCATCGGGGATGTCATGCAGGTGCCAGTCGTCAGCCGCAAAGACCATTCCAAACTTCTCGGAATGGTTACGTTGCACGACATCGCCCGGCAGCAAAATGCGATCGATGATTCAATCGCACGGTAGGCGGATCTCCACATTTGGGTTGATTTCCGGTATCCTCGGCAGAAAATTACGCCCAGCACAGCGTTCGCGGCTCGGAACGCTTGCCAATTGGGGGCCGCCTCCGCAGAATGATTGCTTTCCTCCAGCCTCCCCAAAATACCCGGAACTCATGAAGACGATTCACTCTTTCCTCACCGATGCCACGGCAAGCTGGATTTCGCGTGGGATTCAGGCCGTTCTTCTTCTGCCCATTCTGGTATACCGGTGGGTCGTCTCGCCGCTGGTTCATGCGCTCGGGGGTCCCGGCTGCGGTTGTCGGTTTCATCCGAGCTGCTCCGTCTATGCAGCGGATGCGATTCGGATTCATGGTGCGGTTAAGGGATCCTGGCTCGCGATCCGGCGGGTGC
>CAZWFJ010000310.1:0-2163 GCA_964633135.1 uncultured Puniceicoccaceae bacterium | reverse complement strand
GAGGAGCTTGTGACGACACTCAAGCGAAGCGCGAAGCAAACCCGCACGTCCGGTTTGGAGGGAGGGGTGGCGGCTAAGCCCGCCATCCCTACCCCCTATCGAAAATCATCCGGTTAGATCGTGATGGTTCTCCGGTATCACTTGTTATCCTTGGTAATCCACTTGACGCACGACAAATGCACAACATTATGTAGAGCATGAAAATAATTGCTTCGAGAGAGCTTTCGGCCCGGCCGGGAGCGGTTTGGGAGATGTTGTCTGAGGACGGCACTGTGGTCGTTACACGCGATGGTGTGCCGTTGGGCATCCTCTCGCCGACGAGTCCGGAAACCTTGGTGGAGGATGTGAGTGATACGGCCTTTTTGAGGGCGCGACGGGCGGTCAGCCAAATCCGGCAGGATGCGGCGGCATCCGGACGGGCTGAAATGACTCTGGAAGAAATTAACGAGGAAATCCGGCAAGTGCGTGCCGCGCGGCGGACCAAGAAGTCTTACTGATGGATTTCGCCTCGGCAGAGCGCATTTGGGTATTGGATACCAATGTGGTCGTCTCTGGCATGCTCTCGCCATCGGGTCCACCGGGGCGTTTGTTGGATATGGTGCTACTTCGTCAGCTCACGCTTGCGGTGGATGATCGAATTCTATCCGAGTATCGCGAAGTGCTTGAGCGACCGAAGTTCGCCATCGCCGCTGAGCGGCTACAGGCTTTTCTCGGGATTATGGCTTACCAGCGCAATGTGGCCGCGCCACCAGGGGTGGGGCTGGCTGCACTGGAAGAACCGGACACCGTGTTTCTTGAAGTTGCAGCGGTTTCGGGGCAAGTCCTTGTAACGGGCAACTTACGTCATTTCCCCAAAAAAACACGTAGGATGGTCAAGGTCCTGAGTCCTACCGAAGCTTGGCAACAGCTACAGGCCTGAGATTTGCAGAATAGTGTCAGCCCACGATCTTCAAATTTTCATGGCATTCTGGAGCGCGAAAGGGAAGGCTGCCCTTCAGAGTCTGCTCTGAACGGGTCGCTTCACGAATGTTCTGTCCGAGAATACGGGTGATTTCGAAGGCGCGGGCGTGCCCGTGGTGAATCCTTGGAAGGCCTGAGCCGGTATAATGCGGTATCAGGACGTGGGGATCTCACCACCCGAGAACACAGCCTCCAGCCCGTATGGCTTACGCCCCGGAGGGAGCGTGCTCCGCCCGGGAATGAGGCGGTTGTGGGGTGGTTCTCGATCCTAATCGTAATCGTAATCGTAATCGTTGAGCCTCCCTTTTCGATGCATCGATCCTTCGACTTGGCTCAGGATGGTGAGCCTGTCGAACCACGAGTTCAGGACAAGCAAAGCTCAGACCAGGGAAAGGCTTCGGCTACTGTGGGTGTCCCGAGAATCCTTTCTGGTAGCAGACGACGTGAGGAGACTCTCCCGTATCCCGTAGCAGACGACGTGGGGAGACTCTCCCTGCAATGGCTAAACCTCTCCGAACGTCCGGGGGTCTCCTCACGTCGACCACTACGAAAAGGCGAATCTATCGGCGTATCCCGTAGCAGTCGACGTGAGGAGACTCCCCCGGCAATGGCTAACCGGAAGTTAGATTGTTGAAAATTTCAGAAAAGGTTCTATATCAACAGTTTATATAGTTCTGGTTCGTTTTTTTCGGCCCAAATGTAGTCATGTAAATGTAATTTTTTGGCTGACATGATGGAATTTTTTTCTAATTGAGTTGCCCATGTATATTGAATCTGTCCGCAACCGTAACTCGCCCCCTGCGATCCTTCTGCGTGAATCCTACCGGGGAGAGGACGGAAAAGTGAAAAAGCGCACGGTGGCGAACCTGAGCAGATTGAAGCCCGAAGTCATCGAGGGGCTGCGCGTTTTGCTCAAGGGCGGCCATGCCTCCGACATTCCTCTGGAAGAGCAGTTCAAAGTGGAGCGGACGCTGCCGCACGGGCACGTTGCGGCCGCTCTGGGCTTGTTCAGCAAGCTGGGGATGTTTGCGTTGCTGGAACGCAAGCGAAGCGAGGAACGCTCGCTGGCGGCGGCGTTGATCGTCTCGCGCCTGCTCGATCCGGGATCGAAGCTGGCACTCTCGCGGCAGCTTAGCCGTGAGACCGCAGCATGCTGACCAGCGCACGGATCGAAGCATTGAAAGAATGCGACGGCATCTCTTG
>CAZWFJ010000309.1:0-2244 GCA_964633135.1 uncultured Puniceicoccaceae bacterium | reverse complement strand
TCTATAAGCCCTTGAATTCGAACCTTTTCCGAAATTTTCAGCAATCTAACTTCCGTATAGAACAATCCTAAATTTTATTGAAATCATGCTTCAAAGGCTATGCAGCCAGGAAATAAAAATACCGTGTCCACAGATCGGAGGCATCCCGACTATCCTTGACTCCCTAAAATCCGTATTTTACGAACATAGGCGTACATCAACGAATCTCGTTCCCATGAAAAAGACCATCTCTCTCGCAACCTTTGCTTTTCTCTTGGCGACCGTGCAAGTCTTCGGCCTGTTTGGAATTGGCGAAGACAAGACGGAATCGGCCAACGAAGATTTTGGCCTGCCTTCCTACAGCGGAGTGAAACACGCCATCACCGTGCTGCCCCCGAAATACACCGCCGTGGTCACATACACGGGCGATCTGTCTCAAAACATCGGTAGCATGCTCGAATCGGCCCTCTACGACACTGACCGTTTCGTCCTGGTGGACCGGGACCGGATCGATGATACTTTGATGGAACAAGACCTTCAGGCCAACGGTCGCTCTGCCGCAGCCTCTGATGTCGCCCAGACCGGTTTGATTCGCAGTGCGAAATACCTCGCCGAGGTCGAAATCACGGACGTCGAGGGAGCGGAGTCCGGCAAGAGCGGAGGAGTTTCGATCGGCGGTTTTCGAATTGGAGGCAGTGGGGGGAACGCCCAAATCACCACCATCGTGAAGGTAATCGACTCGACAACGGGCGAGATTGTCGCGAAAGAGCGGGTCGTTGGAGAAGCCGGACGCAAGGGCCTCAACATTGGCTACGCCTCGGCCAATTGGGGAGCTGATGTCGGAGGATTTACCAAGACCCCCCTGGGCGAGGCCGCTTACGACAACGTAGTCCAGGCAACCCGATTCCTCGCTAAGCAGTTTGAGGACTTCTCGCTGGAGGGGGCCGTCGTGACTGTCTCAGGCGACCGGATCATCATCAACCGGGGTTCCAATTACAATCTCTCCCCAGGGCAGAAATTCGTCATCCAGGAAAAAGGAGAACTCCTCACCGATCCCACAACCGGGGAGATTCTGGAACGCATTGAGGGACAGGTGATCAGCGAGATCGAAGTGACCAAGGTCTCGGACAAGATCAGCTATGCCAAACTCACCGACGGCGAGATGCCCGCCAAGGGCGATATCGTGGTTGCGGTCAACCCCTAAACCTTTTCGAAACCGACTCCTCAGACCTGATTTTTGCACTGAAATGGATTCAGAAACTCGTTCTCGGTGCCTCATCACGGACTCCACGCTTCTCCGCGCCGATCTCTTCGAGGGCAGCCTCACCTCCAAAATGCAGTGAAGATCCAATTATTAGGACCGTCCTGTTTTTGGACCGTCCTGTTTGTGTCGCTGACCTAATTTCTCCGCAAAAAGTGAAACTGCGATAAAGAAAAGCCTAAAAACTTAATGAAAAATAATTGTAAACCGTTGCGATGATTTGTTTGAACCAGGTTCAAATTATCCGCTATTTTTGTAAATTTTTATCAAAATTCGGATTCTGCGTAGACTCCGAACAAAAACCACCGGAAATATCAGGGTTTACCCTGAGGGCTGATGCTGAAGAAAATCTTTTCTTTCCTCTTGTGCTGACGGGCTAACGGGGGGCAAATGCGATCCTGTTCCCGATGAATAAGCAGTTGGTTTTTCAAGCACTTCTCGAGGCCCTGGAATCAAGGCTCGAGTCGACCCTGGTCGGGTTTGGCGATGCGGCGGAATACGCGACATCGGAGGAAGCGAAGGCGGATTCAAAATACGACACCCAGGGGCTGGAGGCTTCCTATCTCGCAGCAGGCCAGGCGGCTGCGGCAAAGAAAATCAGAGAGGAGATTGAGCGGCTTCAGGCGGCGGAGCAGGAGTACCTGGCACCTCGCGGGGTAATTGCGCGTGGAGCCCTGCTTTCCTGTCGGATAGAGCGCACGACCGAGTGGTTTTATTGCAGTCCGATCGGGGGCGGGGAAACCTTGGTATTGGATGGAATGGCGATTGATGTCGTTTCTCCGGCCACACCCCTCTACCGGTCATTCCATGGCAAGGCGGCAGGTGCGGTTGCACTACTTCCCTCCGGGTCGATTGGATTCATTGAGTCTGTGGAGTGAGGCTGAACTCGCCCCTATCGGAAGCGCGTCATTTTTTTGCAGGGCTTCCGTCAGGTAGAAGCTTACCTGATGTTAGCCCGACTTAAGCTGTTTTAGGGTATATTTTACGTAAGTCGTTGGTTCTCG
>CAZWFJ010000308.1:0-2318 GCA_964633135.1 uncultured Puniceicoccaceae bacterium | reverse complement strand
GAAACAACGCCCATCGGCGTGCGCCTCTACCTCAACAACCAAAAGGTCGATGACGCCTCCCTGCGTACCGACCATCCGGAAAAAGTGGGTGACGCCTTTTCGATTGGGGAGTTCAGTCAAATGAGTCAGGATCGAGGTGCCCTGAACGGGCTTCCGGTCACTGTGGCCGACTGGACCGTGCTCCTCACCCCCTTGAAAACAGGATCCCAGCCCCTCCTTTTCGAGCTGCCACTGGCCGTGCGGCTGCGAACCCCCAGCCGGGGAACCGATCCCTTTGATTCCTTGTTCGGAGGGCGCTCGCCTTTTGGGGGAATGTTCCAGCGGGAGGGAATCCGCGCTTACTCCGACGACCAGGAAGTCGAGATCCTGCCCCTCCCCACCGCCAATCGCCCCGGAGATTTCACTGGCGGGATCGGTCGCTTTCAAGTCGAGCAAACCCGAATTTCCAGCCCAACCGTCCAGGTCGGCGAGCCACTCCTCTTCTCGGTTGAAATCAGTGGTCAGGGAAACTTCAACCGGCTCGAAGCCCCCGTCCTCCAGTCGGACGAGGCGCAATGGCGCAGCTACAGTCCAGAGATTTCCTTCACCCCCCGGGACAGCCTTGGCTACGCCGGGGTGAAATCCTTCACCTTTACGGTGATCCCGCGGGCCGAGGGGATCACCTCGACGCCGGAATTTACCTTCAGCTACTTCGATCCGGAGAAGGCCGAATATCAATCGGTGACCGTGCCACCGACTACCATTGAGGTCACGCCTGCACCGGCGGGTTCTCTTCCTCCACGCGCCGAGTCGGATACAGCCAACCCGGTCGAAGCCCGGCGCGGGCCGGACCTCCTGCCACTCCAAAAAAATTGGTCCGGCACCACACACTCGCTCCGCGCGCCCTTCACCTCCCCCGGTTTTCTGGCCACCCAAGCTACGCTGTTCGTTCTGCTGGTCGCGGCCTACCTCATCCTGCGTCACCAACGCCGCCTGGAGGAGGACCCCGATTATGCCCGCCGCAACCGCGCCAGACGGGCCAGCCGCCGTTTCCTGAAGGAGGCCGCATCCCACGCCGCAACAGGAGAAACCGGCGCCTTCTACCGGACGGCACGCCGGGCCATCCAGGAATGCGTCGGACCGTTCCAGAACGGCGAACCCGAATCGCTGACCGAGAACGAGGTGCTTGCTATCCTCGAGAAGAGAGGCCTCGCCGAACCCGAGCGCGAGGAAGTCCACCGGTACTTTGCCACAGCCGAATCAATCGAGTACGGCGGACGGGCTGCCGCTGCAGTCGACCTGCATTCGGAAAACCTTCGCCTGCGGGAATTGCTCAAAACTCTCCTTTCGCGAAAGGCCGCCCGCCCGCCAAAATCCTCCTCCGGCGTTGCCTCGGCTGCTTCCTTGCTGGTCGTTTTTGCGCTCCTCGCCTTCCACGCGCCAGGTCTTTCCGCCCAGGAACCCCCGGCGGACAACGGCGATGCCGCAGCAGATAGCGCCAAAGCCATCGCCGACTCCACCGCCGCGCGGTCGGTTTTCGAACGCGCGGTCAAAAGCTACGATGCCGGAGAATTTCAGGACGCGGTGCAGCAATTCGGCTCTCTGCTGCCCGACTTTTCGTCACCGGAAGTCCACTACAACCTGGCAAATGCACTCTACCGCCTGCGGGACTACCCCGAAGCCATTCTCCACTACGAGCGGGCTTTCGCCCTAAGTCCTGCGAATCCCGACATCCAGGCCAATCTCAACCTCGCCCGCGAGGCCGCTTCGCTTGAAGCTCCCCAGCTCCCCCCGCTTGCCTTTATCGGACACCGACTCTCCTGGCAGGCCTGGACATGGCTCCTTTCCATCGCCTTCTGGGGTCTCGTCGCCACCCTGCTCCTCTCCCGCCCCGCCAAGATTCCGGGACTCTGGCGCAAGGCACTAGCCCTCCTCTTTGGGCTTCTATTCGTCTCCTCCGTGCTGGCCCAGATTACCTGGTTCTCCACAGCCAATCAGGCCATAATCCTCACCTCCGACGCTCCCCTCCGAATCGCCCCCACCGCCAGCAGCCCCCTCGAAACCCGCCTCACCGCAGGCAGCACCGTCGATGCAGGTGAGATTTATGGCGACTTTCAGCGCGCCCGCCTCCACGACGGCACCCAAGGCTGGGTCCTCAAAAGCTCCATCGCCCCAGTGCGGAAGTAGACCAGAAATCATCGCGTCGATCCAACCCTCCTGCCGATCGAAGCCCAAGCGTAAACGCATGGGCTACTGGGAGCGCCATTCGGAAAGGCCTCCCCCAGTAGTCGGGTGGCCTTGGCCCCCGGCCCCCAAAGCGATGATTGAGCCGAAAGGGA
>CAZWFJ010000307.1:0-2355 GCA_964633135.1 uncultured Puniceicoccaceae bacterium | reverse complement strand
GTGGGAGAGGTTTTACCGACTGCAAGCCCATTGGCTTCCCAGGCCCAGAGTCAGCTGTAAGCACTTTTTTTGACATCGTATTTTCGCCCGAATAGGGGTAGGCTTTTGGGGTGTTTTTGAACATTACGATCGTATTCTGTGGCCATTTCCGTCGTAGGATTACGACGCGCAGGGACGTTTGAACGGGGACGGATTTCATTTTTTAAAAGAGTTCGAGTTGCTGTGAGCGGGTTGTTTTTTGCGACGGTATTGGACGTGCAGGACGTGGTGGCTCTGGCAAGGTGTTCTACGACGTCGGGGGTTTTCTGAGGGGGCGGGTTCCGCAGGAGAGCCTCGAGGTTTGGGAGTGCGTTACGATCACTCTCTTGCACCAGCACCAACGGCCGCTGAAAGAAAAGGACGGACTGCAATACATCGAAGTGACGCTGGAAGACTTGGCGGCCGCCAATGCTCTGGCGCATGAAGTCTTGGGCCGTTCGCTGGACGAGCTTCCGCCGCAGACCCGGCGTTTGCTGAAGCAGTTGCAAGCGATGGTGGCTGAGCGTTGCAAGTCGGAGGAGAGAGTGCCGGATCTTTGTTGGTTTACGCGCCGACAGGTACGGGAGTTTACTGGCTGGAGCAATACCCCGTTGAAGGTCCACCTGGATCGGCTTAAAGAGCTGGAATACATCTACCCGCGCCGGGCGGGGATGCGCGGGAGCGCTTACGAGTATGAATTGCTGTTCGACGGGGACACGGCGAAGGAGCGCGAACTGTCCTCTCCCGATCAGATCACCAAACCGATCCTTGAGAGCTATCAAGGCTGGCTCTACCGCTACGAGAAGAAGGATGGCGAGCGGCTGAGCGTGCGCACCCAACGCGCAAGACTGGGCACGCTGCAACGCTTCTTCTCCTGGTTGTGCAAGAGCGGCTGCCTGACGGCCAATCCTGCCGCCGACCTGGAACTCCCCCGAAAACCGTATCACGCCCTGCCCAAGGCCCTGAACCGGGAGGAGCTGCGCCGGTTGATGGGTCAGCCCGACGTCACCGATCCGCTGGGACTGCGGGACCGGGCGATCCTAGAAATGCTCTACGCCACCGGAATCGGGAAGAAGGGAGCCTGCCACCTGCTGCGGCACAGCTGCGCCACCCACATGATGGAGAACGGAGCCGACCTCAGAAGCATCCAGAGCATCCTCGGCCACGCCCGGCTCGACCCCACCCAGATTTACACCGAGGTGAGCCTGATCCACCTGCGGGAAGTTTACGAGAAAAGCCATCCGGCTTCGCTTGATGGCAGCTACGCCGGGACAAGCCCGGTCGCATTTGCAAAGCGGGCTTGAAGAAACCGTACCGCAAGCTATCTTTGGAGGCCGAACATGAGCACCGTAATCAAAGAAATCCTCGGCGAACTCAGCGGCCTTTCCGAAGAGAAACAACGCGTGGCTGCATCCGTCGTCCATGCCTTATGGTCGGAGGAACGCTCGGAAAACGTGATCCATCCCGATTGGCGGACCGAACTCGACCGCCGCAACGCGCAACTGGCAAGCGGAGCGATCGAAGCCGTCGACGAAGCCTCGATGGAGCCCTTCGTCGAGAAGTTGGCCGCCGGTGAAGGTTAGGTTCCATCCCGAGGTAAAGGCCGACTTGCGCGGCTCTTACTACTATTACCGGGGCATCGATCCCGATCTCGGGCGGGACTTCATCGAGCAATACCGCGCCGCGCTCGCTTTCGCCAAAAGCGATCCGCTGGTGATGCGCGTTTTTCATGGCAACGACAGGAGGGTCTTTTTCCAACGCTTCAAGAGTTACGCCCTGATCTACGAAGCGCTCGAAGGCGCAATCCTCGTCAAGGCGGTCGCGGATCTTCGCCGGAAGCCCTTTTTCTGGTCCGAACGATAGGCGAACGGGCCGACTTTTTTCTTCCCTTGGCTGTCTTTGAAGCGTAGCCTCCTGCCATTGGGCAAGGCCTCGCTGCGTTGGCTCGAAGCGTATCTGGAGCGGAGCCGTCCGCAGCTCTCCATGGGGGAGGGCGAGCGGGCCTTTTTTCTCAGCGGTTACGGGGGATCGCTTCAATCCGAACTACCTGGGCAACTGGTTGAGCAAAATGCTCAAGGGGGCCGGAATCGAAAGGAAGGGATCCTGTCACCTGCTCCGCCACAGCTGCGCTACCCACATGATGGAAAACGGGGCCGACATCCGCCTGATCCAGCGGATGCTCGGCCACGCCCGACTCGATACCACGCAGATTTACACTGAGGTGAGCCTACTCCACCTGCGGGAGGTTTACGAGAAAAGCCATCCGGCCGCACAAGTAAAGCCATCGCCTATGCAAGATCGTTTGAAGTGCAGCCGATTCTGTCGGAGGAGCCGGAT
>CAZWFJ010000306.1:0-2426 GCA_964633135.1 uncultured Puniceicoccaceae bacterium | reverse complement strand
TCTCATACCATCTCCCACGAATTCTCGAGAGGTCCCCGCACTTCTGGTTACACCCTTCCGATATTCCCGCCGATTAAGTTGCTTGCATTCTGCAAATACTCGGATACCTTTATTCGATAGCTTAGTCTAAGTTTGTTGAACAAACGAATCTCCCCATTTTCTGCCCCTCCTTGAACTTCTCGCCCACAGCTCTTCGAATTCTGCTTTTCCTTGCTTTCTCCTGTGCCGACGCTGTCGAACCCGGTTTCGAAGAGCATTTCGAATACCCGACCGGGCCGTGGACGGATATGGGAGGTTGGGAAAGCACTGGTAGCATTTCTCTAGAGATCGTTGAGGATGATGGACCTGATGACCATTGGCTGAAACTCCATACCACCACCGGAGAAAACGGCTCCCTCCACCTGCCCGGATCCACCGCTTCTCATGATTTGGTGGAATTCGGATTCGAAGCGAAATTGGCCCCCCGGACTTCGGCCCCGATTCTTCCATCCGTTGCGCGAAGTGCTTTTTACCTGACCACAACCGGTTCCCTTCGCCTCCACAACGGAACGGAGTGGGTCGAGGTGGACGCGGGACTCGACGTGAACGTCAGCCACGAATACAGCCTTCAACTCGATTTCACCTCTGAGACTTGGAACCTGCTGGTCGACGGCGCATTGATCGCCGGTGATCTCGGTTTCGTCAATTCCGGCGACTTTTCTAACGGACTCACGATCGAACAGGAAGGTCCTTCGACCTCCTACCTCGACGAGGTCGTGTTCCTGGCCGGTCTCACTCTGGATCTGACAGAAGCACCGCCGCCGGGGAATACGGGCATAGCTTATTCTACGCTCCTTTCCGTTGTGGGGGGCAGTGGACCTTTTTTATGGCAAGTCACGCAAGGTCAACTGCCTGACGGGCTGTCCTTGGATTCCGCCACGGGCGAAATTTCCGGAACTCCTTCGGTTGTCGGCAGATTTACCTTCACCGTGGAGGTAACCGATGACAACAGCGAATCGGATTCCGCCGGGTTTACGCTGGATATCATTTCCACCACCTCCGACATCGACGATAGCGGCCTGCTCGATCAGTGGGAAATCGACAACTTCGGTGCCCTGGGTCAGGATCCCGCCGGGGACCCGGATACCGACGGGGCCAACAACCTCGACGAACAAAACGCGGGCAGCGACCCGAACCTGCCCCACAGCGATGACGACGGGGTGAACGACGGCGATGAGATCGCCCTTGGGCGAGATCCTTCGGGTATCGATCGGATCGCCCTCGATTTCGTCGAGGACTTCGAGCGTGGCCCCGGTCCTCTCGCCGAGAATCCGGGTATGTGGTCGCTCGACAATAGTGGCCCCTCCGGGGAGATTAAAGCGGGCGTTGGCGCAAATTCCAGCAACGGCCTGGAACTGGTCACGGGCAGCGACGAAACCGCCGGGTTGACCCTCCATCACCCCGCAGACTGGCGACCCTCCGACTGGAAGCAGTTCGACGCCATTCTCGCGACCTTCGCCGATGATGCCGACGCGCCCGAAATCGATCCCGACGCCAGGGTCGCGTTCTACCTGACCGAAAGCGGAGACATCCGGGCACGGGACGGTGAGTCCTGGCTGCTGCTGGATTTTGATCCGGGCCTCGACACTGCCGCGATGCACACCTATACCGTGCGGCAGGACCACGTCACCGGTATGTGGAAGCTCTGGGTCAACGGCACGCTCGCCACCGATACGGCCCTCGCTTTCGCCAATGATACGACCGTACCGGGCTTCCTCCTCATCGCGCAGGCCGAGAATCGGACGGCGGTTTTCGATAATATCAAAGTTTCGTCCGGGGCACCGGAAGGGATCACCCTCGACGGTCTCAACGACTATGCTTTCTGGCGCGATGGCGAGATCACCTGGGGAAGTGCGGACAGCAGCTCCACCGCCGACCCCAACAACAACGGTCTGACCAATCTACTCGAATACGGCTTCGGTTTCACTGATCCGGTGGAAGGCTCCCACAGCTACACCACACCCATCCTTTTGAATGCGGGAGGCGAAACTGTCAGCTTTACGTTTCGTCGCAACCGGGATGCCGAGGATCTGGTCTTCACCGTGCAGACCTCACCCGATCTTTCGCCGAACTCATGGAGTGAATCCGCCGCAGAGGCAGTCAACGTCACTCCCTCCGGTGACCCCGGCGTAGATCTGATCACTGTCGAAATGCCTCTTGCCGAAGATGTTCAATTTGTTCGGCTGCATATCGAAATTCCGTGAGCGTCATTTGCCAGTAGCTCGCATCCTCCACGCTGAGGATAGGGGCGGTCTGGCGGTGGGGAAGAATTTGTTCAGCTAAGAGCCAGTCCGATATGGGTGTAACCGCAAGTGCAGGGAGTGGGAGGAATCACTAGTTTAAGGGAGTTTTCGTTCAAGCTCATAATCGTGCTCTTAATCATAATC
>CAZWFJ010000305.1:0-2454 GCA_964633135.1 uncultured Puniceicoccaceae bacterium | reverse complement strand
GAACTAAGACCTCTCATGCTCCATTATATCAAATGAATTTCCAACACCGTTGTCCGGTCGCCAGAATGCGGATAGGCGAACTTTATTTAGCATCGACGGGACGCATGGAATGCCGGATTTACGAGATCTCCCGACGTATCGGAGGCATGGGCTGGCGGGATCGCCTCAAGGCAGAACTTCGAACGATGAGTCGAAATAAAAATACCGTGCTTAGGGTTCCGCGACGATGGCACCGAATGACCTGCCATTCAGGCCAGTGTCTCCGGTGCTTCAGGCCGATTCCTTGAAGCTCACCACAGAGACTTCCTCCTCCCAGGAGGGATCTTCCTCGACCGGAGCAAGCTCACCGGCAGAACCCTCCCCGATGGCTCCGGGCTGGGATTTTTCCTCCAGGCGTCTTTCAAACTCCCGGAAATCGATGATCTCGAAACTGCCGTCAAAATTCTCGACGAGCGCGGTCAGCGACTCAACCCAATCGCCGCTGTTGAGGTAATGTATGTCCTCAATCTGCTTGTTTGCGGCAGAGTGGATATGCCCGCAAATGACTCCGCGACAATCCCGTGCCCTGGCAAGATCGCGAAGCTTGTCTTCAAATTTATCGATAAAGCTCACGGCACTTTTCACCCTCGCCTTGATTTCTTTGCTTAACGAGTAGTAAGGCTTGCCGCGCCAGCTGCGATAACGATTATAGAAACGATTGATGCGGAGCAGTGACTGGTAGCCAACGTCGCCGAGGATCGCAATCCACTTATGGTTGGTCGTAATCGAATCAAATCCATCCCCGTGAACTACGAGGTAGTCACCCGCCGGAGTGGAGTGGATAAACTCGTTGACAATATGGAGGCGATCAAACTCAAGCGGCAAAAAGCGATAAAGAATATCATCGTGGTTTCCCCGCAGGTAGATGACCTCCGTGTCTTTCTTCTCTAGCTTTTTCAAGATCAGCCGGATGAAGCGGGTGTGCTGCTTGTTCCATCCTCCTTTTCGGGAAAGGCTCCAGCCATCAATAATGTCTCCATTCAAAATCAATCTCTCGGAATGCGTGTGTTTCAAAAAGTAATTCACCTCATCAATCCGGCAATCGCGGGTGCCCAAATGGACATCGGAGAGAATAATCGTTTTAAATTTTAAGGAAACTTTCTTCACGATAATTTAGACAGTTTCCTACTATAAATTGGAGCCAAACGAAAAGGTCAAAAAAGAAAGTGCTTGTGCGACGGAATTGTCACACGAAAGAAAGGCCTTCACGTTTTCCGGTCAATCTCCGAATCCGAATCCTGATCCGGATTGCTTACCCGGGCACCATTGCGGGCAGAGTCGCACCCATGAGCAAGAATCCACTTGAGAAAGGCCTTGGGAGGTTGGGAGCGGAACGGCACCTCGCTGAGCACCGGGGCAGCGAGTTCGGCGAGGTGGAGGGCCGGACCTGGAAAGAGCACAAACTTCTTCCCACCCGGTTTTCTCGTGGCGGGCAAATCCGGGCGGGAAATGGGCTGGCCGGTACCGTATAGATCTTCCCCGGCAATCGCTATGCCGACCTCGGAGGCGTGGAGCCGGATTTGGTCCGGGCGGAGAAAGGCAGTGCGTGCCTCCCAAAGAGTGAGTGTCTCCCCCGTGAGGATTCGCCGGAAATTGGTTTGGGTCCGTTTTCCGGTTTTGTGGGAAATGAGGGAGCGATCCTCCGCACGGTGGACGGCGACCGGAAGTTCACAGGTGAGAGATTCCTGCTCCGGGCCTTGCCGGGCGAGGAGGAGAAAGCAGAATCGCCAGTGGGCGGAACCGTAGTCCTCCCGGAGGGCGGAAAGTTGATCCCGGCTGCTGGCGAATACGACCGGGCCGCCACAAGGCAGGGAATAGATCGCCGTCGCCCCGGCATCGGCCACCGACCCCGAGGGGACCGGGCTGATATGGCCTCGACTGCGCAGTGCGCCCTGGAGAGCGGACGTGGCCTCGGAGGGCTTGGGAACCTCATCTCCGACGGGACTCGGTTGGTCCAGGACGGACCACGAATCGCCCTCGCCCAGCACGGCGATGGATCGGGAGCGGATTCCCCACTCCCCTGGTCGGAGCGAAAGGGTTGCGGGCCTCAACGAATCAAATCGGAAACTGACGCCTTGTGCCGACTGGCCTTGTTCGGATGGATGATCGAGGACTTGGCAGCCTTGTCGCTTGCGGCCACGTAGTCGCGTGCAACCGTCTTCGCCTGCTCTGGATCTCCGGCTTCGCGGGCAGCTTTGACCTTCCGGGCAAGCGTTTTGAGCCGCGAACGGATCCGTTTGTTGTGTTCCGTGCGCTTTTCAATCTGCCGGATGTCTTTGAGAGATGCTTTAGTATTGGCCATCGAATTGGAAAAAAGGAGGAGAACAGTCCGAATCGTCGAGGCTGTCAATCCCTTTTCAGCAGGGTTTATTCATTTGGAGCGGTGATTGACGACTGGTTGGTAGACGAAGGCGG
>CAZWFJ010000304.1:0-2503 GCA_964633135.1 uncultured Puniceicoccaceae bacterium | reverse complement strand
CCTCCGGCAGGTCACCCAGATAGTGCTCCTCACAGACAGAAATCGACCGTTCGGGCAAACTTTTTATTGAACCCCGTGTTTGAAGGCTTTCCGCCATCTAAATAAAAATACCGTGAAAAATCCCCGACGATCTCGATTCTGGGCTTGCATCCTCCGATAATCTCTTCATTATTCTCCGTTTTTCCATTCACAACAAACGATAAAGCCGTGAGAGACGACTACCTTAAAGCTGCACGCAAGAAAATTTCCGACCCGAACATTCTGGTTAATGTGGTATCGCGCCGCGTCAAGCAGCTGAAAAATGGGTTCAAGCCTTTAGTCAGCTCCCTGGAACGGCTCGATCCGGAAGATATCGCCCTGCGCGAGATCATTGACGAAAAAATCACTTACCAGCTTTTCAATCCAGAGGAAGAAAAGGCCTGATAGCATCACCCATTCTCGATGCAAGAGAGGGGCGGCATCTGTCCAGCGGAATCGTTCCGCTTTGATCGCTTCCGGGGGTTGAAGGCTGAATCCACACCGTGGCCCGCACCAAGAAGAGCACAGAACCTCCTGAAATCCGCAACCGCCGCGCGTTTCACGATTATCATATCCACGACAAACTGGAGGCGGGTCTGGTGCTGCGCGGCACGGAGGTGAAATCGGTCCGCATGGGAAAGGCCCAGATCCAGGAGTCTTTCGTCCGCTTCGACAAGGGCGAGCCTTTTCTCTTCCACGCCTACATTGACGAGTATACCCACGGGAACGAAAACAACCACGCCCCCCGCCGGCCCCGCAAGCTTCTCCTCCACCAAAGGGAGATTCGGAAGATCCGCGAGGCCGTGCAGATGGGCGGAAAAACGGTGATCCCGCTCAAGCTTTACTTTGTCCGGGGAAAGCTCAAGGCACAGATCGCCATTGCCTCGGGGAAGAAGCTTCACGACAAGCGGGAAACCTTGAAAAAGAAGGAGGCCGACCGGGAAGCCAACCGGGCCGTACGCGATTTTCAAAGACATGGATAAGGGTGCGAAAAAGGACTCGGTTGAACTCCGCCTTCCCGCTTCGACCTCGAATTGCGGACCCGGCTTCGACACGCTGAGCATTGGACTGAACCTCTATAATTTTTGTCGGCTCGCCCCCCGGGCCGACTCGCGGATCAGTGCCAAGGGCGGGGATGCTTCTGGTCTCGAAGAAATGACGCGCAGGGCCGCCAGCGATTTCTTTCGGCTCACCGGAGCCGAGCCTTTTGGATTCGATTTTGAGATATGGGGTGAGATCCCGCCGGAAAGGGGAATGGGTTCCAGTGCGACGGTGCTTGGCGGTGTGTTTCTGGCCCTGAACTCCCTGCACGGCAGCCCGTTGGAGGTTCACGAGTGCGTACGCGCTCTCGCCAGGCTGGACAATGCCCCCGACAACGTTTGTGCCCTGGTTCGCGGTGGATTCTGCGTCTCGCGGCTCGATCCAAGCACCGGGGATTATGTCGATTCCTTCCGCTTTCCCGTTGAGGACAGCCTGAGCCTGGTGGTCGCCTCCCCGGAGATCCGCGTCCGCACGCCGGATGCTAGGGCAGTCCTTCCCGAATCCCTCGATTTCTCCGAGGTCGTATCGACCCTGAACGGATTGGCCTACCTCGTGTCGGCCTTTGCGAAGGCCGACTATAAGCGTCTTCGCGGCAGCACCGCCGATCGAATCCATCAACCTTTTCGCCGAGTTCTGAATCCTTTCGTGGATGAAGCCATTGAGGCCGGCGTCGGAGCGGGTGCCTACGCCGGGTGGCTGAGCGGAAGCGGTTCCAGTGTCGTTTGCGCCTCGCCGTTTGAGCATGCCCTGGCAGTGCGAATGGCGATGGCCTCCGTCTATGAAGCCAACGGGATCCCCTGCCGCATGCACAACCTTTCGGCCGACAACGAAGGGGCGTCCATCCTTGAAAATGAGTGACCCGATGCTCCACGTAGCCCTTCGGTGCCCGGAGATCCCGCAAAACACGGGAAACATCGGGCGGCTCTGCGCGATCACCGGTGCGCATCTCCACCTCATCCACCCCCTCGGATTTACCATAACCGATCGCCATCTGCGGCGAAGTGGTATGGATTACTGGAAGGCCCTCGACCTCCACGAGCACGAAAACTGGGCCGCCTTCCGCGATGCGGAATCCCGCCGGCGCACCTGGCTCTTCACCACCCGGGCCGACCACAGCTTCTGGGATGTTTCCTACCGCCCCGGCGATCTACTCCTCTTTGGCAATGAGGGGCACGGCTGCCCCGAGGAGGTGCATCGGGAAATCGGCCCACAGTACCGGCTCCGCATCCCCCACCCCCGTCCGGGCCTCCGCTCGATAAACCTCGCTACCAGTGTCGGCATCGCGGTTTACGAAGTCTTGCGCCAGTTCCGCGCGAGCGGTGCTATGGGCCTGTCAGAAAATAACGATAGCAATCGCACTGGCTCTTAGCTGAACAGATTCTTTCCGATCCCCTTCCCGACCGTCAGACCGCCCCAGTCCGCTCCCTCCATTTCATGCGGCTTG
>CAZWFJ010000303.1:0-2522 GCA_964633135.1 uncultured Puniceicoccaceae bacterium | reverse complement strand
CCGCAATTCCTGTTCGGGCACCTTGTGGCAAGTCTGGCAGGCGTTATTGATGTTTCATGCAAGACTGCGGGTTGTTGCTCAAATAGCTCGCGCCCTGCCCATAGCCAAATGTAAAAACACCCAGCCCGGAAAGCACTCCCAGCAGGATTGCCAACAGGAGATAAATCAAACCGCCCGCCCCAAGCACGTATCGCAAGCGGGAGATTTTTTCTCCTGAAGGGCTATGGGGATCCGTTTCTGCCACGATTGGGAAGCCTAACAAAATTCCGGAATCCAGACGATAGAAAAACGAATGGAAGACAGTCGTTTTAAGTATAAAAGCATCAGTCATCCTCCGTAATAATTCTTCTTATTCAATGGTCCGGCGGAGTCGGCCTGCCTTGAGCGTGCCGAATAGAAACCGCTTGCGTTCCCTTATAAACGCTTATGGGGCAAGGATGCCTTGCGGTCCAAACGAAGGAAGGACACCCAAGGCAATTCCGGACCACTCATCATTCCGAAGAATATCGATGATCCGATACAGACTAGCATCTTGTAACAAAACCAATTTCGTATAAAAGCGTAGTCGGGTGGCCTTGGCCCCCGGCCCCCAAAGCGATGATTGAGCCGAAAGGGATCGGACGGCAACCGACTTCGCCAAGGCTACGAAGGTCCAGAGCCGGTCCGACTACGAAAGAAAAGCTGTTATAAGATACTAGTGATCGCTACATTGGATAGCCCATGCGTTCCGCCCAACAGGAAGACTGCCCGGTCGGCGGAAGGGGATCAAGCGGCACCCGCCATCTGGAGAGCTCGGGGGAAGAGCACGTTGTTCTCGAGGTGGATATGAATGCGGGTGTCGGATTCCAGGTCGGCTAGACCGGCAAAGAGAGCCCGGTAGGTGTTACAGGCGTCCTCGGGGGGTTGATACGAATGGGTGAGTTCGCGAAGGCGGTTCAAGGCGGCCTCGGTTTCCTCGTGCTCCTCCATCATGCAGTCCACCGGACCCTCGACATCCACGCCTGCTGCCTGGCCCGCGTCAAGCCGACTAATGGCGGGGAAGAGTACTTGCTCTTCCTTGACGGCGTGTTCCGCCAGTTCCTGGGCCATTTCGGTGAAGACCTTGTGGATTTCGATCAAGGAGGGAGTATGCCCCCCGTGAACCTCGGCCACCCGCTGGGCCATGGCGTGGATACGCGGCAGCTCGCGCCGGAGAAAGCCGTGATGCACTTCCACGATGTATTCCGCCAGATCCCCGGGTTCCAGCTGGGCCGGATTCTCGGAGGGTGGCGGCGTTCCCGCCTTTTCCTTTTCGAGATCGGCGATGACCTCCTCGACGGAGACTCCTTTGCGCTCGCAGGCCTCGCGTACGGTCCGTTTGCCCTGGCAGCAGAAGCCAATGTCATGCGCTTGAAACACGCGGCTGAGATTGGGATGCTCAGCGACAAGAGTGCCAACCGTTTGGTCGGCCAGCGGGAGATCGGTTTCGGGCGAAGAGTTGTCGTTGGTTTGGTTCATGGTAGGATTCCGGTTGATAGAGATTGTTTGGAAGTGAATTGAAAGGTATTAGAATTCGTAGACGGCGGAAAAGGTCCAACGGTAGCCGAACAGACTCGTGCTGTCATTCAGCTCCGTTTCGTAAGCGGCCCGCAACCCGAGCGCATTGCCGATCGGACGGATTTCGAATCCAAGGGCACCGGTAAGGGTGTTCTCGTTTTCTCCGCCGCCGATACTGACGGCATCCACGCCGGAGAACACAACCGTTCCCGATCCTTCGTCGGTCACAAAGAAACCGTTCAGTTCGACGACCGGACTAAACCAATCATTCACCCGGTAGTCGGCGTGAAGGTGGACGGTAATCATGTCGGAATTTCCCAATATGCCGTCGTTTTTGCTCTCGGCAACGAGATAGTTCACCGTCGCCCCCAGATGCAAGCGGTCGAAGCCTTTGTTGAGGGAAGCCCAGAACCGCAGGTCATCGGTCCCCTGCAATACATCGTCGTCCCCCCAGCCAAACTCGTATCCAATTCCAACGGCTGCGTAGAGTTGGGCTGCCTGATTCTGCAGAAAGGCCCATTTGAGTCCGGCCCCGACATCGTTCCAGCCCTCCGGCGATCCGAGGGCGGTATCGTGAAATGCGATATATCCGTCTTTGTAAGCGACGAGCTGCAGGCTTTTGGTCAGGGCCACCCGAACTTGAAGCGCATAGACATCGGCCTCGCCCCCGATGGTGTCGGATCCGAAGTGGTGGTTCGCATACCACGCCCGCAGATCCGTGGTGACAAACGAATCCTCATTAAAATAAGGTGCGGTCAACGGACGGACAAAACGCTCCTCGGGCGGAGGAGGAGGTTCGTTCTCACCGAAGAGGACAAATCCGTTTTGCGCACAGGCCGATGCCGCAGCCAACGCGAAGAGTACCGGGATCAGAAGGGATGTCTTGTTTTTCATAAATGTAAGCCTGAAGGAGGGAAATCTCATGAGAACGGTCAGCGAAAGTCGGAAGCCTAGCAGAATCTCAAATTCAGAATCTTGATATGCAT
>CAZWFJ010000302.1:0-2723 GCA_964633135.1 uncultured Puniceicoccaceae bacterium | reverse complement strand
TCCCTCACCTGGACAAATCCTCTTTGAAATGTCAAGTTATTTATGGACGACTCCTTTGGGTGCCGGGGGCCAAGGCCACCCGACTACGCTTTGATGCGAAATCGATTTTGCTACAGGATAATAGTATCTTGTAACAGCTTTTCTTTCGTTGTCGGACCGGCTTGCCGTCCGATCCCTTTCGGCTCAATCATCGCTTTGGATGCCGGGGGCCAAGGCCACCCGACTACGCTTTGATGCGAAATTGATTTTGTTACACGATACTAGCGCCTCCTCCCGCTTTGGAAGCGGCGTCTCCACCATGGCGGCGGCCTGCACAGGAGGGGATCGCCTTCAGCCCAAATTTTCGGGATTCGGCAGGAGTCTGTCTCGGTCGTGCGGTAGCTCCCCCTTCGATGGGATTTCGCCTGCATCCCACTCTTCCCGTGTCTCATCATCGGCGTAGTAGCGGAGGTAGGTGAGCGTGCCGTCGGGATCGCCGGGAGCGCCATATTCGTAGGCGAGGATCCGGGTGTTCCACTCGGTGCCAGTCGGCGGTACCGTGCTGGCATCCGGCAGAGCACCGAAAACCAGAAGGCGGTAGAGATCCCGGTCGTCGAGGTGGTCAGTGCAATCGAGGAAGACGCGAATGGAGGCAAGGGCATGAATCAGATTCCAGAGGGCCTCGGAGACCTCGGCGTAGGTTTCAAGAGAATCGGGATCCGGGGTGACGAAATTTGCTTCGGCTTTGAGCCGCTCCTCGAAGGTGGATTCCTCCGCATCTTCGAAGGCAAGGACCTGTTTCCAAAATGCCTCCTGCTGTTCCATGGGAAATTGTCCGGTCCCCCCTTCGATCAAAGGACCCTCAATGCGGTCCATCACCTCCTTTCGAAGGTTTCCAAGGCGAAGAACCTGTTCGATGAGAGGATCAGTATCGTGTTCGAATGAATCGGGCATGGTGGGCTAAAAAGGATGAGGGAAAAGATCAATGCCTCCAAATTGCGAATGATCGGCCATTTTGCGAGATTTGAATCCAAAAAAGAATTGTACTTTGTCGATGGGATGATCCTTGGATCCGAGAGCTTCGTGAAGGAGCAGTTGGGTAAGGATCCGTCTGGGAAGCCGGAACCGAAGGCGCATCCGATGGAAGGGGGCGACTGGAAGGGGCTCGCGGTGGCGAAGGGGATTCGGAAGAAATTATTTGGATAGAGCGGAAAGAATGGCCATGACCTCTTCGAGAAACTGGGAGTCAATCTTCATTCGCTGCCCGCTATTCACGGGTCCTTGGTGCTCTTTTCGGCATATGGCTGCGGTGCTCTCATCTTTCGCTCTTACGGAGCGTTTTCGATTGATGATCTGCTCGTCGGCGGTTTATTATTGGGGAATTCATGGAGCGGATTCCAAAATCAAGTGTAGAGGCAGCTTTAAAGGAATCGGTGCAGATCAAAAAATCTGCTGTGATTGTGGCCTTGGCATGGAGTGTGGGGATAACCGCTTCCTTTCTCTGGAATTGCGACCAACAGACCGTATGGGTCGGGGGCGTACACGGCTTGGTTTGGATACTCGGTATTGGTGGAGTCGCCTATGGTTGCCGTCGGCTTTTGCGTGATTCCCGCGAGCGCTTCAAAGGACAGCAAGCCTTGCGAGAGAGTGAGGAACGCTTCGAACAGGTCGCTGAGCAGAGCCGCAGTTTTACCTGGGAAATTGATGCGGCCGGCTTATATACCTATGCCAGCCGCACCGTCTTTTCCGTTCTCGGGTATTCTCCGGAAGAACTCATTGGGAAGGTCCACTTCTATGATCTTCATCCCAAGGCAGGACGAGATGCGTTCAAGACGGCGGCAATGGATGTATTCGGGCGCATCGAGTCATTCAGCGATGTTGAGAATCCGGCTGAGAGGAAAGACGGAAGTGTGGTTTTGCTCAATACCAACGGGATTCCCGTTTTGGCCGAAGACGGAAGTTTGCTTGGCTACAGGGGGAGCGATACCGACATCACGGACCGTAGGAAGACGGAAGATCGGTTGCGTGTTCTCGGGTCCATAGCCGAAAGTGAGAGCACGATGGTTCTGGTGACCGACGCGGACCGACGAACCGAGTGGGCCAATGAGGCGTTTTGGAGGATGACCGGTTATCTTCGGGAGGAGATTATTGGGAAGAACCCCGGCGAAATCTTGCAGGGCGAGACTCCGGACCTCGCACTGAAGGACCGGATGAGCAAGGCTCTCAGGGCGGGTGAATCGTTCCAGTGCGAGATACTGAATTATGCTAGGGATGGCTCGTCCTACTGGATTCATATGGATATCCAGCCCGTGTACGATCCCGGGGGACTGTTGACTCATTTTGTATCCGTTCAGCAGAACATTACGGACCGAAAAGAGGCCGAAAAGAAGATACAACATGCAAACCAGCAATTGAGGGAGGAAAAGGACCGGGCCAAGGCGCTTGCTGAGGAGGCCGAACGCGCCAATAAGGCGAAGAGTGCCTTCCTCGCGACGATGAGCCACGAGATTCGCACACCAATGAACTCGGTCATCGGAATGACCACTCTCTTATTGGACTCGGAGCTGACTGCCGAACAACGCGAGTACACGGAAACCATCCGCACCAGTGGTGATGCCCTCCTTTCCCTGATCAACGACATTCTTGATTTTTCGAAGATCGAATCTGGCCGAATCGCATTGGAGGAGACCCCCTGCTATGGGAGATTTTGTCAAGGGAGTTTCGTCGTCTTCAATTCATAGTTT
>CAZWFJ010000301.1:0-2729 GCA_964633135.1 uncultured Puniceicoccaceae bacterium | reverse complement strand
CGAGAACCAACGACTTACGTAAAATATACCCTAAAACAGCTTAAGTCGGGCTAAATGCCGCTAGTTTTGGCATCGATACGTGGCGTTGTGTCGCATCTCGCTGTGAGGCGGCCTCGGCCTCGTCATGCTGCGCCGTCGCAGAGCCTGAGCCTGTCGAATGGTCGTCGGGCCTGAGAACGCAAAAGAGGGTGTAACCAGAAGTGCGGGGAGTGGGAGGGGCTTTATGCCCCGATTTCCGGCGGGGAGTGGGAGGGGCTTTATGCCCCGATTTCCGGCGGCGATGCCCCATTCGGGCCTCTGATATCGCGGGATAAACCCGCTTCCCACGAATTCTCGAGAGGTCCCCGCACTTCTGGTTACACCCGCGCGGAAATGCGGGCGAGATCTGCCTCATCGCAACACTGGACCTTCGTCCAAAACCAATCCTCCGGTCCATACCATTCAGCCCCCATAAGAATCAGATGGGGGATGTTTTTCGCCCCGCTCCTTGACTTATTTTGAGGGAGAGACTCCTTCCGAAAAGTTATGTATAACCACGAAGAGTTCCCTCCGTTTTCTCTCCAGCGCTTGATGACGACTTGTTTCGGCGACGGGCAGGGTGAGAAGCTTTGTATCCTGATTGATTTGCCTGACCCGAAGGAGATCGAGAATTTCCGGTTTCTATCGGATGAATCGCTTTCGATTCAGAATTATGGCTACGAGGTTTTCTACAAAGGCTTTAAAAACGGCGACTTAAAAGCCCTGAATTACACCGGAGGCGAGATTTTTGCCTATAAGGAGTCGGGGGGAAGCAACCTCGATATGGACGACGATTGTTACGACCCGAAGGGGAATCATCTGAGTTTGGAAAAGGACATTTATCCAAATTATGAAATTATTTTGACCGTATCCACTTTTTCCGCGACTGCGCCGTTGACTGCCCAGGCAAAGAAATTTGGATTCCGCGGGGCCACCCTCCACGGGCTGAATCAAATCATCGTGGAGACTGGTCTTTCTGTTGACTACGAGCGAGTGAGCCGGGAGGCCGAATTGCTGCGCCAGGGATTGACCCGGGCGGATTGCTTTGAAATCGATTTCGAAGTCGAGAATCAGGTTACTACGCTGAGACTGGAAACCGACCGGCAGGAGGCGCAAAAGAGCCATGGCCTTTGCCCGAGGGGGAAGCCCGATGTCGCCAACCTCCCAGCCGGAGAGGTTTATTTCGTGCCGACGTCGGCCAGCGGAAAGTTTCCCTTCAAGTATAATGATGAGACTCTGGGGCTTCTTTCTGTGGAGAATGGGAAAATTGTCCGTTCCCGGCTGATTTACGGAGACTACTCTCTAATCGAAGAGCATAATGCAAAACTGCAGGATGATCCGATGACCGGAGCATTGGGAGAACTCGGCTTCGGTACGCAAAAGCTTCCGTTTTCCGGGCGCGACATTCAGGATGAGAAGATCCTTGGCACTTGCCACATTGCCACTGGGCGCGACGACCATCTGGGAGGGCATCTGACTCCCGACTTGTTCAAACATCGCGAGAATGCCTCGCACGACGATGTGCTCTATGCCCCGCACAAAACTCCGGAGATCAAAGTCAAGCAGGTGCGGATGCACCGCAGCGGCGAGGAAACGGTCATTCTGGAGAACTACAGCCCCGCTCCCTATTTGCTCAACCTTCTTGAGAGGGAAGCCGCAGTGCTGAGCTGAAATTAGGTTCCTCACGATGGGAAAAGGAAAGGCGGTGGACTACGAGTCAGAGAGTCTGATCTCGGAATATTTACATTTTCACTATGCGGAGCCGGAGGAGGTCTTTCCATGGGGAGATGCTCTCGGTTTCGCGACCGGCTATGCGGAGCGACTAGTGTCGGAAAGGTTCCCACAGACCCCAGTGGAACGCGGCCTGGAGATTGGATGCGCGGTGGGAAGATCGAGCTTCGAGATGTCCCGGTACTGCGGGGAGGTGTTGGGAATCGATTATTCGGAAGGTTTCATCGCGGCAGCTGAACGGCTTCGTTGCGGTGAAACGATCCTTTACGCGATGAAAATGCAGGGCGATCGGACAACGGAGTTCACTGCCGAAAAACCGAAGGGGATTGACGCCTCGCGGGTGCGCTTCGAGGTGGGCGATGCTCATGAACTTCCCGAAGCAATCGGTTCTTTCGATTGGGTTCTGGGGGCGAACCTGCTCTGTCGCTTGCACCACCCTCGCCGTTTCCTCGCTCAATTGCCCCACTTGGTGAAGCCCGGCGGGCTTCTGGTGTTGAATTCCCCATTTACCTGGATGGAGGAGCACACCGCCCGTGCCGAATGGATCGGCGGTCGATCGGAGGGACTGGATTCCGCCGAGGAGCTGAAGCAGATGCTCGACCCGGACTTTGAGTTCGTCGATGAGTGTCCGATGCCGTTTCTAATTCGGGAAACAGAGCGAAAGTATCAGCTAACGGTTGCCCATTCCGGGAAATGGCGCCGGAGGTGAGAAGAAAGACCCCAAACGATTGGCCGTTCTCCCCGTGAGAATGCGTCACACTCGGTTTGGACCGAGATGATCCATCAACTCGCATTCTCCAGACGCGAGTTTGGCTGACTCCACGAGAAGTCGGGCAGCGCACGTCGTCTTTAGTTCCATGTCCTGACGGACAAGACCCGAAAGAAGAAGACTGATTCCCGGATTGTGCCCGAAAAGGGCGATTCGGCACACATTCCTAAGCTGGATTTTTTGTTTTCAGTTAATTAATTTGGCTCGTTTT
>CAZWFJ010000300.1:0-2824 GCA_964633135.1 uncultured Puniceicoccaceae bacterium | reverse complement strand
CGGTCAGACTTTCACTGACTGGATTGTATGTTTTCATGATCACACTAGAAGCGGCATCTTGCCGCTTGTGGCGCAAGGAAAGCGGCTGCAAGCTACTTCCACTAACCCCGCACTAAAAATTTGGGCCGGGCCTACCGCACTTTCCCTACGCTTGGAAGCCCTCGCCGAGATAAAATTTCCGCGCATTTGGATCGTTTAGCAAGGTCCCGCGATTCCCCTCGCAAAGCACCCTTCCCTCGTAGAGCAGGTAGGACCTGTCCGTGATTTCGAGTGTTTCCCGGACATTGTGGTCTGTAATAAGAATACCAATACCGATATTCTTGAGGTCGCGGATGATGGATTGGACGTCATCCACGCTGATCGGATCGACCCCGCTGAATGGTTCGTCCATGAGGAGAAACTCTGGCCGGGTGGCGAGGGCGCGAGCGATCTCGACCCTTCGCCGCTCCCCGCCGCTGAGCGTAAAGGCCTTTTGGTGGGCGATCTTTTCCAGCCCGAACTGGGCGAGTTTCTCGTCGGCCGCCTCCTCGCGTTCTTTTTTGGGAATGCCGAGGGTTTCGAGCACTGCGAGGAGATTATTGCGCACTGTCATCTTGCGGAAGACGGAGGCTTCCTGGGGGAGGTATCCGATGCCCCGCCTGGCCCGGCGGTACATGGGAAGTCGGGTGACATCCGTCCCACGCAAAAAGATTTGGCCTATTGTTGGCTGGATGAGTCCGACAATCATGTAGAATGTGGTTGTTTTGCCGGCTCCGTTTGGGCCAAGGAGGCCGACAATCTCGCCGGCCTGCAGGGAAATGTCCACATTGTTGACGACGCGGCGCTTTCCGAAATCGCGGCTCAGTCCTGCGGTCCTGATTGAGGGGGGGGGTGTTTCCTCACTCATTGTCTTCTTCGTTTCGAATCGACCGCAGGGAGGGAAGCTCGACGCGGGGCTGTACCCCGTCGGGGCCTGGTTCGACGGTGATCTTGCGGTCTTTGCCATGAAGGATCATACGGTAACCCGTGACGGTTCCGCGTCCATCAGCGACCTTCGGGCCGTCTTCGAGCACCACCTCATCCTCCTGCGGATAAATGAGGGCTTTGCCGGCTGTGGCTACCCGGCTCCCCTGGCGGATTGTCACCTCCCCGGTGGCCTCGATAAGGGCGATGGCTCCGAAGTCATCGGCTCCGGTGGAGTCGGTCTTCACCTCCATGCGGTCGCAGGTGGCCAGAAAGTCCTCGCCCTGGATCGCGACCGAGCCGGAGAAAATGAATCGATTTCCCTTTTCGGTGTTGATGACCTCTAAACTGTCGCTGGTGATGGAGGTTTTGGTTTCGGCGGTGGTAGGGGGGGGGCGGTTCTCGCGATCGACGGGGCGGGAAGCGTCATCTGCCGCAGACCCCGCCGCTGCGGTCCATAGAAGGATAAATGACAGGAGGGATGTGGCGATGCGCATAAGTGGGAGAAGGATTTTTCGGGTTATTTAAGGATCCGCCGAATCGCATCGTCAAACGTAACCTTTGCCCCTTCGCGGATTTGGATCTTGCGCTCGGCTCCGCGCCACTCCCAATCTTTCCCCTCCGCCTCATAACCTTCTCCCTGAACGAATAGGAATCCCTCGCCAGTTGCCGCATTCTCCTCGACATAGATCCGGGCATTGGGACTGCGCAAGAAGGTCTTGCCACCCGTCCTCGTCGAAGTTATGGCAAGCTGCATCTCAATGATTCGTATGACATTGTCACTGACAAAAACGGCTTCCTGCCCGGAGAGATCCCAGATGCGGAGACCCTGATCATCAAATTTTCGAAAGGTGAAGGATTTCACCTCGGCGTCGTGTTCGAGTTTGGCTTGGGCAAAGCTGCTGATCAGAACTCCGGTGACGATCAGTGCGGCGGTGAATAGGTGGCGTTGGATCAGCATGAGGAAAAGGATGCCGGAAATGGGAGACTACGCAACGACGGGTTTGCCCCGGGCGGGGATTTCTGCCACTTTCTGCCGAAATGGAAGATATAGGATCACTGCGTCGCGAGTATACCCGGGAAGGCTTGAGCCGGGAAGATCTTTGCCCGGACCCTTTGAATCAGTTTCGTCTCTGGTTCAGCCAGGCACAGACGGCTGGCATTGAAGAACCCAACGCGCTCTCGCTGGCCACCGTCGATGCGGAGGGCCGTCCCTCGCAGCGGATGGTGTTGCTCAAGGCGTTCGATGAGAAGGGCCTTGTCTTTTTCACGAATTACCGGAGTCGCAAGGCAAAGCACTTGTCCGCCAACGCCGCTGCTTCGGTCTTGTTCCCCTGGGTGCAGCTGGAGCGGCAGTTGATCGTGGAGGGGCATTGCGAAAAAATATCGACACTGCAATCGTTGCGCTACTTCTCGAGTCGCCCGAGGGGAAGTCGGCTGGGGGCGTGGGTTTCCGATCAGAGCAGCGTGATCTCCTCGCGCAAGATGCTCGAGATGAAACTGGAGGAGATCAAGCGCAAGTTTGGTGAGGGCGAGATCCCCTTGCCCGATTTCTGGGGCGGTTACCGGCTGAGGCCGCAGCGATTTGAATTCTGGCAGGGACGTCCGAGTCGGCTTCACGACCGGTTTGAGTACGTGCGGGAAGAAGGAGGGCAATCGTGGTCGATTGCCCGGCTCAGTCCTTAGGGCCTGGAAGAAAATAAGCATAGCGATATGCCCACGGTATTTTGTTCGCTGACAAGGCGCGGCGAGGGAGCATATTGACATCTGTGACCAAGGAGCAACGCCGCCATTGAGCAAAAAAAACAGCCAGAGTTCTGTCCTCCTCCTGAACGGTGTTGGAAAGACTCAGAAAAAAATTGCGCCAGACCGGCCAACAACG
>CAZWFJ010000299.1:0-2847 GCA_964633135.1 uncultured Puniceicoccaceae bacterium | reverse complement strand
GTTTGTCGGGCCGGTGAATTGCCTTGTCATTCAGATGATTTCTGCAAGCCTAGATACTAGGCTTAAAGCTTCGTATGAATTTTTAAAATTCTCATAACTAATGCCTAGTAAAACATCCTTCCCTTTGCCTTAAAAAGCTGCTAATCGTTTTTTTCCCCCAACTTCATTAAAACTATGCAACCTTCATTGCCGAACTGGCGCTATGGCATCAGCTATCCCGATTTCGATCCCCAACCTCCGCCATCGGAGACGGCCTCACTGGGAACACTTGCAGCGCCCCCTTCGGGCTGCTTGGGGTAAACAACATACTCTCTGTCATACCGATGCCATACGTCCTCGAATCCAATCCCACTTCGCCGCAGAATCTCCTTGTCGCAACCGAAGGACTCGGTAAATCCTTCCGACAAGTCGACGCACTGAACGGCTTCGATCTTCAGGTCGCTCCCGGAGAGGTTGTCGCTCTTCTCGGCTCCAACGGCTCCGGCAAATCCACCACGTTCCGACTGCTTCTCAACATCTACCATGCCTCCTGTGGAGAAGCCTCCCTGCTCGGAGTTTCTTCGGGAAAACTTGACGGCGTGGATTTCGACCGCATCGCCTTCATCTCCGAAAGCCAGAAGCTTCCCGCATGGATGAGCGTTCGTCAGTTCATCGGGTTTTGCTCCAGACTTCATTCCGCATGGGATGCGGAGATGGCCGACCGGCTCCTGGAGGCCTTTGATCTTCCACCGAACCAGAAGATCAAACACCTCTCCCGTGGACAACGAATGAAAGTGGCGATCGCCTCCAATCTTCCCGCCAAACCGGCTCTCCTACTGTTGGACGAACCGTTTAGCGGCCTCGACGTTGAAACCCGGGATCAGGTAGGCGCGTTGCTCGTTCGCCTCGCCCGCGACGAGTCCCTCTCGATTATCCTGACTACCCACGACGTCGAAGAGGTGGAACCCGTAGCCACGCGCCTCGTTCTCCTCCGCAAAGGGAAAAAAGTGGAGGATCTGCCGCTCGCGGATTTCATCGATGCACATGCCAAGATTTCCTTCCCGGGAGCGGACCCAGAATCCATCCCGGACGGACCGGTTCGGATTCTGCGCGAAAAACGGGATTCTGGAGGCGCACCGATCGGTATTCTCTCATGGAAGGAGAACGACGAAGAATCGCTCAGGAATCATTACGCCGGTTTAACCCTGGAAATCACCAAACCCAGTGTCCGCGAAATTCTTACCGCCCGCGCCTTCCCCCTCTGACTATGGTTCTCCACTTTCTCCGTAAGGACTTCCTCCGCTTTCGCTGGGCCTGGATCATTTTTCTGGTTTTCGGGGTTCTTCGTATCGTCCGATTCACGACCGACATCGGCCTTGCCGATTCGGGCTTTGCGGATTCCCTTGCCCTTCTCACCGGGTTCCTCGCCGGCTGCCTCTGCTTCTTCGTGATCGTCATGGCGGTCCAGGAGGAGACCCTCGCCGACCCGGACGCATGGTGGCGCACCCGCCCGATCCCACGGCTCCGGCTTCTTCTGGAGAAGGTCCTGTTCTCCGGTATTCTCGTGGCCGGCTACTACTGCGTCACCGATTCCCTGACCCTTCTTCTGAACGACGGGGCCTCGCTTATACCTTACGCGCTGGGCGACGGATTCTACGTCATGACCTTTGTTTTGGCGCAGATTTTCCTGGCGGCACAAACGCGGTCCCTTCCCCGCTACCTTCTCTTCATAGTCCTGCTCTTCCTGGGACTCCTCATTTTCCAAATCGTCGCCGGATACCTGCTGGTGGAATCCGAATTCAAATTATACTACGGAATGCTTCCCGCAAACGTCCCTGACCATTGGCTCGTTTGGATACAAGTCGTCTTCTGGCTCTCCCTCTTGTCCGGCACCCTGATGCTGTATTACAAGCGACAAAGGAAAGGATTCTGCTGGGTCCTGCTTATCGCCGGTTTTTTCATTGCGATGGCCTTTCTTCCCTCCAAAGAAGGACTCTCGGACCGATTGATCGATTCGAGCTTCGGAGAAGGAGGTCTCACCATTCGACCGGTCGAAGGAACTTTCCGCCAAACCGGTTCGGCAAGCTATAACGGCGAAAAAAAACTCACATACTCGGCCGATTTCGAAGTGGAGGGGATCGGTCCCAACGAGGAACTCTGGTTCGAGCCGTTTAGCTGGACGATCACTGCGGAGAACGGCCAAACCAAATTCGAATCAGATCCTAACGAATTCAGAGGCGCGCACCGTCTCAGCCCCCAATCAGCCGATGGTCAGATGATCCTGGTCCAAGGACAGATGCTTCGTTTGAACGTAGGCAAGGTGCGCCAATTGGACGATCCGGTCCGTGTATGGATTAATGGTGAATTCAGCGTCGTAAGCCCCGCCCTTATGGGACCAATCGAACCCCGGGAAGGTGCCTCCTTCGTGAAAGACGGACGTCGCTTTTTTATCCGCTCTGTCGTCACCCATGAAGACGATGTCATCTTTACCTTCGGTGCCTATCTGCCAACGTTTATGACCGAACCTTCGCATCCCACCATCGACTCGGACCGGATTACTATGGCCCTCTTCCTCAAAGACCACGAACAAGCCATTCCCGGGCAGTCCTCATCGTGGGGCTTCGGCGGAGGCGTTTCAACGATGACAGTGACATTCAAGGATCTCCCTCCCGGCACTGAATTCGCCCGGATAGAGATTTACCGCGCAACCGTCAAGGCAACGCAGTACGAGTCCCTCAAACTCACGGATGTCAACTTGACGAAATAACAGGCGCGGGAGAATTTTAGGGACGCCGACAAGAGAAGACTCTTCTGCGGTTCACCCGATCCGATGAAGAGCTCGGCTCGCTGAAGGAACGCTTTCGTGAA
>CAZWFJ010000298.1:0-2851 GCA_964633135.1 uncultured Puniceicoccaceae bacterium | reverse complement strand
TTATAATAAAATTCTTTTCATCAGCTTTTTAGATGTCGCTTTTCATGGGCGATGGAACGGGGGGCATAACAAATTTTTTCCAACAGGAATAAATGCCTTCATTTTGGGCATTAAAAATGGCTAGCAACTAGACATTTGGAGAATTTAGTCTCGCGCAGAGGCGCAGTGGCGCAGAGGTTTTAGTGGATGGATGAAAATACGATAGGAACAAACTCAGACCTACCTGCGCCTGTCCGGAATGGCACTCGGTTAAGCGATGATTCGCTATCGAAATCGGGATCGGGATCGAAATCGAGAATTATTAAGTAATTGCTTAGCAACAGGTAATAATAATCGAAACCCGATAGCGATTTCGATAGCGATTTCGATTCAGGCCTTAACCGAGTGCCATTGGCATCTTGCCGCTTGCTAATGAGCGAAAGCGGCTGGAAGCCACTTTTACTTACCCCGCACAAAAAATTCACCCGGAACGGGGGACGCGTTTCAAAAAGCGGTTCCCACTTCCGCTACAGGAATTTCTCCGCAGTTCTCCTCGGGGGTTGCTTTCCTCCGGTCGATTTGGCAAAAGCGTCTTCCATGACAGAATCTACAGCGTCCGCAGGGAAGTTCATTTTTGTAACGGGAGGGGTTGTTTCCTCGTTGGGGAAGGGGCTTACCTCAGCCGCTCTAGGAGCACTTTTGGAGCAGCGGGGGTTTTCGGTGCGGATACAGAAGTTCGATCCTTATCTGAACGTGGATCCCGGTACGATGAGTCCCTTCCAGCATGGGGAAGTGTACGTCCTGGATGACGGGGCTGAGACGGATCTCGACCTCGGCCATTACGAGCGGTTTACCTCGGGCAATCTGACGCGGTTTAATAATCTGACCTCAGGCCAAATCTACGAATCTGTGATCCAGAAGGAGCGCCGGGGCGATTACCTTGGCAAGACCGTGCAGGTGATTCCCCATGTGACCAACGAAATCAAGGAGCGCATCTACGCGGCCGGTGAGGACGTGGACATTCTGATCACCGAAATCGGGGGGACGATCGGAGACATTGAGGGACTCCCCTTTCTGGAGGCGATGCGGCAGTTCTCGCTGGAGATTGGGCACGAGAATCGCCTCTTCATCCACGTAACCCTTTTGCCCTACCTGAAGGCGGCTGGCGAGTTGAAGAGCAAGCCGAGCCAGATGAGTGTCGCCAAGCTGCGCGAGATCGGGATTCAGCCGGACATTCTCATCTGCCGCACGGAGGAGCCGATCCCCGGTGAGCTGCGCCAGAAGTTAAGCCTTTTTTGCAATGTTCCGCTCTCGGCCGTGGTCGAGGAGCAGGATGTGGAGTCGTCGATCTATGAATTGCCGCTGATGCTTCAGCGGGAGAATCTGGATACCCTCGTAGTCAAGGGACTTCGGCTGGCCGACGATCGGCCAGCTATGACGGTATGGCAGGATGTGGTGCGCCGCCTGAAGTATCCACTCACCCAGGTACGGATCGGTGTGGTGGGCAAGTACATTGAGCTGCAGGACGCTTACAAATCCGTCTACGAATCCCTCACCCACGGGGGGATTGCCAATGACTGCGGCATCGAGGTGATCCGGGTGGATTCGGAGGCCCTGCAGGACGAGGTTCCGGACGAATTTAGCAGCCTGGATGGCATATTGGTCCCGGGGGGATTCGGCGATCGCGGGATTGAGGGAAAAATCGAGGCGGTGCGCCTGGCCCGTGAGAATGCGATTCCGTATCTCGGTCTTTGCCTCGGGATGCAGGTGAGTGTAATCGAATTCGCCCGCAACGTGCTTGGCCTCACGGAAGCGAACAGCACCGAGTTTGCCGCCCAGTGCGCGGATCCCGTCATCGACTTGATGGAGGACCAGCGAGGCATGACGGCCAAGGGAGCCACCATGCGGCTCGGAGCCTACGACTGCGCGCTTACCGAGGGTTCGAAGGCGGCTGCGGCCTACGGGAGTTCCCTGGTCCGGGAGCGCCACCGCCATCGCTTTGAATTCAACAATGCCTACGAGGATCAGTTGGCGGAGGCCGGTCTCATGGTGGCCGGGCGAAACCCCGAGCGCAATCTGGTCGAGATTGTTGAACTGAGAGACCATCCCTGGTTTGTTGGGGTGCAGTTTCACCCTGAGTTTCAGTCGAAGCCAAATTCTGCCCACCCGCTCTTCGCAGCCTTCGTCAATGCGGCCATCGCGCGCCGAAAGCTGAGATCCTCAAAGTAAGCCATGACGCAAGAGAACATTCACCCGGTATTCGATCGGCTCCTCGACCGGGGCGACAAGGAACGCTTGCTCGGCCAGCGATCCATTGTGATCTGGCTTTACGGCCTTTCTGGCTCAGGCAAGAGCACCATCGCCAATGGCGCGGAGAGGGCACTTCATGCCGAGGGAATCATGACCCAGATTCTTGATGGCGATAACATCCGCAGTGGACTGAACCGAAACCTGGGATTCTCCGACGAGGACCGGTGGGAAAATATTCGCCGCATTGCCGAGGTGGCCCGCCTTTTCAAAGAGGCAGGCGTGGTGACCCTGGCCTCCTTTATTACCCCGAAGCGAGAACTGCGCGAACTCGCACGCAACACCGTGGGGGAAGATGATTTCCTGGAGGTTTACGTAAAAGCCTCGTTCGAGGAATGCGCCCGGCGGGATGTGAAAGGACTTTACGCCAAGGCATCCGCCGGGGGCGTGAAGCAGTTCACCGGCAAGGATTCTGGATTCGAGGAACCCGGGGCGGGGGAGGCACTGATCCTTGATACCGAGACCGAATCCGTCGAAGAATCAACCGACCGCCTGCTGGCCATTATCCGGGGACGAATTCACCCTGCGCCCCCCAAAAACTGAAGCACCCCGCCCCCCTTACCCC
>CAZWFJ010000297.1:0-2906 GCA_964633135.1 uncultured Puniceicoccaceae bacterium | reverse complement strand
CAGAGGATTTTTCGCAAAAAACTAGATTCAGGTTCTAGTAAAACCAATCTCGAGGCGAGGGCGTCCCGCCCTCGAAACAACGGAATGAAGGCGTCCCTCCTTCAAGTGAAAGTTCATCTTTAAAAAACGAGGGCGAGACGCCCTCACTCCGTTATGAAAACGAGGGCAGGATGCCCTCGCTCCGCTCCCTCTACCCCTCAAAGGAAGCCTACCTTCGCGACATCCCAAGACTCATCATCGAGCACAACATCCACGGCGTCGACATCGACCCCCGTGCCGTGCAGATCGCCGGGCTCTCCCTCTGGCTGCGGGCGCAAAAGACCTGGCAGCAGGCCAACGTCCAAGCGCATGACCGGCCGCAGATCATGCGCTCCAATGTCGTCTGTGCCGAACCGATGCCGGGCAATATCGAACAGCTGCAAAGCTTCTGCGAATCGCTCAACCAACCCGCCATCGCGGGCCTGGTGGAACATATCTTCGAGAAGATGCAACTCGCCGGGGAGGCGGGAACCCTCCTCAAAATCGAGGAAGAGATTACCGAACTCGTCGCCACCGCAAAGAAGGACTGGCTCAAAGCACCTAAGCTAAAACAAGCTGAGCTGTTTCAACCAGAGGAACTGACCACCGACCACTGACCACTGAAAGCCAATCCGAACTTGGGCTTGATTTCTCGGGCGTGACCGATGAGGCCTTCTGGGATAAGGCGGAGGAGCGGATTTACGTGGCTTTGCAGGACTACGCCGAATCTGCGGAAGCGGGTGATTTCCAGCGGCGGCTGTTTGCCCAAGACGCGGCGCGTGGCTTTGCCTTCATTGATCTCTGCCGGAAACGCTATGATGCGGTGGTGATGAATCCGCCGTTTGGGGACTGGTCGAAACAATACAAAACCGAATCAAAGAAAGCCTACCCGAATAGCTACAGCGATATCCTTGCCGCCTTCGTGGATCGCGGCGGGCAAATCGTGATGCCGAGCGGACGCGTGGGAGCTATAACCTCACGCACCTGCTTCTTTCTCTCCTCTTTCTCCAAGTGGCGCGATCAAGTCGTGCTCGGCTTTCTCACACCTGAACTGCTAGTCGACCTTGGCCACGGCGTTATGGATGCCGCCATGGTCGAGGCTGCCGCCTACGTGCTCGCAAAACCCAACGCTGCCTGACCCATGCTCTGCTTTCGACTCCTTCAAGAAAAAGACCCCGCACCGGCGCTCGCCACCGCCGTTACCGGCCTACGCCGCGGAAGCGCACCGTCATCGGTCTTTCCCGTCGATCCGTCCTCCTTCCGCCAAGTGCCGAATGCGCCCTTCGCTTATTGGGTCAGCGAACGCATTCGCCGAGTTTTCACCGAGCTACCTGCATTTGAAAACGAGGAACGAACCGTCAGACAAGGACTCGCTACTGCCGACGACTTTCGATTCGTCCGGACAGCTTGGGAGACACCCAGCGAAACACGAGACGCGACCAACCACACCTGGTTCCCTTTTGCTAAAGGCGGCAGCTACTCACCGTTTTATGCCGATGTTTTTCTTAAGGTAAATTGGGCTTTGGATGGTACTGAGATCCGATGTATTGGTGATCCTTCAGGGCAGAAGCCTTTGTCCCGTCCACAAAACACGGCCTTCTACCGCCGCCCGGGCCTCACCTGGCCAAGGCGAACTCAAAGCGGATTGGCTCTGCGGGCGATGCCAGCAGGATGTGTATTTGCCGACAAAGGCCCGGCAGCATTCGTTAAAACGGATAAGGTCGAAGAACTTCTCGGCTTGCTAGCCATAACGACCAGCCAAGCATTCCGGGGACTCGTTGAGATTCAGATGGCCTTTGGCTCCTACGAAGTCGGCGTCATCCAGCGAACCGTTCTTCCGATGACCACGGATAAGCACCTCGCAGACTTGGCCCGGGAGGCTTGGGCTGCCAAACGCCGCCCGGACACCTCCGAACTGTGCAGTCAAGCCTTCGTCGTCCCGACCTTGGCCCAGTCCGGGAACACCTTGAGCGAAGGCCTTGCCGCCTGGTCAGCCGTGCTCGATGATTCCGCCGCCTCTCTTGCCTCTTCCCGCTCGGCCATCAACGATATTGCCTACGATCTATACAGCATTGGGGAAGCAGACCGCCGTGCCATCAATGCCATGCTCGGCGACGAAGCCTCGAACACCGAATCGTCTGACGACGACTCCGAGGAGGACGACGACTCTGTCTCGACCACCGCCGACGGTCCGGCCTTGGCGGGTCAACTCCTTGATTACCTTCTCGGCACCGCCCTCGGCCGCTGGGATATCCGCTACGCCACTGGCGAGCGGCAACCGCCCGAGTTGCCCGATCCCTTCGACCCGCTGCCCGTCTGCCCGCCCGGTATGCTGCAAGGCGAGGATGGGCTACCGCTGACAGAAGCAGAATTTCGAAGGACCTTTGGGAGTGAGGGCGTCTCGCCCTCGAAACAACGGAGCGAGGGCGTCTCGCCCTCAACTTTAAGTCTATCTTTAAAAAACGAGGGCAAGATGCCCACGCTCCGTTCAGACAACGAGGGCGGGACGCCCGCGCTCCGTTCGACTTATCCGCTTCGCGTTACGTGGAACGGCATCCTGGTCGATGACGCCAACGACCCCGAGGACATCGTCAGCCGCGTGCGCGAGGCGCTGCGCGTGACCTGGGGCGACCGGGCCACGGCCATCGAAGCGGAGGCGATTGAAATCCTGCAAGGCGAGGGCCGCACGCCCAGGGACCTGCGCGACTACTTCCGCACGCCCGCCCAGTTCTTCGCCAGCCACCTCGCCCGCTACAGCAAGAGCCGCCGCAAGGCCCCCATCTACTGGCCGATCTCCACCGCCTCCGGCGACTACACCCTCTGGCTCTACTACCCCGACTTAAGCTGTTTTAGGGTATATTTTACGTAAGTCGTTGGTTCTCGGCTCA
>CAZWFJ010000296.1:0-2955 GCA_964633135.1 uncultured Puniceicoccaceae bacterium | reverse complement strand
GGAAGAACCCTCAAACTACGGAATCGATCCCGATTTCGATAGCGATTTCGATCCCTATGAAACAAAATCCCAACCAGACCCTGCACTCAACGCGGACAAGCCGCGCGAGTGAGCTCCACGATGACCGAACCGTTTTGACAACAAGTATCGAAGGCAAAAGGCTTCGGAGTCCCTAAAGAGGTTCACACAATGACAACCGCAAAGAAGAAGGCGATGGCCATCCGACATGTGCATTTCGAAGACCTGGGAAGTTTCGCGACACCAATCGAAAACGCCGGATTCGAAATCGTCTATCTGGAGGCAGGCCGCGACGACCTGCGCGCTGCGAGCGAAGCGGATTTGACTGTGTTTCTGGGAGGTCCAATCGGTATCCTGGACAAGCGGGCTTATCCGTTTTTAATGCAGGAACTTTCAATTGCCGCCAAGCGGCTCGAACGGCAACAGCCGATACTCGGAATCTGTCTGGGATCACAAATCATCGCTCATGCGGCCGGGGCGAAGGTCTACGCGGGAGCGGGCGGAAAAGAAATCGGGTGGAAACCCCTGTCGCTAACGAAGGAGGGCAGGGACAGCGTCGTCGCCCCACTGGGCGAGGATGGCGGGCAAATGCTACACTGGCACGGCGATACGTTCGACTTGCCGGCGGGCGCGCAGTTGCTCGCCTCCACCGCTGATTACCCAAACCAGATTTATGCCATCGGCGAACACGTTCTGGCTTTCCAGTGCCATCCCGAACTGAATCCGCACGCATTCGAACACTGGCTGGTCGGCCACGCCTTCGAAATCGCCAAGACACCCGGGGTGAATCCGGTCGGCCTGCGGGAAGACACTGCAAAATTCGCAAACGCTCTCCAAAGGCGAGGAAGGCGGACGATTGAAAACTGGCTGAGCCGATTTCAGAAATGAGCTGACCTTCCAAGCCGTGCAGGACCGACATGGGCAGAAACCACAAAGTGAACATAAATTGTCCACTGTGAAGAATGGCTTTCAACCTTGCCTGGGAAGGGCGGTCAGGGTGCAATGGCACTCGGTTAATCGATGATTCGCTATCGAAATCGGGATCGGGATCGAAGTCGAGAATTATTAAGTAACTGCTTAGCAACAGGTAACAATAATCGAAACCCGATAGCGATTTCGATAGCGATTTCGATTTAGGTCTTAACCGAGTGCCATTGCGGTCAGGGTGCGTTTTTGCCCTGAAAGGGCGGGCGATACTAGCGATGGCAGGGAGGCACTTTGAATTGAAAATCAGACCCCGAAAGCAGACTCGGACGATTCCGGGGTTGAACTTCGGGCTTTGTGGGGATTGGCTAAAGGTTTTGGATGAAGAAGTTCTATATTACCACTGCGATTGATTACGCCAACGGTCTCCCCCATCTCGGGCACGCCTACGAGAAGGTTTTGACAGATGTGATTGCCCGAAGTCGGCGAATGGCCGGGGAAGAGGTATATTTCCTCACCGGGATGGACGAGCACGGGCAGAAGGTCCAGCAATCGGCTCAGCGGGAGGGGATTGCGCCGATTGAATTCACGAATCGTATCGCTGGACATTTTGTCGGACTCTGCCGTGATTTGAACATTTCGAACGACGATTTTATCCGTACCACCGAGGAGCGGCATCGCAAGGTCGTCCAGCAACTCCTGCAAAGACTCTACGACGCAGGCGAAATTTATGAGGCGGAACACGTGGGGTTCTACAGCACCAGGGCGGAGCAGTTTGTGCTGGAAAAGGATAAGAGTAACGGGGAATGGCCGGAGGAATTTGGCGAGGTGCAGGAGATCAAGGAGAGAAACTACTACTTCCGCCAAAGTCGTTATCAGGAGTGGCTGGTCCAATTCCTGGAGGAAAACCCGGATTTTATTTACCCCCGCTACCGCTTGAAGCAGGTCTTGGAATTCGTGAAGGAACCCCTGAATGACTTGTGCATATCCCGGCCCGTGGAGCGCCTTTCATGGGGAATCCCCCTGCCTTTCGATGAGAGGTTCGTGACTTATGTTTGGTTTGATGCCTTGGTGAACTATATCTCGGCGGTGCATTATGGTACTCCGCAGTTTGAGGAGATTTGGCCCGCAGATTACCACGTGATCGGCAAAGATATTATGCTGCCGCCCCATTCGGTTTATTGGCCCATCATGCTGAAGGCCTGCGGAATATCCTTGCCAAAGCACCTGCTCGTGCATGGCTGGTGGACCCTTTCCGGATCCAAGATGTCAAAGAGCGCGGGTAAGGTCGTGAATCCCCTTGAGATGGTTGAAAAATTCGGAGCTGACTCGTTTCGCTATTTTGTAATGAGGGAGATGACCGTTGGGCAGGATAGCGATTTTTCGGAGGAGCTTTTTCTCGCCCGCTACAATGGAGAGCTGGGGAATGATCTCGGGAATTTGCTCAGCCGTCTCCTGAACATGGGAGGGCGCTACACCGGTGGAGAGGTTCCCGCTGTTTCGGTCTTGGAGGAGCCAGAAGAGCAGCTGAGGCAACAGTGGTCCAGATGCTGGAGTCGGGCGAGGGATGCTTACGATGGGTTCCTGTTTCACGCAGCACTGGAGGAGATCTTTACCTTTATCAAGTCGATCAATCGATACGCGGAAACCAGAGCTCCCTGGAAGCTCGCAAAGTCGGATGATCCGGAGGATCGGAAACGATTGGAAACCTCGCTGGCCTGCATGGCCGAGGGCTTGCGCCTGGCCTCCGGAGCCGTCCGTCCAGTCATGCCCGAGATCAGCGCGAAGATCCTCAATCGGATCGGAACCCGGGAGATTGACCGTTGGGACGAGCGGATGGAATGGGGCGATTCCCTGCGCGGTTCTGAACTCGGAGAAAAGACAATCCTTTTCCCCCGCCCCTGAAAAGAAGACGTGCTTCGCGACGGAGGATCGATGCCATCCAGTCCAGGGGCCAGCAAATTCAGAGATCCTGACTCGTAGGGCTTGGCGGTGATACCATTTCGTATTTAA
>CAZWFJ010000295.1:0-3021 GCA_964633135.1 uncultured Puniceicoccaceae bacterium | reverse complement strand
CGCTCGCTGAAGAGCGTCGCCCCTCCCATCACCGGTGCGACAAGGTAGGCGGCACCGAAGACGAAGGAACCGACGAATCCCATCCCGATCAGGGCCGCGAAGGAGAGGAACTCCATTTGTTCGGAATCCCCGAAAGCAACCGATGGGTGCAGGCCCAAAATGGCCGTCGCGGCGATCAGGCTCAGGATGCCGATCACGAAAAACCCGAGGCTGACGACCGGAGCGGCGCGGACGGTTTCGAAACGGATGCTCGGTGATTCAGGGGGAGATTTCATGGGCTTGGAATGGATGAAGGGCTAGGAGGAAACTCTCCAGAGGGCGGTGGTCCAATGGTTGGGGCCGACTTCCTCCGAATCGTAATCGAAAGCCTCCGGTTCGAGATTTTCGAAAAGATGAACGGGCCGAAAACGGGTGTGTAAGACGAGGGTCTCCCCGCGCGGAAGTTTGGCGATTGCCTGAAGGGCTTTTTGCAAGGGAGCGGGTGGTTCGAGAAATCGAAGATCGAGAGTTTGAGTCCGGGGTTCCTGAGCTTTCATGTGCTCACGATAGCGGGAAACCGGAGGCGGTTTCTTGACTTGGGTCAATTGGAGCGTCAGTTTCTCCGCTTTTCGCCCAATTTGCAATGTCCCTATCCGACAACCCTTCGCCGGGAACCGATTCCCGGCGCGTCATGATGATCAGCAGCCTTCGCCGGGTGCCGATGTTTTCCGACGCTCCCTCCGAGGCTCTGGAGTCGCTGGCCGAGGGTTGCCGGTTTCGAACGCTGCCCAAAGGCTCCTACCTTTTTCACGAAGGGGAACCCGCCGAGGGATTTTACGTCGTCCACTCGGGTGCCATCAGCGTCCATCGCGCGACGGATGATGGTCGCGAGCAGGTAATCCGCGTCTTTTATCCGGGCGAAAGCCTTGGCGAGGTGGTCATCGTCGGCGACCAATCCTATCCGGCCGCCGCGAAGGCCATCGAGGAAAGCCAACTGATTCTCGTGCCCACCCGGTTTTTCCGCGCGCAGATCCAGCGCGATCCCGACCTCGCCCTTCGTATCCTGGTCTCGATGAGCCTGCACCTTCGCTTTTTGATCGAAAGCGTCGAGAGCCTGAAGTTGAAGCAGGCCGAGTCGAGGGTGGCGCAGTGGATCCTGGTTCAGATGGAGGGTTCACCCACAACGGACGCCCGCCTCTCCCTTACCTTGCCCCTGGCCAAGCATCTATTGGCCAGTCAGCTCGGAATCTCCAGTGAAACGCTCTCGCGCGTGTTTGCCCGCTTGCGAAAATTGGGGCTCGCGGAAGTCGAAGGCCGAACCGTGCGGAATATCGACACGGAAAGTCTGAAGAGCTTTCTCTCCGACTTGTCTCCATCGGAGTGAGGCGGTCGGAAGGGTTTTCGGGAATCGTCCGTTGCCGCCATTTCGGAGGAGTTCTCAGTCGTTGGCATGGCAAACCCCAACGTTTCAAAAGACAAGCCATCAAGCGGCGTCTAGCCCGCATTGTTCACCAACTGGATCGGAGATAGGATTTTTCCGGTATTTTGGTGAACATGACCTGGCGGTGGCGGGTGGTTCGTAGTCGATTTGGGGCAATCGTGCGACCGGATGGAGCAATGGGCGGGTATTGTCCAGATTTTGGGAGTTATGCGGGCACGGTGAAGCCTTCCGGGTTGTTCCGGCAGTGCTTTTTCGGGGATTTGGGGCAGCGAAGTGTTTGGCTATGAAGGCCAGGCTTGGAGGTTTTTCAGAACCTGCGCGAAAACATCTTGGTCCGGGCAAGCTTCGGCCAATTCGAAACGGATGCGCCGGACGCTGACCTTGACCCTGGCGGCGATCTTAAACAACCGAAGGCGCAGCGTGCCGATGGTGGCTTTTTCGAGCCTTGTTCCAACCAAGGCGACGGCCTGCAATTGGGAGAGCATCAAATGGGCGAAGGCGGAGAACCAAAGTCGCAACTGGTTCGAGGCGATGGCCGTGGTGCTGGTTCGGTCGGCGAAAAGATCCTGCTGCTGTTCCTTGATCCGGTTCTCCATGTCTCCGCGCGCACAGTAAAAGTTTTCGTAGAGAGCCCTGGCCTCGAAGTCTTCCGGCTTGAAGTTGGTCACCACGAAGCGGGGGTTCTCTCCTTTGTCCAGAACCTCGGCCTTGCCCACCACTCGGCGTTTGCGACTCCAGCTGTCCAACGTGCGGTAGTCAAACTCGGCGAACCGTCTCGTCGGCATCTCCAACGATCCCTCTTCGAGCTCGCCCCGGAGGACTGCAAAGGTGGGGGCGAGCTTCTTTTCCAGCCTTTTGTTGCGGGCCAGACCCAAGCAATACAACAGCCCGTTTGACTCGCACCAGTCCATGATCGCATCGCGGGCAAATCCGCTGTCCCCGCGAACGACGATCTCCACCTTGCGGCCGAAGCGGCGGCGGATCGCCGGAACGATTTTTTCCAGTGCCTGGACGGTTCCCTCGCTGGCGTCGCCCCGGGCATCGCGCAGCAAGGCCAGCAGCGGAATGTTTCCGCAAAAGCAATACAGCGGCAGGTAGCAATAATGTCCGTAGTAGCCGTGAAAGAAACGCCCCTCCTGCTCGCCGTGCAAAGGGTCGTCGGTGGCATCGAAGTCCAGCACGATGCGCTTGCTCTTGCGGGGGATCGCCTTGACGCCTTCCTCGATGAGCAATCGCTCGATCTTGTCCATGTCCGGAATGGTCTTCTTGTAACGACCGTCCCTTCCCAGGGCACTTTGCTCCAACCGATTGAGTGTGCTGTGGCCGGCCAGCGCCTTGCCTTGGTTCTCTTCACTGCGATTGAGCCCTTCAATGTCACACTTGCCAGCCATCAGCCCGTGGGCCGGATCATGACGCAGACTGTCATGGTCGTTCAAATCCTCGTAGCCCATCGACAACGCCCCGATGCGCTGGCGCAGCAACTCTTCCACGCTGTGCTCGATCAGGTCCGGGTCCCGTTCGTCTCGAAAGCATCCGGCCAAACGTCGAATCGTCCCGGTGTGGGAGTCCAACTCCCGGAAAAGAAGCGCCCCACCTCCATC
>CAZWFJ010000294.1:0-3029 GCA_964633135.1 uncultured Puniceicoccaceae bacterium | reverse complement strand
CATAATTGCCACAATTTGCCTGCGAACCACCCGCCGCAGCCAAATCATGTTCACCAAAATATCGGAAAAATCCTATCTTCGATCCAGTTGGTGAACAATGCGGGCTAAGTGCCATTCCCCAGAGTCCCGAGGCACACGGGTCTTTATTCTAAGGGACTGGCTGCTTGAAAGGTGCTGGGACGGCGGAAAACCCGCCGTGGCAGATCTGCCAGGCGTCCTCTCGGCGCAATTTCAACTTCCACCGAATCCGGTGCAAGCACTTCAATCTCAAAGAGGCCTGCATGCACGCGCCAGCGGACGCTAATTTCTCCCCCTGCGGTCAACGGATAGGCCCCTTCGGCCCAATCGAGGGTTTCCCCCGCCGGTGCGATAATAAAGCTGTCTTCGCGGGCTGGATACTTATGTCGGATCCCGAGCACTTCCCTGGATAGATGGATGAGCGGCGTGGAACTCCAGACGTGACACTGGCTGCTGGGCATTTTCGCCTGAAGCGTCTCCCAGGTTGTCCAGGCTCCCTGCTCGCGCTGGTATCCCCAGTGATCACGGAGAAACCGTTCGGCCAGGGCAAACTCTCCCTCCGTATAGAGCACTTCCAGCACATAGTGCAGGAACAGGATCTGGAAATTGTTGCGGCGATGCCCGGTGCCGCTGATGCAGCTTTGCAGGTTGTCACGGATGAACGGCGTGAGGTATTGGAGAATGCGCGGGCGCTGCGCCTCTGTGGCCAAGTTGAAGTAAAGGGCGAGCACATTGACGTGGATGGAGCTGGTGTCTTTCCAGGACTCACCGTCTTTTGTCCCGACAGCGAACCGGCCTTCATCTTCCAGCCAAAGGCGGTCGTGGAAAGCCTGGAGAAGTCGCGTGGACTCGTCCTGCCAATGCGCAGCGCGCTGCTCATCGCCGAGTGCGCTTTCGCAGGGCCGGGCGGTGCAGTTGATCGCCGCGATCCGATAAGCGTTGAGCGCCCCGTTTTCTTCGGCAGACTGGGCCTCTGTAGTCGCGCCCCAATCGATAAACGGTTTGGCCGGGTCCGAATCCCAAAGGCCGGAAGCCCCCGCTATCCAGGCTGTGCCGTTGAGGACATTTTCCATCGTGGGCAGACATTCCCGGACGAGCTGATTGTCGCCGGTGAGATTCCAGTGATCCTCCACCCAAGGGTGCCACATCAGCGAGAAATCCGCCAGCGGACCCGTGGGACAGGCGGGCATGTAGGCGTTGAGCATGCCGTCCGGAAAATAGCCCAAGCCGTGCCGGTACATCCCAACACTGCGACGGCTCACGCGCATGTCTGCATCCAGCACCCGGTTCATCGGGGTCGAAAGACGGTTGTCCATGGCCAGGCCGCGTTCGCGCCAGACATCCGGTAGATAGACGTCCATCTGGCACACCTTCAGCGTCTCTGCCGAGGCACGCCAGGCCCAGTTCAGGATCGGGTCGCCACAGCGGAACCAGCCCCGTTCGGCCACTGCGATCTCCGCAGAGCGAATCGCCACATCGTGGATTTGGAATTCCCCTGCCGCCGTCCCTTCCGGCGCGCGCAGGCTGAGGTGCAGGAGGCGCCCGCCGCGATCATGAAACCCCTCGATCCGCTGGCGACCGCCGCGTAACACGTAGCTGTCCGCCGTATCATTGAATGCGAAACCGAGTCGCCCCGGGAGACCGTCGGGACGCTTTTGCTCTTCGAAAAGCACGTCCAACCGGGTTCCCGCGGGAGCCTCCAAGTCGACGATCAACCAACCGTGGTATTCCCGGCCCATGTCCATGCTCACGCCCCACATCCGGCCTTTGTCGACCCGGCAGGTCACAGGGAAATCCGGGGGCACATTTTCTGCGGCGACAGTTTCGATTTCGTCCCAGCGCAGAAATCGGGTGGGGTGCGGGGTGGGGGAGTTCTCGGTCACCTCTTCCCATGCGAGCCCGAGAGCCGCCAGGGAATCCGCATCAGCCGGGGCGCCACTGGTTTTCGACGGAAGATCGTTCACCGGGATGGGGCCTGTATGCTTGAGGAGCGCCTCGCTCGCCAAGTCAGGTTCAGCACGGACTTCCAGTTCCGCCGGGCGCGGAATCCCAAAAGTCGCTGACCACACATCCTGCAGGAGAGACATCTCGCCGTAGAACAGGTTCCAGCCTTCCCGCAGCGCAAGATCCGCTTCCTGCCGGTTTGCGCGGGTCTCCACATATTCCTGCGCAACCTTCTCGCCATTCAAGAAGTTGTCGCCCCAGAACAGCCCGATCCGCACCGACTGCGCCCGTGGAGAATGCAGCCAAAACGCGTAAGCAAACCCGGGAAACTCCTTCTGTTTCTCCTTGCCCATGGAATCGAGCTTATAACTGAGCGACGGCTCGTAGACCCGGCAGCCGAAGCGCAGTTCCTCGTCTTTCAGGAGCGAAACCAGGTCGAACCGTGCGGGCCGGTCGAGGGTGTCCTTGTAATGGGGAACCGTGCGCGGGATCAACTCCGCCCAAGTTTCCTGCTCCTCAACAATCACCGGATCCTGCCAGCCTGCGCCAATCTCGTGACCAGGTTCGAACCAGGCCGGTTCGAGAACACGGGTGTCGCAGACCTCGATCGCCTGTTGGATGAAGCTGAACTTGAACGCGTGGGCATCCCAGGCATCGTTGGCCGCGCGCACCTGCCAATCGCCCGGCGTCGCAAAATCCGCCCCGCCAAAGCTCCCCCAGGCAATAAAACCCGAGCGCCCGCCCGCTACCCTTTCTGCCGAGCGCGTGCCATAGCCATTGACCTCCACGCAGATGGTGTTTGAACCCTCGTGGAGCCAGGGTCCTACACCAAAGCTGTCGTATTCCGGAGCTTCTGGAGCAAAGCGAGCTGGGCCATGGGCAACCGTCTGCCCATTGATTCGGAGTCGATAACGAGAGTCAGCGAATAAATGGAAAAGCGCAATCCGAGGAAGCTTTGCCAGCGTGAAGGAGCGGCGAAATATCGCGTATTCGTTGCGGATAACCTGTTGATAGGGCCATATGTATCGGGGCGTGGATTTCATGTGGTTTTATCTATAAAAAGTTTT
>CAZWFJ010000293.1:0-3058 GCA_964633135.1 uncultured Puniceicoccaceae bacterium | reverse complement strand
TTCCGGGCAAGGCTGCTTTCGACAGGCTCAAGCCAGAGAAAGCCATGCCCCACGTAGGTGGGTTGCTTTAGCGCCCACCGGGGCCGGCCTAGCCGCTTACTGCCCTCCTCACGATCTTCCGCGTCGCCGTGACCCTGCGGACCGTTCCGGGCAAGGCTGAAGCCATGCCCCACAGTGGGTGGGTTGCTTCAGCACCCACCTGAAGCCATGCCCCACGTGGGTGCGTTCTTCAGCACCCACCAGCAATCGAGGTATCCAACGAGGAATGAGCGGAGATGGTGGCCAGAGGCAGAATCGAACTGCCGACACAAGGATTTTCAGTCCTCTGCTCTACCGACTGAGCTATCTGGCCGTTTCCCGTGGGAAAGGAGAGAAACTGTCGGATTGGACTGGGCAGGTCAAGAAAAGCTTTGAAAAATTTTGCCTGCGCTCAATTTGCGCAACCGCTCAGGAATCAGCGAACAGCTTGGAGAGGTAGGGGATCAGTTGTTTCTTGCGACTGACGATTCCCTTCAGTTCAAAAATCTGGCCTGACGTAACCGAGGGGTAGGAAATGCTGGCGATCAGGGATTCCTCGCCGGAGACAACGAGGAGGGAGTTCTGGGTGTTGATATCCGTTATCAGCAGGGCGGAAAAACGCAGAGCCTCGGCCTCGCGGAAATGATCAAGAGCCTCCTTGAGTGCGGTTTCGTGTTCCCAGAAGTTGTTGAAACCAAGTTCCTCCACCTGAGAAACGGAGAATCGCGTATCGCCTTCCTCGTAGACTTTGCAATCCATCTGGATGACCTGTTCCGGCTTGGAGTTGAGAATCACCGAACCGGAGGTGAAGATGTTGTCGGCCAGGTCCTTGGGGTCGACGTTGGATATCTTTGCGAGTCGGTCGAGGATTTCCTTATCAGTGGCGGTGGCAGTAGGGCTGGACAGGAGAAGGGTGTCCGAGATCAGTCCGGCCATGAGGATGCCTGCGATGGCGGGTGAGGGTTCAAGTCCCTCCTTGAAAAAGCGGTCGGCGACGATGGTGCAGGTGGAGCCTACCGGACGGTTGATGAAAAGGATCGGCTGATCCGTCGGAATATTCCCCAACCGATGATGGTCGATAATCTCGAGAATTTCCACCTCGCCAGCTCCCGACACGGCTTGGGAGAGTTCGTTGTGGTCGACCAGAACGATTTTGGTTGTCGGAGGTTTGAATATGTCCGTCTTGGAAAAAACGCCCAAAAGGCGGTCCTGCGAGTCCGTCACCAGGTAGAGCGGAGCGTATTTGCGGGCAATCCGCTTCTGGACGTCCCGCACCCGATCTTCGCGGTGAAACTTGATCATCTCGGTGCCAAACAAATCATCGAGAAAGGAGGCGGATCGGATGATCCATGAGGTCGTGGCGGAATCGTAAGGAGAGACGATCAGGCTGACTTTCTTCTCCTTCGCCCGTTCGATCATCTCGGGATCAATTTCGAGACTGCCGGTTATGACGAGAAGTCGCACGCCCAGCTGCATGCTCTTTTCCTGGATGTCCCACCGGTCGCCGACCACGATAATGCTCTGGCGCGGGCTGACCTCTTTTTCGGCAAAATTGCCGAACGAACGGATGTCCATCGCCCCAATTCGTACAAATAGCTCCTCCAACTCGTCGGGTTCGTGGAGGTGGATGCACTCGGCTTTGAGTGAACGGGCGATCGCGGTGATCGTCGACCGGACCTTGCGCATCCGCAGGGGATCGCTCACGCGGGGGGTGAAGTATTCGCCGAGGTCGAAGATAGATACCAATCCTTTCGCCTTGCCGTCTTCGCAGACCACCGGAAGAGAGCGAACATCATATTGGTCGATCAATTGGAGAGCTTCCGCGCAGGTGCTCTGGGGGCTGGCCTTCCAGAAGTCGGTCTTCATCACGTCCTCCAGCCGTGGAGTTACATCCCCAATGAAGATCGGAAGAGGCACGTGAAATTGGTTCAGGATGGAGTCAATCCGTGCATTCGAATTCCCGCATCGAGCGGCCTCAAAACCCTTCTCTCCAATCGCATCCTTGAAAGCAGCATAGCCAATGGCCGAGCAAATCGCGTCGGCATCCGGGTTCTTGTGGCCGAAGATGTAGGTGGGTTTGGGCATGAGTTGGTGGTGAGCGGTTCAAACAGGATGGAACTGCGATGTAAAATAAAAAAGCCGGATTCGCGTTACGAATCCGGCTTTTCTCGGAAGAAATGAAACGGTTACTCAGTATCTGGTTTGAGGATCCTTCCACTCGAGGTCAAGGTCTCTTCGATATTTGCAGTGGATGATCCGTCTGCAGCATCGACCAAAGCTGGCGGCTGGGCGACATTTTGGAAGAAAGTAACATGACCGTCCATGAAGGCAATGTGGCCGCCGTCCGAACCCCATGGATTGACATCAGGATCCCAGGTTCCGTCAGTCTTCAGGCCTTTGGTCCAGAGGAGCGGAGTGGTTGATGAGTTTGCGTTAGCACTTGTGCCAGTGACCATTTCGTATCCAATAACAGAAGTAGCCAAGCCAGTCCAGTCGCTGTTCGGAACGAAAAGGCCGCTTGTATCTTTCTGGCCAATAATTTTCGGGAGGGTGTCAATGCCGCCTTCAGCAGTTACTGATGGATCTGACTCCACGTAATATACGGTTGCATCGACCAAGCCACCATTCTGTGCGAGCACCAATGGCCATTCGAGAACACTGGAGGCACTTGTGGGTGCTGTGGACTCATTATAAGTTCCGTCACTGATCGTGCGCGTGCGACCGCCGCTACTTGAGAAAGTGTTGTAGGCGAGCGCAATCTGCTTCAGGTTGCTCATCGACTTGGCTTGCGAAGCACTCTTACGAACGTTTCCGATCGCGGGAATAAGGATCCCGGCCAAAATGCCGATAATGGCGATGACGGTTAGCAGCTCAATGAGGGTGAAACCTTTGTGGGATTTTAAGGAGGTGGTGGTTTTCATTCTGGGAGAAGGATCCACCAGAAATCGGTTCAAGTCAACCAACAAAATTAAAATATGCCCGTTCGGGGTGTAACCAGAAGTGCGGGGACCTCTCGAGAATTCGTGGGAGCGGGTTTATC
>CAZWFJ010000292.1:0-3108 GCA_964633135.1 uncultured Puniceicoccaceae bacterium | reverse complement strand
GCCCCAAGCACCCCTTTTTTACCCACACCGAAGAACCCGAGTTCGCCTACTACCACTCGAGCGAATCCCTCGAAGACAGACCCGGGGATCGCACTTACTGGATCTGGATTTCGGAGTAGTTGGTGTAGCCGAGGATATTCGTGGGCCAGTTTTTGACTTTGGGGGAGAGGAGGTAGGCTCGGTTGTAGAAGAAAATGGGGATGACGGGGACTTCCTGGAGAAGGATTCGTTCGGCGCTGGCGAGGACCTCGTAGCGGTCGGGGCCGGAGGGGAGTTGGGCGGCTTCGCTCATGAGGCGGTCGTATTCGGGGTGGCTCCAGCCGCTGAAATTGTTGGTGGAGGCGGAGGTCCAGAGGCCGAGGAAGGTTTCGGGGTCGAGGTAGTCGCCGAGCCAACCGGCGCGGGCGATGGTAAAGTCCATGCGCTGGCGGTCGGCGAGGTAGGACTTCCACTCTTTGTTGACCAGCTCGATTTCGAGGCCGAGGCGATTCTTCCAAATGGCCTGGATCGCTTCGGCGATAGGGCGATGGGTTTCGGAAGTGTTGAAAAGGAAGGAAATGGGCGGGAGCGGGTTTTCGGGGCCGTAGCCGGCTTCGGCGAGGAGCTGCCGGGCCTGTTCGGGGGCCTCTTCCAGGACCGGTGGTGGCTGGTAGCCTCCGATGCCAGCGGGAGTGAAGTGGGCGGCGGGGGGTTCGCCCCGTTTGCGGATGTCGCGGCTGATGGTGGATCGCTCCAGGGCGAGGCTCAGTGCCCGGCGAACGCGGACATCGTCGAGGGGGGGCACGGTGGTGTTGAGGAGGAGATAATAAACGCCGAGATCCGGCTCGATTTGCAGCATCCCCGGATCGTCGCCCTCCAGGTAGTGGCGGATGCGTTGTGGCGAAACGATGGCGGTGACATCAATCTGGCCGGAGAGGAAGGATCGCTCCTCGGTGTAGATATTGGGGATCGGGAAGAAGACGATCTCATCGAGCGGGAACTCGGCGGACCGGGGAAAGTGGGGGTTCCGGGTGACGCGGAGGAAGTCATTCAGGCGCCACTCCGCGAGACGATAGGGGCCGTTGGAAACGAGTTTTCCGGGCTTGGCCCATTCACTGCTGCGGGAGATCCAGGTGCCCGCAGCCTCGATGCTGGGGCGATGCACGGGAAACCAGGGCGGGTTGACCAGCAGGGAGAGGAAGTAGGGGGTGGGGGCCTCAAGGATGAGTTCGAGGGTTAGCGGGTCGAGCACCCGGACTCCGACCTCGCCGAAGTCGATCAGCTCGCGGTCGAAGAAGGCGCGGGCGTTTTCGAGTACGAAGAGCTGAGAGGCATAGCCTGCGCCGAGTGACGGGGTGAGGATGCGCTCAATGCTGGCGTGAAAGTCGGTGGCGCGGACGGGATCGCCGTTCGACCAGCGCGATTCGGGGTCGAGGTGAAAGCGGTAGCGGCGGCCCCCGTCGAGGATCTCCCAGGAGAGGGCGGCGGCAGGCACGGGATCGAGGGTGGAGGGGTCGAGGGCCACCAGTCCCTCGAAGAGTGCCCGGAGGACCCGCGACTCCGGGACGCCGGTCACGATATGAGGGTCCAGGCTCTGCAACTCGGCTCCGTTGCCCCGGCGGAGGATTTGCTTTTCCGGTGAGGCGGAGAGGGAGGCGAAGAGAGAGGATAGAAAAATCCCCGCCAAAACCACCGGAAAAATCCGTTTGATCGGGTTCATGCTCAGGCCAATGCGAAATCGCTCAGGCGGGCCACTTGCTTCTCGGGGATGTTTCCGCGAATCAGAACGCCCTCATCTTCGTAGCTCTCTTTATCGACCGCCCCGATCTCGTGGAGGAAGTGGACGAGGTCGTAGCGATTGTGGGGGATGAGCAACTTCATCGGGCGGATGCCCTCCCGGACCAGATCCACCATCCGCTCCTTCAGTGCCTGGATTCCCTCGCCCGTGCGCGCACTGACGAAATGGGCTTCGGGGTAGCGGGAGGACCAGTAGGCTCGCGTCGTGGTGTCGAGGCCATCGTCGATTTTGTTGAAAACCAGGACGGTGGGCTTATCGAGGCACTGCAACTCGCAGAGGACCGATTCGGTGGTTTTCTTGTGCTCTTCGAGTTCGGTGCTGCGGACGTCGAGGACATGGAGCAGGAAATCCGAAACCACGGCCTCTTCGAGGGTGGCTTTAAACGCTTCCACCAGCCGGTGGGGGAGGTTGCGGACAAATCCCACCGTGTCGGTCAGGACCAGGTTTTGCCCGTTGGGCAGGGAAAGACGGCGGCTGGTCGGGTCGAGGGTGGCAAAAAGCTTGTCCTCGGCGAGTACCTGGGAATCGGTGAGCGCGTTCAGCAGGGAGGACTTCCCGGCATTCGTGTATCCGACAATGGCACCGGTGGGCACGGGTACCGAGCGTCGGCGTTTGCGCTGGGTTTCGCGCTGGCGGCGGACGACCTCCAGCTGGGCGCGGGTGCGCTGGATGCGTTTGCGGACCAGCCGCTGGTCAACTTCGAGCTGGGTTTCCCCCTCGCCGCGCTGCATCACGCCGCCGCGCTGCCGTCCGAGGTGGGTCCATGCCCGCCGGAGTCGCGGGAGGCTGTATTCCATGCGGGCGAGTTCGATCTGGAGGCGTGCCTCTTTCGTCGAGGCCCGCTCGGCAAAGATGTCGAGAATGATTTCCTGGCGGTCGATGACCAGTAATTTCTCCGCAAACCGCTCCCAGTTGCGCTGTTGGGAAGGGGACAGTTCCTGGTCGAAGATAATGACATCGCAGTCGAGCGCGCGTGCTGCGGCCAGAATTTCCGCAGCCTTGCCGGAGCCAACCATTAACTTCGGCTGGGGTTTGCTCAGGTGAATCACCGATCGCCCGAAGACTCCGATTCCCAGGGTCGTCACCAGGTTTTGCAGCTCGTCCAGCAGTAGCCCGGTGTGCCCGTCGCTTTCCTCCGGGGAGGTGATGCCCACTAAAAAGGCTCGCTCAACGAGTTTCGGTTTCTCCCTGACTTCTATCACTGGAATAGATCGTACGTATAAATGTCGGTTCGGCAACCGGAATCCGCACGATGACGCAGGAACCTCGCTGGTGGGGAATGGCACTAGTTTAAGGGAGTTTCCGTTCAAGCTCATAATCGTGCTCTTAAT
>CAZWFJ010000291.1:0-3108 GCA_964633135.1 uncultured Puniceicoccaceae bacterium | reverse complement strand
TCCGGGAAGTGGCGACACGAAGACGATGTCCGGTGGATGTGAGCGGGGTGTACGGGTTTTACTCGGGGACCCCGGTTCGTCGGCCTAAGGTTTGCTTGGCTAGAAAAATGGCTGCCCAGGTAGGGATCGAACCTACGACAAAGTGATTAACAGTCACCTGCTCTACCGCTGAGCTACTGGGCACCGAAAGAATGTGGGAGGATTGCGGTTTTTGGCGGATGGATCAACCTGAAAATGAAAGAAAATTTCTGGTTTCTAATCGGGGGTTTTCCTTGACGAGAAGGGTTGTCGCTGTTCTGCTGTTTTCTCTGATCACGGAGAGGTGGCAGAGTGGTCGAATGCGCTGGTTTGCTAAACCGGTGAACCGCCAAAAGCGGTTCCGTGGGTTCGAATCCCATCCTCTCCGCCATTCGACTTTAGGCCTTCCATCCGGGAGGCCTTTATTTTTGGGCTGAAAAGGCTATTCAAGGGGCTTCCGGGCCGATTGTCCTACTCCCGAAGGAGTGACAGGAACGAACAAAGGTTGACAGCATAGGACACATTTCGCAACCATCTGCAACCATGTCAGAAAGGAACACTGCAACCAAGGGCACCCTGACCGCGATTCGGAAGGTGGAACGGAAGGACCGCCGCAACCGTTTCGGCGTCGAGTGGAAGGACAAGGGCCGCCGCCGATTTCGGTTTTTCCCCACTTCCGAGGAACGGGATTCTTTTTTCCAAGCGAACTACAAGGCCGGGAACGTCGAGGACTTCAGCTTGTCCGAGTGGCTACGCTGGCAAGACCTGAAACGGGAGGCTGAGGAAATCGGGATCGAGCCGGAAACCGCCCTTGCAATCGCCCGCCGCCAAGGGTCCGCAGGGCTGAAGGGGGGCAAGACTCTGGGAGAGCTTACAGAGGCCTATCTGAAGGACGCTGAGCGCCGCCGCAGGTCCGAGGACTACCTCCGACACCTCCGCAGCTTTTTCGACCGCCTGAAGGGGAGTTTGGGCCGCGAAATCCCGTTGCTGGAAATCGACTGGACCATGATTCAGGATTTCTTTGACGCTCTGGGAGTCGGGGCCGTCACCCTTCAGAATTACCGCGCTTATCTGACCGCCGTTTTCAATCATGCCGTTGCCGAGGAATGGATCGACCGTTCACCCGCCCTTCGTCTCGTCATCCCCGAAGCCAAGGGCGAAGAGCCGGGAATCCTGACGCCGAAGCAGACGGAGGACTTGCTGAAAGCCGCCCGGACCATTTCCGACGAGCTGGCCGCCCTTCTCGCCCTGCAACTCTTCGCCGGGGTCAGGAATGCGAACGTCACCCGATTCGAACCGGGGGAGATCGACCAGAAAGCGAAGGTCATCACCATACCCGCCGCAAAATTCAAGACAGGCAAGAGACACGTCATCGAAGACGCCGCGCCCGTCCTCTGGAAGTGGATCGCCCTGGCCGACATGGACGAGCTTTGCCGATGGACCGCCCGGAATTACAACTGGCGCAAGGGACAGGCTTTCCAGACCGCGAAGATCGAGCCGCCGAAGAATGCGCTTCGACATTCGTTTGCTTCCTATCGTTGTGCTCTGGACGGGTCCGCTGAGAAGGCGTCTTATATCCTAGGCCACCAGAATCCCCGCGAAATCTGGCAAGCTTACAAGGCGACCGCGAGCCGGGCCGATGCCCGGAAGTATTTCGCGATCAAACCATGATTAACGCCGCCAACGCTCAGCACGGCAAGAAATACGACGATTGGATCGAGATCACCGGGCTTTCCTACCAGACACTTCGTGGTATTTGTTACGTCGCTGAAAACATCCCTTTGTTGCGCCGGCGCAACAAACTCGACTTTTCCGCCCATAGAGAGATTGCCCCGATTAAAGACGAGACCAAGCGCGAGAAGATCCTCGACCTTGCCGAGAAACGCGCCTTCACCCTGAGAGGGCTTGCGAATCCGAAACCCCAATTTTCGCGCTGGCGCGAAATCGGAAATTTCGCGGCGACGCGAAAAACTCGACTTCTCTAAAGGGAAATCTCCCGTCGACGGGAAAACCTGAACTTTCCTAAGGGAAAATTTGCCGCCGGCGGCAAAACCTCGATTTCTCCACCCATGCGGAGGTCCCATTGTCGCGCTGGCGCGACAAACTCGACCTCTCTGCCGATGCGCGAAAAAGGGACCTCTTTCGCGGGGAGCCTTACGAGTCTCATTCCCCAGTTTTCCCGCCAGCGGGAAATTTGCAGCACTAAAACGGACAACTGGAAGTTGACACGGATAAGAATGCGACATGACCACGCAAACCAAAACACCGAACAACTTAGAAACACTCGTTGATGCCGAAAGGATCATTATTCCGCCGAAGATCAAGCAGAGGGAACTTGCCAGAATCCTAGGCGTCCATCCCATCACGATCCGCAGGCGGATGCTGAAGTATGGGATTAAAAAATGCCCGGACGGACTGATTCGCGCCGCCGATGCTCGTCGTCTGATCGAGGAGTAACGCGATGCAGGAAACGCTCAAAACGTGCCCGATTCCGATGACATCCGCAATCGCAGAAGAGCGCCGCCAGCGAGCCGAAGAGCGCCGGGCAGAAGTCCAACGCCAGAAGGCCGAAACCCGCCGCGCCTGACTCAATCCAATGCAGCGCAAGGCCGAGGAGGCTTACAACGAACTCCGGGGACCTGTATCCGCCGCGTTGCGACGGAGGGGACTTGAACCGGTCCCAGAGGGGGAGGTAAGTTTCCGTGGAGCGCGGGGGGAAGTGTCCCTGACGGAACTCGAATGGAGTTTGGCATCTGACGATCCCGACCCAAGGGCAAAGGACGACGAAACACCCGTTTGGGAAGCCAGGGAAGAGGAGTGGCGCAGCGTTTTCGAGCAATTCATCCTCGCAATCGTTCTCGCTGAGTCAGGCGGAACCCGTGAACTCGCTGAACTCGCGCTTGAGGATTACAGAAATCCCGGAACCGGGATTCAGAAAATTGCCAAGCAATCGGGGCATCCGGTGAAGCTCTTACGCCGGATTCTGGGGCGAACCCGACGAATCCTGCATCTGGCGGCGACCGAAGAACCCCTAAAAACTTCAGAGATCCTGACTCGTAGGGCTTGGCGGTGATACCATTTCGTATTTAA
>CAZWFJ010000290.1:0-3141 GCA_964633135.1 uncultured Puniceicoccaceae bacterium | reverse complement strand
AACTAAGACCTCTCATGCTCCATTATATCAAATGAATTTCCAACACCGTTGTACCCAGTAAGAACAGGAGGGGCCATCTCCGTAGCCGATGCCTTTCGAAGTCTCGCCGAAGCGGGCGAAGGCGGAAGGCGTCGCGCTCCTGCGGGTTGCGAACCCAGCTGCACTCCGGTCACTCTCGCGCGTCTCTGCAACCTCCCCGCCCACCGGGTTTGCTTTTGGCTCACTCGCAGGGGGAGGACCACCAACCACACGAAAAAAACGAAAAGTGGGAACAGCGATTTTCTGTAGCTGGCCTCGGTGAGGCCGGATCGGTTTTAGCTGGCCTTGCCTGCCTTGAGCCCGTCGAAACGGCCTGCCTTGAGCTTGCCGAAACGGCCTGCCTTGAGCCCGTCGAAACGGCCTGCCTTGAGCCCGTCGAAACGGCCTGCCTTGAGCTTGCCGAATGGCCGAAGGTGTCGAGGCCGGATGGCTCTGTGCCACTTGCCTGCCCGCCGTAGCATCGCGCGTAGGCTGGGTGTGAAATAGTCCGCGTTGGATTGGCGGTCTTTTCTCCAGCAGGACGCATGGGCTGCTTCTCAAATCCATCGATCTTCCGTTGACCCTTCCGCCTTAAATGGCATAGGTTTCCCATATGCCATCGAGTCCTTCCTCTTCCGAACCCCAGGGTCGCCGTGTCGCCCTTTTTCGAAACGGAGCCAATCAAGCGATTCGGATTCCGCGCGAATTCGAATTTCCGACATCCGAGGCGCTTCTTTTCCGTGACGGCGATCGTTTGGTGATCGAGGCCCTTCCGCGTCCCCCCTCCTTGTTGCGCACCCTTGAAGAACTCGAACCGCTCGACGAGTCCTTCCCCGATGTCGACGCATCCCTCTTGCCGACGGATTCCGTCGATCTCCCGTGAAAGGGCTGACGCACCTGCTCGACACCAGCATGCTCGCCGACCTGATCCGACACCCGCGAGGGTCAGTGGCTACCAGAATTCGCCGGACGGGCGAGGACAAGGTCTGCACCAGTTTGGTCGTTGCGGCCGAGATTCGCTACGGATGCGCGAAGAAGCGGTCCGAGAAACTGACCACCCGGGCGAACTCGATTTTGGAGGCCATGACCATCCTGCCGCTGGAAGCCCCGGTCGATTCCTTCTACGGGTCCATCCGCCGGAACCTCGAAATCAAAGGAGAACCCATCGGCCCCAACGATCTCCTCATCACCGCGCACGCCCTCGCCCTCGGCCTCACCGTGGTCACCGCCAATGAAGCGGAATTTTCCCGCGTACCCGACCTGAGCGTGGGATAGAATAGGGATCATAAAACTTTCGGTGTGCTACGCAAGCGTGGAGAACCTGTCTCATCTTCGCGCCTCGTGAAATAAACCGCGTTGGTTTGGCAGTTTTTTCCCAGCAGGACGCATGGGTCTCACACAGGGGCTGCAGAGAGAGAAAGCAGTCGATACTGTCATGGGAGGAGAAGATTTGTTAGATGCTTTCTGCCGAGCGTCCGGTAGACGTAAAAATCGCTGTCAATGCTGACGACCGCATCTAACTTCATCCGTTCGGCGAGGACAATCAAGGAGGCATCGGCAAAATCCATGGGGAGATCGGAATACTTCTCGGTGAGAGCACATATCCGAGGTAGATCGTCTGCGGTGATTTCCTCGAGGCTAAGGCCTCCTCTGCTAATCCAGTTGAGGAAATCCAGTTGCGCCTCTGTTCGAAAATCCAGCATGTGGCAGACTTCGGTGAGCACGGCGACGGAGGTGATGAGTATTCCGCAGTAGCCTTCGACGAACGATTTGCACGTTTCGTGAAAAGAATCGTCTTTATCGAAGAGTGCGATCAGGGGACCCGAATCAATGACGGCTTGCTTTGGCACGAATCTTTTCTTTGATCAGGGATTTCCGGTTTTTGGAGCGGTTTGGGTCTCCGCCTCCATATCGACCAAAAAGGTCTCGACCGATTTCCCAGTGGTTCTTCTGTGCATCCAAATCCTTGGCGAGCGTTTCAGTTAAAGCAGCCCGAAGATACTCGGACTTGGTAATACCTTTCGATTGCACCACTTTGTTGAGTTTTTCTTCAATTTTGGGTTTAAGCCTCACCGAAATCATTCGTACTACAGTATGTACTACAACGGGCGTGTCAACTCGTTTTGTGGTGGGACCGGATGTGGTTTTTACTCACGCTACGATACAGACCAGAGGTTCTCAAATGCGACTGTTCGGCTCCGTGTGCTCCGTGCCTCCGTGTGAGAAAAACTGCGTAGGAACGGTCTCCTCCCAATCGAATACTGAATAAGGACCTGAATTTTTCAGACCCGGCCTTCCCGCGAGGCTTCCCCGTTCGCGCGCTACGGCGCGACAAGCCGGAGGAAAAAAGGGCGTCACCCCTGCGACCTGGACGCGGGAGGGTCAGATTTTTCGTTTTTTTCCCCACAGTAGGAGCGTTTCGCGAAACAAAACCGTCTTTTTCCCGAAAAAAGTGCGTTTTTTACACGATATAGGGGACTTTCCCCTACAGACAAAGCTCTCCGGATCGGGTATTCTTGGAATTCTTCCGACCAACAACTCTCATTCTCACTCTCTCCGCCAACCTTATGAACTCTCCGGCTCAGCCGAATCTCTCCGTGGTCCGCTTTCTTCTCGAGGTCGCCGGTCGAGGTGGCCCGCGACCTCATGAGGACGAAGGGGTGGGCGAAGCGTTCTGGGGGGATCACGCTGACAATGCAAAAATTCGCCTATCCGACGAACTTCACCATGACCGTCCCGCTCCTCGGCGGAGGGTCTGTGGAAACCTGATATTCTAAAAACATCATTCAAACCAACAGAACACCATGAAAACACGATCCAAACTCTCCTCCGCCTTTCCGTTCGCCGGTCTCGCGACGCTGGTCTTTGCTCTGGCACTGTCACCGTCGGTCCCTGCCGCCATATTGACACCTTCCGACGGGGCGGCGGGTGACCAGTTCGGTTCAACCGTGAGCCAGTCAGGAGCGTTAGCGCTAGTTGGAACGGCGGACTTTAGCAGTAATTTAGACACAGCCTACATTTTCCGGAACTTGGATACAGCAACCGGACCGCTGACGGAAAATGCTAAACTCAGAGATCCTGACTCGTAGGGCTTGGCGGTGATACCATTTCGTATTTAATTTT
>CAZWFJ010000289.1:0-3168 GCA_964633135.1 uncultured Puniceicoccaceae bacterium | reverse complement strand
CTCATACCATCTCCCACGAATTCTCGAGAGGTCCCCGCACTTCTGGTTACACCCGGGAGGGATGACCCCCAGAATGGCTTGTTCCTCGCTACCCTGGGAATTCGATCTTGCGGATCTAAACGCCGAAGGCCTTGCGATGCCGGACGGCTCCAGAAGGAAAATCCGCCTTTTGCTCGGACGAAAGGAAGGAATCCAACTTGCGCCCTAAAGCCTCCCAGAAACCTGAATTTAGTGAGGTCTGAACCTAGGGGTTCTGAATCCTTGACCCCCGCTCCAAACATGGCAACATTACCAGAATGTGACCATAATCAATATCAACGAAGCAAAAACGCATTTGTCGCGCTACGCGAAACGGGTAAAAGACGGCGAAACCATTATCCTCGCCGACCGCAACAAACCTTTTGCCGAAATCCGCCCCCTCTCCGTTCCCCCGACTTTCCCCGGAAAGAGAAAATTGGGCCAACTGACCGGTAAAATTGGATTTTCGGAGGATTTTTTCAAGGCCGATGGAGCCTTGGAACGCGACTTTCTGGGGGAAAGCAATTCCGAATGAATCTGCTTCTCGACACCTGCACCTTCTTGTGGATGGCGGGAGCCGTTGAACAACTGAGTGCGCCGGCAAGCCTGGCCTTGGAAGACACCCGCAACCACCTGATATTGCATCAGGGGTCACTATGGGAAATCCAGATCAAATACCAAACCGGGAAACTCCTGCTCGCGGACGCTCCGCAAGTGCTGGTCGAAGCCGGCCTGAGGAAACACAGCGTCCACTTCCATTCCTTGCGGAACGAGGATATCTGGCACCTTCAGAAACTTCCTTCCCACCATCGCGATCCGTTCGACCGTATCCTCCTGCTGAAAAGAAATCCTCAACGCGTCCAACTCAACCACTTCTTGAACAGCTTCGCCAGAAGCGGCGTGAAACGCGTCCGGTTGTAGGCGTCCCCCAGGCGGCGGATGGCATCGGCACTGGTCGGATAGGGGTGGATGACCGAGGCCAGCGAGCCCAGCTTCATCCCGGACTGCATCGCCACCGAGACCTCGGAGATCAGATCGCCCGCGTGCTCGCCGACGATGGTGGCCCCAACGATCTTGCCCTTGAAAGTGTGTATTCTGGCGAAGCCCTCCGTGTGGCCCTCAAGGATCGAGCGGTCGACCTCCCGGAGTTCCTGCTTGAAGGACTGCACTGCATCACCGTGCTGCTCGCTCGCCTCGTGCTCGTAAAGTCCGACGTGCGCGATTTCCGGCTGGGTATAGGTACACCAGGGTACAAGCAGGTCCGTGTGTTTTTTCCGCCCCCTGAAGAGGGCGTTCTGAATGACGATCCGGGCGGTGGCATCTGCCATGTGGGTAAACTTGTAATCCATTGCCACGTCGCCGACTGCAAAGATCCTGGGGTTGCTGGTCCGCAGACGCTCGTCCACGGCCACGCCCTTGCGCTTGTCGAATTCGACACCGGCAGCCTCAAGCCCGATGCCCTCGACATTGGGCGCACGCCCCACCCCGACGAGGATCTGGTCAAACTCCCAGCTTTTGGATTCGCCTTCGTGTTCGAGCCGAATCGTCCGCAGATCGCCAGTGCGCTCGACGTGCTCGATCTTGGCGTCGCAGATCGTCGTCACCCCGTCCCGCTCCAGGGCCGACTGGACGATTCTGGCGGCGTCCTCATCTTCACGAGGCAAAATCTTGCACTGCGCCTCAAATAAAGTGACCTCGCTTCCGAGACGGGTGAAAGCTTGCGCCATCTCGCAGCCGATCGGGCCTGCGCCGATCACCGCCAGGCGTTTCGGGAGTTCGGTCAGGGAAAAAAGAGTCTCATTGGTCAGGGCACCGGCTTCTCTCAAGCCGGGAATTGGAAGGACGATCGCCCGCCCGCCAGTTGCTACAACCGCTTTGGCAAACTTCAAAATTCGACCGTCAACTTCGATCGTTCCAGCGTCTGTAAAGCATCCCTCGCCGAGAAAGACATCAATGCCCAGTCCCTTGAAGCGCTCTGCCGAGTCGCCCGGCCCGATGGAGGCGCGCAGCTCGCGCATCCGTTCCATTACGGAAGGAAAGTCCGACTCCGCCGCATCGACACCTCGCACCCCGTAACGAGCCGCATCCCGCACTGCAGCGGCACGTTTGGCGGCGGCAAGCAGTGCCTTCGACGGTACGCAGCCGACATTCAAACAGTCTCCGCCCAGCGCATTGCGCTCGATGAGTGCGACCTTTGCGCCCAGTCCAGCCGCGCCCGCCGCCGTGACCAGGCCGCCACTACCAGCCCCGATCACGACGAGATTGTACTTCTCCGCCGGTTCCGGATTTACCCAATCCGGCGGGGCGACATTCTGCCGGAGCTTATCGTTCGCAGGTGTCTGCGGTTGAAAGATCGGGTTGTTGTTCGGCTTGTTTTCAGTCATATATATTATCGGAGATTACATCTGGTCTATCCAAGTAAGTATTCCGTCCTATGGGACGTCCTGGCCTCGACTTTATTCCACGACATTCTTACGCAAACCTGCAAAAGGGGTTTTCGTCTTCTCAACTGACTCTGTTCATGCTTGCCGACCAGATGCAAACAAAGGATGCAGCAGATCTCTTCCGAAGATTCATGGCCACATGAACTCACTCAGTGAATCAACATCGTCCCGACCAAGCCGAGCAGAAATCCTGAAACCGCGCCGATGGCGGGAAAGTCGCGATTTTTCAGATGCGCCCTCGGAGCGATGTCATCAAAAATCAGGAAGAGAATGCCGCCGCTGCAAAGGAGCATGACGATGCCAGCCAGACTGGGGGTTTCGGATAAGCGGCTAAAGCCCAGCCAAGCCGCAAGCGGACCGGCTAAAGGAACGGCTAAAAAAAGAGTCCACAGTCCCCGATTCGGACCTTCTTTTTTATGCACGTCTTTATAGGATGCAAAACCTTCCGGCATGTTCTGCAGGGCGATCATGACGGCGAGCAGGTATGCGACGTTCGAACCGGTGGCGGCGGAAGCCCCGAGAAGGATCGCCTCGGGCACGAAATCCAGCAACATGCACATAAACTGAGCGGCTTGACTGCCGGTGTGCTTCAGCCGCAAGTTAACCCGACTTAAGCTGTTTTAGGGTATATTTTACGTAAGTCGTTGGTTTTCGGCTCATCTTCCTAAAAGGTCTCCACCACAGGCTTCGGATTTCGGATTTCGGG
>CAZWFJ010000288.1:0-3199 GCA_964633135.1 uncultured Puniceicoccaceae bacterium | reverse complement strand
AAACTATGAATTGAAGACGACGAAACTCCCTTGACAAAATCTCCCATAGCAGGGAGTCTCTTCCTCAAAATCCGCACCACGCTCTATCAGTAGGTCCGAAACAGTGGCGATTTCGAGGGGCTCGTGAACATCGTGCAGGGCGGGTTCGGGGCCGGCGGACGCGACGGAGGCGCAGAGCACCAGAGAAATTTTAAACAGGTGCATTTGAAATAGTGGGGAATGGGAGCGGCTTCTTGACCGTCGAAGCCTCGGCGTAGTCGGTTATGCCGCGATTCCTGGCGGTGATGGTGCGCTCGGGTCCCTGAGATCGTGGGGTAAACCCACAAAGGCTTTTTCCGTCCCCGCTGGTTGAATTGTACTTATTTGAAACAGGAGAAGCAGAAGACGGTGCATTGACTTTTGTTTCCGGACATCTGTTTATCGAGGTTGATGAAGACGTTGCCGATCCTTCTCGCCAGTTCGATTTTTACCGCAGTCACCGCGCAGGCCTCCATTTCGGTGAGTCCCATTACGCAGGCCGATCTGAATGACTTGGATGCGGCGGACATTGTTTGGAACGTGCAATATTTTCCGAACTTCAACGGCCAGATGTCGGTGGGGCCCGGATTGGACGGGGATGACGATTTCGCCGACACCACCTGGGCCGTTTCCCCGTCCACCAATTCATTCAGCTTCTACATCGACGGAGCGAGCAATCTGGAAGCCACCGCGAACGCCAATACTCCCGCCACCGATCCGGTAACCGACTCTTTCAACGAAATCTGGCTGTTCCTGGAGGTGGACAGCACGGCACCTGATTCAGGGGACTTGCTTGAGATCTCGAATATGGTGATCGGCACTTTTTCGGTGCCGACCCTGTCCGTCACGGGCGGAACGGGTTTCGTCGGGCAAAAAATTCGCTTTGATGATGAACCATTAAATATCGGAGAATTTAGCCTCAGCGGGGATCTAACTCAACAATTCTTATCTGCTGATAGCAAAGATTGGGTCGTCAAAGCGATCGGAGTTCAGGGTGCGGTTCCCGAGCCTGGATCCTATGCCTTTCTTCTCGGCATCGTGGGGCTGTTTTTTGCCTGTCTCCGACGGAAGAATCGCTGACGTGCGAGGGAGGTTCCCGATCAAGCGCTAGTTCCTGCGAGCCTATTTAAGGTAGATCTCGTAGGTGTTTCCGTCGATTTCGATGGTGCAGAAGTAAAGCCTTTCCCTCCTCATCGCGAGAATTTTCGGATCTGCGTTGGGATCGCCATCCGCTTTCACCATGACAAGGCGGCTGGATACGTAGTGACCCTTTTCGGGATCGGCGGCGTGAAGGACTCTGAGTTCGTCGAGGAATTCTTTGTTCATCATGGTTTGTGGTGGCGAAACAGATGTCTGGGCGCTAGGGGCACAGAGTCTCGCACCAGAGGTTGGATGAAGGGCTAAGTTATTCATCGCCGATTTCCATCTCTCTTCGCTTGACTCGGTAATTTCAAAATCAAATAGTCGTTTTCCGATGCAATCCATTCCGACAGGGGCAGGCAGAGGCCCGTCCTAACTCATTCGAGTCTGACACCACGCCATGCACGCAGGCAGCACTCCGCCGCCTGCGGGAGCATGCTGGACACAGACAAGAATGAGTAAATGAAAGACAGAGACATCGATGGGATGGTTGCCGCCATCAGGAGCGGTCGAAAACCCGGAGATCGGAAGAATCCGGTCAAGAAGATGATGCCGGCGGGTATCTACACAGCGGCCTTCAGCGCCGCTTTTCGCCTCCGCAAAGAGGCAAAATTCGACGGCACTGAGATGAAGTTCTCGGCCGTAGCTGAGGATGGTCAGCTCCAGGTCACTAACTGGACTGGCAGGTTTGGGTTCGACGGGAAAGGGCGTCCCAGCTGCCAGCTCTTCCCGATGGACGCGGGAGCGGTCGTCACCAAATACTCGGTCCATCTCTCTTTTGAGATTGGATGAAAACCCAGCGGCCGACTCCTGAGGGGGTCGGCCGCTTTTTCGTGGGACCGATCGGGGGATGAACCCCCTCCCACGGGAGAGGCCGGAAATTTGTGGGAGCGTCCCGTGGACGTGGGACCGCGATGCGGCTGGCAGTAAAGGTTCATCAGGGCCTCCCAATCGGGGGATGAACCCCCTCCCACGGGAAAGGCAGACCGGGGTCCCGCGTCTGCGGGACCCTCCCACAAAAGATAGCCGATGTGGGTGGGAGGGGCTTTATGCCCCGATGGGGGTCCGGAAGCCTCATTTCGACCCCGTATCGGGGGATGAACCCCCTCCCACGGTCATTGGGAATTGAGTTGAAGGATGCCTTCGGCTGGCCGATTTTTGCGCAATCATGGGCAATAATTCGAATGCGCCACCGCGCTCGGGACCAGGGAGTCAGGCACTCCGGCGACACCGGGAGTCCGTTCCCGGAAGCCTTTATTTTGTCACGGCCAATACGCGAGACCGGCGAACGGGCTTGTGTGACCCCGTTTTCTGGGAGCAATCCTTTCTTCCCGCCCTAGCAGGAAGTCCCTCGCCGCTTCTGGCGGCGGTTCTCATGCCGGATCACTTTCATTGGATCTTCCGGCTTGACGGTGATTTAGCTTCGACGATGCGTTCTTGCAAGGGGCCGCTCTCGGTGCCGCTTCGGAAGAAAGGCCTTCGCTGGCAGGACGGCTATTTCGAGCACAGGATCCGGGAGTCCGAGGATCTCCACCGCTTCCTGCGCTATATGCTGGCCAATCCCTATCGGGCCGGGCTGATCCCCTTGACCGAAAACTGGCCCTACTGGTTTTGCGATGACAAGGAAACAGGAAACTTCACCCGGACCACCCAAGGGGGAAAACCCTATGCCGAGTGGTTGGATGCAGAGCTTTTCGCGGAGTGAGGATTCTGGTGGGTTTAGAACCGGATTGGAGAATCAGATCGGGGTCCCGCGTCTGCGGGACCCTCCCACGGGAAGTGCCGGAAATTTGTGGGAAGCGGGTTTATCCCGTGATGGGGTATGCCAGGGAGTGTGCATCAGGGCCTCCCAATCGGGGGGTAAACCCCCTTCCCACGGCAGAGGCAGATCGGGGGATGAACTCCCTCCCACGGAACGATAGCGGAATCTGGGTGGGAGGGGCTTTATGCCCCGATGGGGGTCAAGAAGCATCATTTCGACCCCGGATCGGGGGATAAACCCCCTTCCATGAGAAGGATTTCCAAGTAAAGATTAAAAATT
>CAZWFJ010000287.1:0-3221 GCA_964633135.1 uncultured Puniceicoccaceae bacterium | reverse complement strand
GCATCTCGGACAATAAATCACGCTTTCTTGATTACCAGGAGTCAGGATCTCTGAGTATGCAGTGGGCTGGTTTCATCATTCATATTCATTTTCGGTTGGTTGGATTGGGAAGATTTGCGGGAGAGAATCAGTTGGATCAGGGCGGCGTGTTCGGGATTGCACTCGCCGGAAGTCCCGATTCGGCTGCACGCTGTTATAAGGATATCAGTGGGAACGGGGTGAGAGCGACCTTTCAAGGCGCAGGTCCAGAGCTGGGTGCGCAGTCTGACCAGTTCGTCCGAGCCGGAATCGCCCTTTCCCCGAAGAGATTCGGTAAGTCTCCAGAGTGGCCAGTTGCCGAAGATGTCTCCTTGTTCGGCGAGGCATCGGCGGTCCTCCCTTTTTGCGTCTTTTGCTTTCGCCTCATAAATCCTTCGGTCGAGGGGGATAGCGAGATCTTCGAACCACTCCTTGACATGGGTGACGGCTTCGCGAAGAGGAAGATCGATCCATGAGCGAATGATTCCCCGCGCGGACGATCCGCTGAGGGCGAGGCAGAAATAGCGGTCGGCCAGGTCGGACGACTTCGAGGCTTCGGGGTTGCCGCTATGGATACTTGAATAAACGCCCCGGGCCGCGAGGGAGGAATCCGAGTCGGAAGTGGTTTTCCGGACATCTTCGGGTTGGAATGAGAGGTTAAAGCTGCCCTGTTCGATCGCTTTGCCGGGGTTCGCCTCCGGTTCTTGACGGGTGCTCCAGAAAAGGTAGTTTGTGTCGGGGGTTCTATTCACGTCGAGAACCCCGTTCTCGAGGCGGGCCGGAGCGAATAGTGCGGACGACGGTGGGCGGGCTCCAGGAGGTCCGTCACCGGGGAAATCGAGGTCATAGAGCATGATCCCCAAGTCGCGGCTTTCGGAGGCGGGCTCTTCCGATCGGTCGGGGAGACCGAAGAAAGCGGCAAATTCACGAATACCGAATGATGGTTGGCGTACGCATTGTCCGTTTCGCGCGCGTCGCTCAAACATTTCCCGGTATTTCGTCGGGTTGTCCTCCGTGTTTGGGTTTTTCACAGTCATTTCCGCTTCGATGACGTAAGCGACATCTTTGAGAAGGGTGGTGGTCCGTTGGGTGCGGTTTTCTCCCTGCACGTCCTTGCGACCTGCGGAATCAACCAGGTAGGGGCGATAGGAGGAGGGATCCTTGCGCCAGGCGTTGATTCCTTGGGTGCCCTTCACCGGGATTGTTCCTTGGATCTCGTTGCGCCGAATCGTCGTGAAGCGGATCGGATTCAAAACCAGGATACGGTCGATCCGGTAGGTGATCTGAGGCTTCCAGAACACTGCTTCGACGATGCCGCGCGCAGCGGACGGGGTCATCACGGGGTAGCTGATGCGTTCAACCCGGCTTTCGGGGACCGTAAAGCAGGCATAATCGCCCCAGACTTTTAGTGAGATGGGAATCTTTGCTGGCATTGGTTGGATGTGGATGGGAGTTTATAGGATCTTTGTGGCGTCGGTGTCGTGAGTTGTCGAAGTTATCAGCCCAAAACGATTGTGATAGGATGTGTTGGCGATGATTTGGCCGTTGGGTAGCTCCGTGAGCGACTTTTCCCTGACGGCTTTTGCCACCTCGGACTCCCGAAGATTGACGCAGTATTCGGCGATAGCGCGGTGTTGCTGCCGATCCAGGGGGATTGGTCCCTGGGCTTTGAGGATGGCGATCCACGCGGCTCCGATTTCGCCGTAGTCACAGAGAACCGGTCGGGAAGGCTCGTCCGTTTCGATCCAGTGGTAGCTTTCTCCCAACCTGCGGTAAAGACGTTCGGAGCGAAGTATGAGCAGATCGTTGCCATCTCGGTTCAGATCCCGGTATAATTCGTGGAAATATTCGGAAACCGCTGACTCTGGGATGTGCCCATCGACAAGACGTTCGAGGTATTTTTCGGCGAGGGCGGTTCCGCACTTGTAGGCGGCATCGGGGGGAAGTTTTCCTCCTGCCAACCGGAAAACTTCGACCTCGCCATGAGTTGGAATTCCCTCTTCGTTGGTCATCCTTCCTTCACGGTTGCACCGCCCGGCGGCCTGCAGGATCGAGTCGAGCGGCCCTAATTCGCGCAAAACCTTTGGAAAGTCGATATCGACGCCGGCTTCGACCAATTGGGTGGCGATGAGGATGCAATCGCACCTTTTTGAGCGGAGTCGTAGATTCACCGCTTCGAGGATCGTGCGCCGATGGGTGGGGCACATCCGAGCCGAGAGGTGATATATTTCGCGTTCCGGTGCTTCCCGAGCCAAAGCTTGTGCCAGTTCGCGGGCCGTGCGAGTCGTGTTGACGATGATCAAAACCCTCTTGTCCTTACAAACACGTCTGGCGAGGCTGTCGATCGTTTCGCTTTCGTCAGAAAATCGGATGAACGTCCGAGAGAATTCGGGACGGGCAGCCAGTTCCCAGTCTCGCGGAATGAGAGGCTTCATCTTTTCGAAGCCCTTAGGAAAGGATGCTCGCTTTTCCAGAGCTGGTTGAGTTGCGGTGCAGAAGACAAGAGACGTCTTGCCGAAGCGCAAGAGACCTTGCAGGGTGTCGAGCGTGAGATCGAGAAGCCTCGGTGGAAAGGTCTGGCACTCGTCAAAAATGATCACGGCATCCATTATCCGGTGAAGCTTGCGAACGGCGGAGGGGCGGTGACTATGAAGACTTTCGAAGAACTGCACATTCGTGGTGACGATAAAGGGTGCGTCCCAGTTTTCGGAGGCTAGCCGAAAATGAGTTGCCCGTTCATCGGCAGACTCGTCGTCGTCCGACGAGCGCCAAGAGGCGAGGCTGTGATGCTCGAGAACGTTTTGCTCGCCTAGTATTTCGGAAAATACTCGAGCATTCTGCTCAATAATCGAGGTATACGGAATGACGTAGATAACACGAGTAAAGGCATTGGCGCATGCATGGTTCAGGGCGAAAGCAGCGGACATGAGTGTCTTGCCGCTCCCAGTGGGGGTGGTGAGCGAAAAACACCCGGAATCTTCTGTAGTTCCCATGTGGGCGCAATGGCTTGAAAGCCTTGAGCGGATTTGATTGAGCGGATTATTTTGTGCGGTCCTGCGTAAACTATCGAGTTTTCGGTTGAGACGATCCCGTAGGACTGGGAGTGAGTCGAAATTCGGACTAGTGTCATGTCATACTTGAAATGTTTGTATAAATGTGAGATGCTTGATCCCTAACAAAGGAGCCAAGCATGCCGAAAATCA
>CAZWFJ010000286.1:0-3248 GCA_964633135.1 uncultured Puniceicoccaceae bacterium | reverse complement strand
TCCCTCACCTGGACTAATCCTCTTTGAAATGTCAAGTTATTTATGGACGACTCCTAAGTCGAAAGATGCTTGGAGATGCCGGGGAGCACTACGCACTGAGCCAGTTTACTTTGGCTGGTCATCCATCGTCGAAGATGCCCGATAATTGGGAAGGTTATGATCTTGCCGTCGAATCGGGGCAGGGACTTCTACGAGTAAGTGTAAAGACAAGAAAAGAAACTGAAAAATGGAGCAAAGGAAACTGGTTTATGTTCGATGATCGCAAGGAATGCGACTGGATCGTTTTTATTTTTGTCGGAACCGACGCGAAAATAAGGTCTTGGATCATTCCGTTTGCGATTGCCCTCGAACGCGCGAACCAGCCTGGACCAGCCAGAAAGAATCCATGGGAGCGTGACATCTCATGGAAAAAATTAAATGAGAGTCCCCTGGCAGATTTGGAAGAAAACTGGGACCTTAAGACCGAACCAGTAGGAATGAGAAGGCGTGAGACGAAATGATCGCTTTGAGCGACAATCCGTGTCATCATCCTTCTCATGAAAAATACATCCAACTACATCATTGGAATCGACCTTGGGGACCGCCAGCACGCCATCTGCGTGCTAACTGCTGCCGGGGAGATTGAGCAAGAACGGACCCTGCCAAATACCGCAGAGGACCTCAACTCGATCGATCTCAAAGCGATTCTTCCCTGCCTGATGCTCGTCGAACATTGCAACGACCAGATCGACGAACTCGACGAGGAGATCGAACGCGCCTGCAAGGAAGACCACCCCGAAACCGAACGCCTTCGACAAATCCCCGGAGTCGGACCGGTTACCGCCCTTTGCTTTGTCCTGACCCTGGAGTCACCGGAGCGGTTCCCCCACGCCCGCGATGTCGGCGCCTATCTCGGACTCGTTCCCCGGCAGGACCAGTCCGGCAACACCGACAAGCAACTAAGAATTACCAAAGCAGGAAACAAGCAACTAAGATCCCTGCTGATCAACTGCGCCCATTACATCCTCGGACGCTACGGACCGGACTGCGACCTCAGGACCAGCGGTCTGCGCATCTGCGAGCGCGGAGGCCCCATCGCAAAGAAAAAGGCCGTGGTCGCCACCGCACGGAAACTGGCCGTGACCATGCTGGCGCTGTGGAGGAGCGGCCAGGACTACAGTCCAACGAAACCCCGGCCACTCCCCAAAGCCGCTTAAACCAGAAACTTTATTCCCTATGTCCAAGTCCAAGCAACTGCGGTCCACCGCCAGCATGATCAGACAACCACAAAATCGATGCGGTAACAAGTAGGCAGTGCTTGAGGCTGGACTCCCACCTGCACCGGGAATAGAACGTTCCCCATGAAGAGTGCGTACGGAAGCCTGACAAACGGGAATCCCCTCCAACCAACCAACCGCAACAAACCCGGAAAGATTCTAGTAACGTAAACTTTTAACTTTTTTTAATTGAAACGCCTTCTCATGGAGGCGGAGCAGGGCAACCCGATAACCATCCCGAAAAATCCTGAAAATCAACCGGACTAGGAAACCCATTGGCGGGTTGCATACCCTCATCGCTATGAAAAAGAATGAAAGTTAAAGAAATCATTCGCCTCATCGAAGCAGATGGATGGACCCTCAACCGCACAAAGGGCAGCCACAGGCAGTATAAGCACCCGCAGAAAAGAGGTCTGGTTACAGTGCCGGGAAAGCCGAGCGATGATCTTGCGCCCGGAACGGAAAACAGTATCTTGAAACAGTCACAATTAAAGTGAAATCATCCTTAGCCATGTATAAGTATTTAATAATCATAGAGAAGACTGAAACTGGGTTCTCCGCATACTCTCCGGATCTCCTCGGATGTGTATCAACCGGTGCCACCCGGCTCGAGGTCGAGGCAAACATGCGCGAGGCAATCGAATTCCATTTGGAAGGAATGCAAGAAGAGGGATACCCCATCCCCGAACCCTCTTCGGAATCGGCCTACCTTGAGGTCGCGTCATAGCCAGTCGGTGGTATCAACTCCGTTCGCGCTGCTCACTGCGTGATACACCTCGACGTTATGCGAAAGAATATGCTGCTTCTGACCTTCTCGGTCATCCCTATGGTCAGCCACGCATTATCTTACAGCACTCCAGAAAGAAGCTTTCTCAGGCAAGTCTCAGTCCTGTTGGAAACCCACAAGAAACAGCATGGGGAATACCCCAAAAATTGGAATGAATTGAATAAGATCTACGGCGATTCCCATTATTCTCTAGACGACACATTCGACTATATCCAACCAAGTGATACATATCGGTTTGTTACCGAAGACCTCACATTGCCACTATATGACGACGAGGAACACTATTGCAAAGCTCTACTCATCTCCAACGGGCCGATACGCAACATAACGATGCACATGGGAACCTTCGGTATTTATAAGAAAATAACAGAGAGCAAATATTTCGCATTAGTCATTGCCCCCAAGGATGAATTCTACACCGTTCACCTTAGCCCTCAGACTGTTCAAAGTCGCTATGAGGCGGCAGGACTGACGATGCCCGAACCAATAGAGGTTCCCGAGAGAATTTGGGTAAAGAAAGCGAAGAAAGAGATTACTTTTCGATATACGCTGTATGCTTCGCCGATTTTGATTGTGGTAATCCTAGCCTACAGAAGAATCCGAAAGCATAACCAGTCGCGTCTGGACAACGCCTAACGGCGCGCCAGAGCTCCACGATCTGCGAAAAAAACAAATAAAGAAAAAGCAGTCTCACACGGAGGGCACGGAGCACACGGAGAGAAAGAATTGAAGGAAACTCGGCAGCGTTCAGGCCTTTGAGAAGGTAAGAGAAAAGGGTATGAATCCCAGCCTAAACCTCCTCTACTCGATTGAAGGAGCGCTGACAGGATTCAAGTGGAACAAACTTCCAATGGAAAAAAGGATGCTATTGGATATGAAAGTGAACTTCAAAAGAGATCTAGCCTCTCAAGCGAAGAAGCGAGAACCAGTGGGAATGAGAAGGCGTGAGACGAAATGATCGCTTTGAGCGACAATCCGTGTCATGATCCTTCTCATGAAAAATACATCCAACTACATCATTGGAATCGACCTTGGGGACCGCCAGCACGCCATCTGCGTGCTAACTGCTGCCGGGGAGATTGAGCAAGAACGGACCCTGCCAAATACCGCAGAGGACCTCAACTCGATCGATCTCAAAGCGATTCTTCCCTGCCTGATGCTCGTCGAACATTGCAACGACCAGATCGACGAACTCGACGAGGAGA
>CAZWFJ010000285.1:0-3295 GCA_964633135.1 uncultured Puniceicoccaceae bacterium | reverse complement strand
CATACCATCTCCCACGAATTCTCGAGAGGTCCCCGCACTTCTGGTTACACCCCCGCCGAAGGGGTGCAATTTATTGTGTGGGGTTTCTTAAAGGTAGAAGCGGCATCTTGCCGCTTGCGGGGGAAAGGAAAACGGCTGCCTTTCGACGGACTCAAGGTCATTGGAAAAGCCACTTCTACTTACCCTGCATAAAAAATTGCACCCGTCCTGTACCCGCGAGCGAAATTTGTCTTGATTACGGCCTTGATTTTTTCGGGAAGGGACTCATGATCGTCTGTTTTCCTTAATCCAAGCAAACGCCAAGAAAGTTCTTACCATGGAAGCAATCTCTCTGCCCGTCTCTTCCCGCAGCCGTTCCGGCAGTGCGGCCGCTGGTCGTATTCGCCGCGAAGGCGGCATTCCTGCCGTCCTCTACGGGACCAGCGGCACGCGCAACCTTTCCGTTGAGCGGAGCACCTTCCTCCAGGTGTGGCGCAAGGCGGGCCAGTCTTCGATTGTCACGATCGACGACGGAGAGGGGTTTTCCTCGATGAGTCTCATTCAGGACGTGCAGCGCAATGCGATCACCGATGAGTTTATGCACATTGATTTCCTCGAAGTGAGCGCCGGGCACGCGATCACGGCTCACATTCCGGTTCATGTGCAGGGAACTCCGATCGGGGTGTCCTCGGAGGGTGGGGTCCTGGATATTCAGCTCCACGAGCTGGAGGTTCGTTGCCTGCCAAAGGATCTTCCACACCAGATTGATGTGGATGTCCGTGCGCTTAAGCTGGGCGACGTGATCCATTTTCGGGATCTTCCGGCCCTCGAAGGCGTCGAATATGTGGGTGATGAAGAAACCCCGGTGGCGGCGGTGACCCACGGCGCGGTTCAAGAGACCGAGGAAGAAGGAGAGGAGAAGGAAGTCGAGATCATCAGGGAAAAGAAGGACGAGGAGGAGAAAGAAGGCTGATTTCCTTTCCCGGGGAATGTTTTCTTTTTCGCAGGAGGTCTCAACATGGAACGGGTGCGTGTCATCATTGGTCTTGGAAATCCTGGAGAGGAGTATCGGAAGACGCGCCACAACGTGGGCTTTCAGGCCCTGGATGCGATCGCACTGGCCCACAGCAGTCCATGGGTGTGGGAGCGGAAGTTTCAGGCAGACACTTGCCTGGTTGAGTTATCCGGGAATCCGGTCCTCTTGGTCAAACCTCGCACTTTTGTGAACCGCAGTGGCGAAACGGCGCAATCCCTCGCCCGTTACTATCGTTTGGAGGATCGCCGATTTTGTGTGGTCTATGACGATATTAACCTGGAGCCCGGGCGAATCAAGTTGTCGGTTGCGGGCAGTGCCGGCGGCCACAACGGTGTTGGTGATCTCATCAACCGAATTGGCACCGAGTTTTTTCGTATGAGAATCGGGATCGGATCGAAGACGAACAAGCGCATGGATCTGAAGGACTGGGTCCTGGGCAAGATTCCCCCGTCCGAGGAAAAGCATTTTAAAGAGGCCTGCACGAACGTACATTTGGGACTTGAGCTACTGGTTGCCCAAGGTCCCGAAAGGGCAATGAATCAAATTAACACGAAAAGCAAAGCATCATGATCAAGAAAACCATCCGGGACTACCGGGCCACATTCGTTCTCGACACCCGTAGTGTTGAATCCTCGGTCGACGAATTGACCGAAGCCTACTCGAAACTGATCGAGGAGGTTTCGGGAGAAATCAAGGCGGTGAATAATCTGGGCAGCAAGGATTTTGCCCGTAAAGCCGCCAATGGCCTGCCTTCCGGGATTTTCGTCCAATACGAATTTTCCGGCCCTGCCTCGGCTCCCGAGGAGATCCAGGAAAAGGTCCGTCTTGACCGCAAGGTGAATCGGGTCATGGTGGAGTCCCGCTAATCCCTTTGACTTTCTTACTCTTCAACCCTCTCTTGCCATGCCTTCGTTCAACCGCGTTATTTTGATTGGAAATCTCACCCGCGATCCAGAGATCCGCTACGCGAGTGGGAACAATGCGATTTGCAAATTCGGCTTGGCGGTCTCCCGTAACTATACTACCCGCGACGGGGAAAAGCGCGAGGACACGACCTTCGTCGATATCGACGCCTTCGGCAAGGTGGGCGAAATTCTCGGCAAGTATCTTTCGAAGGGACGCCCGGTCATGATTGAGGGGCGTCTCCAGCTCGACACCTGGGAGAGCAAGGAAGGCGAGAAACGGTCAAAGCTGAAGGTCGTCTGTGAGAATTTCCAGTTTTTGGGATCGGGCCGTGGAGGTGCCGACGACGCTGGAAGCGGGGGCGACAGTGGGTCCGAAATGACTCGCAGTTCACCTCCTCCCCGAGAAAGCTCCTCCCGAACCGGCGACGGCCCGTCCGAGGATTTTGACGACGAAGACATTCCTTTTTAACAACTAGATTTTAAGACAATGGCACAATCAGAAGTTCTCCTCCTCCAGCCCGTCACCAATATCGGTGGCGAGGGTGACAAAGTTCGTGTGAAATCCGGGTATGCCCGCAATTTCCTCGTCCCACGCGGTCTCGCCATTCCGGCGACCCGTTCGAATCAGCGGCAGATCGAGTCGCTCCGCAAGCATCGTGCCGAGCGCGAGGCCAAGGAACTGGCGGCCGCACAGGAGTTGATGGAAAAACTAAAGGCCCTGAGCCTGGTGATCGTCGTGAAGACGGGTGAGGGGGGCAAGATGTACGGAGCGGTGACCAATCAGGACATCATTTCCAGGATTTCCGAGAATGGGATCAATGTCGATCGCAAGCAGGTACAAATCCCGGCTCCAATCAAATCCATCGGCGACCATACCGTGGGCGTGAAGCTTCACCCGGAGGTCCAGGGCGAGCTTCACCTGGAAGTCGTTTCGGAGAACCCGATCGAAGACTGAAGCCTTCCCCCCACGTAGGTGGGTTGCTTCAGCCATCGCCATGCCCCACAGTGGGTGGGTTGCTTCAGCCATCGCCATGCCCCACAGTGGGTGGGTTGCTTCAGCGCCCACCAGGGAAGTCCGTGTTGCAGCTTCTCGGCGATCCGGTCGCGTTTGGCCGGAAGGCCCCCGCACCGCCATTCCCGGGCAAGGCTCAAGCCATGCCCCACAGTGGGTGGGTTGCTTCAGCGCCCACCTGAGCAGTCCGTGCGGCAGCCCCTCGGCGATCCGGTCGCGTTTGGCCGGAAGGCCCCCGCACCGCCATTCCCGGGCAAGGCTCAAGCCATGCCCCACAGTGGGTGGGTTGCTTCAGCGGGGAAATGCGTAAGATGACATGGGAGGAGTTGTCAGGAGCGAGAAATCGCCAGATGACTTTCCTTA
>CAZWFJ010000284.1:0-3307 GCA_964633135.1 uncultured Puniceicoccaceae bacterium | reverse complement strand
ACTATGAATTGAAGACGACGAAACTCCCTTGACAAAATCTCCCATAGCAGGGGTCGGAGGAGAAGGATAGCGAAATCCGGCGTTCGGATTCGTGGGATCAAAGGCAAAGGCATCCCGATTGCTCAGGAAGAATTTTAACACATTCGCCGGGATCGCGAAGCCGAGACCCTCGGCACCCATGGCCACCACCTTCATGTTGTTCACGCCGACGACCTCCCCGCGGAGATTGAATAGGGGTCCGCCGGAATTCCCGGGGCTGATCTGTGCGGTCGCCTGCACGTGGAGCCTGCCGTTGATCGGACGATTGGCGATCGAGACGATCCCTTCCGAAACAGACCTTTCGAGACCCATGGGACTGCCAATCGCAAAAACTGGCTGACCCGGACGCAATTCGTCGGAATCGCCCAGGGGCACGGTCTCAAAAACGCGTCCCTCTCCGCCTTCGACGGCGAGCAAGGCGAGGTCCATCTCAGGACTCGAGGCGATGATTGCGACGTTCTCAAACGTTTCCTTGCGCAACCCGGAGCCGGATTTCTCGAAGACGGTCACGGTGATCTCGTTTTCGCCAGCGATGACGTGATCGTTCGTCACCACATAGCCGTCGGGATGAATGAAAAACCCGGAGCCAAGCCCCGTGGGCGTGCGCACCATGACCACAGCCGGCCCGTGCTGATCCACGAGTGTCCGCAGCGGCAGGGTCTCCGCCCCCTCGGCAACCCGATAGAGGTCGCCAGTCTCCCGCAGCGCGGGTTCCCCCGGGTCGTCCTCCAAAATCCGCACGACCGCATCCCGGGGAATGCTGATCACCGAGAACCCCAGATCAAGAACGATCCGATTGCCCTTGTCCGAGAGAACCTCGCCCTTGAGGACCGCCCCCCCAACAATCTCCACCCGGGCCATGCCACCGGCAAGCAGCGGAACGAACAAGAATAACAGGCAGCGGAGCAGAAATTTCGTACTTTCGACCATGGGAAAACCCAACCAAAGCGGGATCATCCCGGAAAAACAAGCCGTTTCAGAAGAAAGACAGCCATTGGCAAAGCGGTTAGCCGGTTTTCCAGGAACCCTTTGGCAACTCAATGGTCAGTGTGACCGCCGATCTGTTTCATGGCGACCCCTCTTCAAACCCTTCACTCCAGAGAAGTTGATCGCCTACGCTGCCCCCCTGCTCACAGGAGAACTTTTTGGGGAATCTTTCTTACAAAATCCCCCTTCTGTTGCGAAGCAGGTTGAACGGATTGAGGAATTCCGTCAGGCTCCTTTTTAACCATGTTTGAAAAGCCTGAATCATTGAAACAATTGGTCGAGCGGATCGCCCGTCAATCCCGCGCGGCTTCGTATGCGCTTGCCACGGCCGAGACCGCTCGGAAGAACGCGGTTTTATACCGACTTGCGGAGCTGATCGAAAACGCCACCGACGAACTGACATTGGCAAATCGACAGGATCTCTCGCTGGGAGAGGAGGAGGGGCTGAGTTTGGCACTGCTCGACCGCTTAACCCTGACCCACGAGCGCATCGCAGGGATGGCCGAGGGCGTTCGCCAGGTCGCTAAACTCCCCGACCCCGTGGGCGAGGAGATGGGGTGCCTGCACCCCGCCAGTGGTCTCGATATCCGCAAGGTCCGTGTCCCGATCGGCGTGGTGGGGATCATCTACGAATCGCGCCCAAACGTTACTATCGACTGTGCTGCTCTTTGCCTGAAATCCGGCAACGCATGCATCCTGCGCGGAGGCCGTGAGGCATTTCACTCCAATCAAGCTCTCGCCAGAATCGTTAGAATGGCTTTGGAGGAGGAAGATTTTGACATTAACACGGTGCAACTCATTCCCACCACTGACCGTACGGCTCTCGGCTACCTTCTCAAGCAAGATCAGCACGTCCACTGCATCGTCCCCCGCGGCGGGGAGGGCCTGATCCGCTATGTTGTCGAGAATTCCAACATTCCCGTCATTAAACACTACGAGGGAATTTGCAGTCTCTACCTGGACAACGATGCCGATCCCGCTATGGCAAAGGCAATCACTCTCAACGCGAAGTGCGATCGACCCGGCGTCTGCAATGCCATAGAGAATCTGGTCGTCCATCGCGATTTTGCCTCAATGCATCTCGCCGCAATCGCCCGTGAGCTTTCCGAAGCAGGGGTACAGCTTCGGGCTGACAGCGATGCCAGTGCGATCCTAAATGAGGCAGACATCCCCCACTTCCCTGCCACGGAGGAGGACTGGTCCACCGAATACCTGGACCTGATTCTCGCGATTCGCATCGTCGACAGTGCCGAGGAGGCGATTTCGTTCATCAACCGCTACGGTTCCCAGCACAGCGATTCGATTATCACCCGAAATGAAAAGACCGCCCGCAGATTCCTTCGCGCAGTCGACTCCTCCACAGTCTATTGGAACGCAAGCACTCGCTTCACCGACGGCTTTGAGTTCGGTTTGGGAGCAGAAGTGGGAATTTCCACCGATCGTCTTCACGCCCGCGGCCCGATGGGACTGCAAGAACTTTGCACCTACAAATACGAGGTCTTTGGCAACGGGGAGATCCGATCATGAGTGCAATCGAGACTCTGCGCAAAACGGTGAAGAAACTGCGAGCTCCCGATGGATGCGCTTGGGACAGGGAGCAAACCCACCAATCGCTGATCCCCTGCCTCATTGAAGAATGCTTCGAGGTGATCGAAGCCATCGAAGATCAGGACGATCCACTTTTGGAAGAGGAGTTGGGCGACTTGCTCCTGAGTATTTTGATGCATGCCGAGATCGCCTCGGAGACCGGTAGATTCGATCTCGACGATGTAGCACGAAGCATTAACGAGAAGCTTATCCGACGCCATCCTCACGTCTTTGGTCCCGATGCGGGAAAGATGGATACCGCCTCTATTCTTCTCCAATGGGAGCGAATCAAGGCGGCGGAAAAGGAGGCCAAGGGAATTCGCACAAGCACTCTCTTCAAAGAACTCCCCCCTGCCCTTCCCGCCCTCTACGGAGCCACCGCTGTCGCCAAGGTATTTCGCAAACAGGCACTCGCCCCCACGCCCTCCTTTGACCGGCAAAACCTTCCTTCGATGACAAAGACCGAAGTGGCACGGAACCTCTTCCACCTGAGTGCCCTGTGCGATCAGGAGGGCTGGGATCCAGAGACCCTCTTGCGACAGCACACCCGCCAGATTCGAAAAGAGGCGGAAGGACACTCCGGGTAAGGCCCCATCGCAGCTGAACTACTGGATAACGTCTTTTCGCAGACCCGCCCCGACGGCCAGCCCGCCCCAATCGGCTCCCTCCATGGGGTGCGCCTTGCCCGGACGCT
>CAZWFJ010000283.1:0-3319 GCA_964633135.1 uncultured Puniceicoccaceae bacterium | reverse complement strand
CATCGTCTCCCCCGGCCCGGCTTATGGAAAGGTGCGGCGGCGGGAGAAGCGGAGCGCCGGAGACAAGGCATGGGAGTTGGTCGAGCATCGGGCTTATGATGCGAAGGGGAGGCTGATTCGGGTGATGGCAAACGGGGCCGTGCGGGATTTGGTATGGGAGGAGCGCGCGGATTTCGTTCGAGCACGGGAATATGAGAACGGGGCACTCGCGAAGGAGCGGGTTTACGAGGATGGTCGGCGCGTGCGAATGACCGAGTGGGACGGCGGGGGGTCGCCGACCTCCTACACCTACGAGCGCGAAGGCGGACGCGAAATTGTGCAGCAGTTTGTCGAGGGTGAGTGGCGGTGGACCCGAGTATGGGGCACCGAGAACAAGATTTTGTACGCAAAGAATCATCAAGGCTTCGAATCGTTTTTCCGGTACGGAGCCAACGGAGTTCGGGAGATCCTCCAAAAGCGCCCGGATGGCAACGATTTCATGGTCCGACAACTCGGGCCGGAGTCGGTTCGGATTACCGATCCCAAAACAATTTCTGAGTGGATGTCCAGCCACCAGCCAACCATTTCCCCGTTCAGGGAAAGCCTGGGTTTCTGAAAATCCATCGATTCACCAATAAGAAAAATCAAACAGCCGAAAAAAATGAAACTGATTAAAATAAGCTTGGCCTTAACGGCCCTTTTTCTCCCGGCCTTGGTCTGGGGTAACGACGACTGCCCTTGCCCCGGAGAACAACCTTATGCCGGGCAGGATGAGTGCGGGACGGATGTTTGCGACCCGGATGATGTGGGGACTTATCCTTACACGGACGCTTGTGGGGTTGGAGTCTGCGAGGAGCCTCCGGCAGATCAAGAATGCTGTGATGGAGAGACTTTTGACCCCAATTCGGAATGCTGCGTCGACGGGGAAGTTGTTGCGTTTCAATACGATTGTGATGACGATGAAGAACTCGATTCTTGCGAACCGTGTCTCGAAATCACTGGGAATCGATATTTACTGGACGATACCAGTCAGACATATTCAACCGGTGATTCCGATACGAGCTGGTCTATTGCCAGCGGCGCATCCTTCGCAAATTTGAATTCATCATCTGGCGCATCCGTATCCCTAGAGGGCATTCAGCCTGGCGAGGTGACAATCGAAGCTAGCAATTCAGACGGACAGTCGGCATCGTTCGATGTTCAGGTTTTCTCTGTAAGTATAACCACCGACTCAGGCGTGATATGCGACGGGGATTCGATGGGCGTAGATATTCAAGTATTGCCCAAGTCCTTGGAAGATTCAATTGGAAGCGTCCAGTTGAAGGCTACAAAATGGGATGGATTCGAGAATTTTAATAATATTCGTAATCTAGGTTGTTCGATCTCAAAATCAACTGAATTGGCATGGAGCATCGACAATGCACGGTGGTATGCCGGACACGGGGATTGCTATAAAAGCGGTGGATCTTATCGCTCACGCTACGGATTCGATATGGACTTCAAGATTGCTTCTGAATCATTTAATTTTAAGGGCGGTAGTTTTGATGTCGATGCTGAAACTGGGCCTAGTGCTTGTTTGTTCGGGGAAGCTTGGGTCAAATATCCTAGAGGCTGGGTTAAGGGTGAACTGAGTACAAGCTTCGTTAACTCGGGAGAGACAGATGGGGACGGTGATCCCGTTTGGGAATGGAGAACTCACGGAGCTGGTAACGTTTACAGAGAAATTGAGGCGGATACGAATATAGTTGCTCAATTAAATTCACAGTTTAGGCCGATGCTCGTTGCTGAGGAAAATTTCCATAGGTGGCAGTTCGAAGGGATCGCGCCTGGTTTCGATCCCTCCAAGCACTGGGTCCTCCAAAATTTCATAGACGATACAGTTCCTTCCATAATCACAGGGAAAAAGATCTTCGTAGAGTTTGAGAGTAATCGATACCTTAAAGACAGACAACAGTCCGAACATGACCGAACTGTACTTCTCTATGCATCCCGTCCTCTGACCTCACTTCGAAGATCGCTCGAATGTGCTGCGAAAGACGCTGCCAATTCGCAGTTTCATCTAACAATGGAGTGCACGTATGGGGTGCAATGTCCCTAATATAGGATTTTTAAGAATTATGAGGATATTATTTTACATCATTTTAGTAATGGCTGCCTTCAAGGAATCAGTGGCGTCGAATGTGATTTTAGAAGGTTTTGTGGACGCGCTTTTATCCGATGATAAAGTATTTTTTATAGGGAGAACATACGATTTGGATGTGGGAATGGTCAGGTATTCGGAAGAAGGGACCACCGATTCTATTCCCTACAGGAGCATTGAGGATATGACGAAGTTCGATGAGAGGTTTCACAATGACCCTCTCTTTATCCAAGAGAGTTTTTGTACAGAAACGACGTTTTCTGTGATTCTCTTTTCTCGGCCAAGTCTCTTTTTTGGAGACGGACAGCCTTTTATATTAGGGATGGGAACCAAGTGGTTTGTGGTTGCCGAGCCTGCGCAGGAACGTGATGGGACGATAAAAAAGAAATTTAGGGAGCGTCTTAAAGGTATTGACGACCATATCAAGATTGTTCCGAAGAGTTTGTATTTTCAAGATGAGAACGCGGGTGAAAATCTTTTCTTTCTCCTGAAATGGATTCCGATGGACGGTTTAGAGAATGGGCCTCGAGGAGATTACCCCCTTTTATCCGAAATAGAGTTGGAAGATGTGCGACGGATTGTTCGCTCCTTCTGTGAATGGAGGTCTCGTGGAATCGATTCTCTGGATGCTTCAGAGATCATGGGACTGTTGCCTAAGTTAGAAACGGAAGTCGGAAGGAATATCGTATCGAGTGCGGCTGAGAAATTAATACTCAGAAGGAGCCAGATAAAGCAGCGATGAGGCGCATCAAATTGTTTATAATTGGTGTTCTGTTTGCGTTCGTTGCGTGCAGGGCAGTTGGCGAAATCCACGCCCTAACGGAGCACGTCCGGGACCCTTCGTTCGAGGACATCACCTTTTTCCTGCGGATGCCCTCGTCGTGGGACGGGGAGGGGCCGGAGAGGGATGCGTAGGGGAGGCGGGTTCCGAGTGTGCGTGGGGTCTTGGCGGTATGCAGTTGGTCGGGCGAGGTGGAGGCGGTGCGGTCCAATCTGGATACGGGGGGGCGATTCAAGCCGACCGGGTCCCGTAGCGGAACGGGGAACCCGTTTCGAATTCTTTGGACTCCTGCAGATTTTCTTGTATCCAGAAACTAGACACAAGTAGAGATAAATAGATGAATCCAAAATTCAAATACAATGCACACAACCGAGAATGTCGTTCTCGCACAAGAATCCATGCCTTCGATTGGCAGGCCC
>CAZWFJ010000282.1:0-3362 GCA_964633135.1 uncultured Puniceicoccaceae bacterium | reverse complement strand
CGCCTTCGTCTACCAACCAGTCGTCAATCACCGCTCCAAATGAATAAACCCTGTCTTATTTCAGTATTTTTCGTTTTTGGGGTTGAACGGCAAGTGACAAACCGTTTTTCTCTTCGGTTTTCCAAGAACCATCATGTCCAGAATTTGCGCAATTACAGGTCGTCGTCCCATCCGTGGGGGTAGAATCACCCGCAAGGGTCAATCGAAGAAGAGCGGGGGGATTGGTACCCACGTTGTCAAAAACACCAAACGCACCTTCCGTCCGAATTTGCAACGCGTACGCGTGCGTCTCCCCAGTGGCCAGGTGAAACGAATCTGGGTCTCGGTGAAGGCAATCAAGGCGGGCAAGGTCGTCAAGGCCTGACGGGTACCCCCTTTCCCTGCTGATTGTGGCGGTATCGAATTTACCGGTCTCGGTGGAGACCGCCGGGAGAGGCTTGTACGAGATCACGGATCGCGTCCAGAAGGCGGTAGCCGATGCGGGTGCGTCCGACGGGCTGGCGGTCGTATTTTGCCGCCATACCAGTTGCAGCCTTGTTCTGATGGAGAACGCCGATCCGACAGCCCGCCGTGACCTGGAGCGCTACCTGGACGAACTGGTGCCGGACGGAACGGGCTACGACCATACCGCTGAGGGTCCGGATGACATGCCGAGCCACATCAAGATGGCTCTGACGCGATCTTCGGAGACGATTCCGGTAAGCAACGGACGGCTGACTCTCGGGACCTGGCAGGGCATTTTCCTCTGGGAGCATCGGAAAAGCCCACATCGGCGGTCTATGGTGGTTTCGGTGCTGCGGTAGGCGCATGGGAGAGGGGGGTCCCTACCCTTCGATTCGCCGGCGGAAGGCTTCGGGGTTGTCGGCCTTGAAGAAGGCGGTGCCGCAGACGAAGACATCCGCACCGGCGGCAGCGCATTGGGGGGCGGTTTCGGCATCGACTCCACCGTCCACTTCGATCCGGAAGGAATGGTTTTCCTGGCTTCGCAGCTCGTGTGCCGTCTGGATTTTGGGCAGGACATCGGTCCGGAAGGACTGACCGCCAAAGCCGGGCTGGACCGTCATCAGGAGAAGGAGGTCGATCTCTGCGAGGTAAGGAAGTGCCCGGTCCAGGGGGGTGCCCGGATTCAGGGCGAGTCCGGCTTTGAGGCCCTTTGCGCGGATGGAGCGGAGGGTCTCGCGAATGGAATAGTGGGGTTCGACGTGGATGGTGATCTGGTCGGACCCGGCCTCGGCAAAGGCATCGACCAATTGATCGGGCCGCGAGAGCATCAGATGGGTGTCGAAGAAGAGGTCGGGTGCGAGGGGGCGCAGGTCCGCTACGGTCTTGGGGCCGAAGCTGAGGTTGGGAACAAAGTGCCCGTCCATGATATCGAGATGGAGAAAGTCGATGGGGAGGGCAGTGATCTGCTCCAGACTCCCGCGCAGGTTGGCATGATTGCCCGCGAGGATAGAGGGGGCGAGCTTGGGTGGATGGGGGGACGGATTTTCAGTCGGATGATTCATGGCTTTGCTTGGTCGCGGAGATTCGCTGTAACTGTTCTGGACTAATGTCAATGGGACCGAGAAACTGGGCGCCGAACTCTTCTTCGAGGATCTTGCACAATTCCGGAGGGGTCTTGCCAAGCAGGGCTTCGAGCTGATTGACCGTGGCCGGCGATTCGGAAGCGGCGGCCACAGCGGCCTCGAGGTCGAGGGGATCCTCTTCCGGCGGTTTCTTCTTGCGGGGCTTCGGCTCGGGAGGCGCCTTGTAGCCGGGCACGGGTTCGCCCCACTCATCATCGGACTCTTCGTCGTGCGCCATGGGGGAGTAGTCCGTCGTATCAGTCCCTTCCGGCTTGGCTGATTGCCCAGCTAGCGGCACTGAGGGTGCCTCATCGCGCGCGGGAGGGGTGGACTCCCCTTCCTTTGCCGGCGGCTCGGGAGCGGGTGGTGTCGCCGAGGCGGGGGGGGGAGCTTTTTCGGGAACGGACTTCCCGGGGCCTACGCTTTCGACGGGAGGCGGGTCAATTTTTTTTTTGCCCCGCAGGCTCTGATCCCGTGAGGTCGCGAATTTGGCGGATGACGGTATCAATCGGACGGGTGCGGGCGTGGTCGACGGCCCGCAGCAGGGCGATCTCGAAGTTTACCCGTTCAGAAAGACCTTTTTGAACTGCGCGTTCGCCAGCCTTGAGGGCATCCAGGATGCGCAGGAGAGGTTCGATTCCGAGGCTGGGGCCCAGCTTATTGCTGGATCCCCGGTTGCGGATGGCCTCGAGGAGGCTCTCGCGAATCAGGCTGGAAAGGTCGGTCAGGATGCGGGAAAGATCTTTCCCCTCCTGGCTGAATTGGTCGGCGCAGGAAACCAGGCCTTCGTAGTCCCCCTCGGCCAGAGCGCGGCCCAGGCGGGCGAGGTCGCTTTCCCCGGCCATGCCGAAGACTGAGAGCACATCGGCCTCGCTGATATCCGTGCCGCAGAAGGAGATCAGCTGGTCGAGGATGGACTGGGCATCGCGCATGCCTCCGTTGGCGAGCTTGGCAATGGCCCGCAGGGCAGATTCCTCGGCGGCGATCTCCTCGCCTTTGGCGATTTCCTGCAGGCGGCTGACGATCTCCGCATCGTCGATCGGACGAAACTCGAGCCGTTGGCAACGGGAGACGATGGTGGGGAGCACTTTCTGGCTCTCCGTCGTGGCAAAGATGAACTTCACATGGGGCGGAGGCTCCTCAAGAGTCTTGAGCAAGGCGTTGAAAGCGGCCTGCGAGAGCATGTGAACCTCGTCGATGATGTAAATTTTGTAGGAGCACTGAGCGGGCCGGTACTGGCAGTCCTCCCGGAGGTCGCGGACCTGCTCCACCGAGTTATTGGAGGCTCCGTCAATCTCGATCACGTCCATGCAACTCCCCGTCATGATGGTCTGGACGAGTTCGGAATCGGGGTCGAAATCAACGGTCGGCTTCTTGCTGCCGTTCAGGGCACTGGCCAGAAGGCGGGCGGTGCTCGTCTTTCCGGTGCCCCGGGGGCCGATGAAAAGATAGGCATGGGCCAGGCGCTCCCGCTCAATCGCGTTCGAGAGTGTGCGGACGATATGTTCCTGACCAACCAGATCAGTAAAGCGCTTGGGTCGCCAGCGACGGGCGATGACTTGGTATCCACCTTCCACGCCTCAAACTTGGAAAGGAGGTTGGGCGAGCGCAACGGAAAAGATAGCGAATTCCCCGCAAAAGGGTAGTCACCACCCGTGTCCGCCATCCCGCAATGGCCAAGGCTGAAGCCATGCCCCCACAGTGGGTGGGTTGCTTCAGCGCCCACCTGAGATGTCATGCCCCCACTGTGGGTTGGTTGCTTCAGCGCCCACCTGAGAGGTTCCTGTGGCAGCGATT
>CAZWFJ010000281.1:0-3366 GCA_964633135.1 uncultured Puniceicoccaceae bacterium | reverse complement strand
GGATCAGGGAGGGGAGTCGACCCGTTTCCGTTCTTTTGCGAATCGCCGCAAGCCGCGAGGAGGGCGAGGAGTATTACAGTGAGGAGGAACCGGGGAGTGGAAAGGTGCTGTGACATAGGATGAAAGTGTTTGAAGATTGAAAGATGGAAAACAGGGATCTTGCTAGCTTTTCCGTCCGATGCCGACAACGAACGCACCGCTGGAAAGGAGGAGGGCCAGGCCGAGCAAAGGCAGGGTCCATCCGCCCAGGCGGGTTTCCGTGCCCCCTCCGGCACCCTCGGCGAGGGCGTACTCCGGTTCCTTCACGATGATCATTCCGGTCATGTAGGGATGCGGTGTGCAGATGTATTCGTATTCGTGCTCCAGTTGGTCAAATTCGTGGGTGTAGGATTCCCCATGGGCGAGCAGGGGGGTGTTGAATCCGTCCCCTCCCTCGGGCCGCGAGGTGGCGGAGGCGTTGTGGATCCCGGCATACTCGCCGCCAAGGTAGGTAAACACATCCTCGTTGGTCCAGGTCACTTTCGTGCCTGGAGCAACCTGGACCACCTTGGGCCAGAAAGAGTTTCCAATGATCGAGATGAACACCTCCTCCGTTTCCGGACCGTAAACAACGGGCCGGTCAACCGGAGCGGTGCCGATGCCGAAGGGGGAGATGATGCGGGTGGCGTCGGAGACATAGCCCTTCATCTCCGCCTCATTGAACTGGGGTCCATCGGCCAGGATCACCCGTTCGGCAGGCAGCTCGGCCTCGTCATCAACCACGATGAGCCCGATGGCTCCCCGGTTGGTCGAGCCGACGGCGTGCGTTAGCATGGTGTAGGCCCCTTCGTCGGGAGGCATGCGGAACTCGATGGTGAAGGAGTCGCTCGGTCCGGCGGTGACGGATTGGCCGCCGGGCATTTTCACCTCGGGGTTGCCCTGCCAGTAAACGTAGTCCCAGATGATTCCCACGATATGGAAGGTCGAGAGAATGTTGGGGCCGACGTTGAGGAAATGGATGCGCACGTAGTCGCCGGGGTTGGTTACAATGGGCTCCTCCACGTAGCGGAAGGTCCTGCCATTGAAGAGAACATACTGGGGATCTCCGGAGATGGAGTCCTTCCCGTTTGAATACAGTTCGTGCTGAATCAAATAGAGTTCCAGATCTGGACCGTGCCCCAGTTCCTTTTCGAGCTGGTAGCTGCCGGGCTTCGGCTTCACCATGATCATCCCGTATTGCCCGCCGATCACGTGCATGCCGATGGCGTGTCCGCCCGGCGCGCAGTGGTACATGTAGACCCCGGGCATCATGGCCCGGAACTTGACCGATTTGGTCTCGCCAACGCCGAGTTTCCCGACGTATTTCGAGGTCTGGGTGTAGGCGGCATGGATCGAGGCGCCGTGCGGGACCGTTCCTTCGTTGACGAACTCCATTTCAACGACGTCCCCTTGGTCGACGACGAGAGTCGGCCCGGGGATTTGATTGTTGATGGTGAACCCGTCATAGACGACGCCGTTGCCAATGTAGGTCTTACCCTCGGACATGATGAGGGTGAATTTCTTGTCGACGGGAGCGTCCTGGGGTACGGTCGAATAGGGAGTGGTGGGCAATTCATAAGCTTCCGCAATGATGTCGTAAAATTCGGAACTCTCCATATACGCGGGGATTTCCCGCCCGGCGGAAATCGGCGAGAGAGGGCCTTCCAGAACGTCGCGGGTGAGAGTTGCGAAATCCTTGGCGGTCAGGACACGTCCTTCCGGATTCGATGGCGGGATGGATGGCACCGGCTTCTCGGTGGTAGCCGTTGATTCGGTTTCGATGTTTTCTCCGGTGGCAGCGAGTGTTTCGCAGTCCGGGCTTCCGCAGCAGCCGACCGCTGGCTGGGTCTCGGCCGATCCCGACTCCGCAGCACCGGATGAAGCGCCATCCGTTCCCTCCAGTTTGGCGATCTGCGCGGCCATCAGCTGGGGGTTTGAATATCCCTCCATTTTCAGGTTTTGCTGGTTCTTCATAGCGCGGGCCAGGTCACGGGCGATGATCGATCCGGAGCGCTCGCCGGCCAGTTCGTCGGTAAAACCAAGGTTGCAGGCGTCGCAGGCAAGGGCGGCGGTGGGAGCGATCACAAGAGTGATCCAACCGAGGAGGAGGGAATGGATGGTTTTATTCATGATGAATGGGTTTAGGATAGGATAGTCTGGGACATGATTCTTTGACAGAGGTCAATAAGCTGCTGCTTTACGGGATGGAGGGAGACTTTTTTTTGTCGTCGGCGGAGTCGCCGGAAGGAATAACCTGCACTCCGTACACGAAAGCCCGAATGGAAGGATGAATGCTAAGAGCGAACCAGAAAAGGCCGACCGTCCAGCAGACAACGGCCAATTGAATTCCGGCTGCGGAATCCCACCACTGAGCGGCAGCCAGATAAGCCCATCCCGCTAGCAGGCAAAGAATAGCCCCTGCAGCGGGGGATCGTCCCATGAGTGCCGATGGCGGCAAGACGGACTGCCGGGCCACCAACGGGGCGCAGCGGATCTGCCAGACGAGGAATGGGAGGAGCCGCATCGCCAGACCGGGGAGGACCACGGCAAACGTGCCGAGGACTCCGACCAGAAAAATGATCCGCGCCGCGTCGTTCGATGCGATTCCTCCTTCTTCAGCCCCGAAACCGGGCATCCCGGCCAAAACCCAGACGAATGGAACCAGTCCGGTGAGCAGTCCGATGAACGAGCCGGAGAGCGCCCAGTCAATCGGGCGCCGGGCGGCCAGCCAAAGCCGGACCACATCGCCGATATAAAAGAGGCTGCCGACGAGAATGGCCCCCGTTGCGTAGAGGGGGAGAACCTCGTTGCCGATCAGATAGAACGGAACGAGGGCCATCAGGGCGACGTTGATCAGAGCCCACCCGATCCAGGAAAGGGAACCGGCTGATTTTTCGGAGACGAGAAACAGATTGAACGCCTTGAGCGAGACGCCGATCAGCGAAAGCCAGAGAAAACCGACCACCCCCAGCGGTGCATGATAGCGCAGGAGTTCCATCGAATCCGTTTCGAGAAACGGAAACCAGTTGTTGACGAGAACCGCGCCGCCGGCCAGAGCGGAGAGTCCGAGCCAGAACAAGGCGGAAACCAGGGTGAGTTGCTCCGGCTCCCATCGGTTGAAGCGCGATGCCGTGGCCAGGAGATTGGCGATGTGGATGGCCGCCCCGGCGAGGACGAGGCAGAGACCGAAGGCAAGACCCGCCTGCGGATTTTCCATGAAGTTCATCCCGCCGAGCACGATCGCGAGGCACCCCAGCCCGGCTCCGTGCAGGAGGAGGTGCAGATGGGCGCCCCGCTCGCTGAAGAGCGTCGCCCCTCCCATCACCGGTGCGACAAGGTAGGCGGCAC
>CAZWFJ010000280.1:0-3379 GCA_964633135.1 uncultured Puniceicoccaceae bacterium | reverse complement strand
GGCCGTTGTTGGCCGGTCTGGCGCAATTTTTTTCTGAGTCTTTCCAACACCGTTCCGCAGCGGTCAAGGTGTTTTCATCGATCAGGGGCTCGGCATTGGCATCAAAGATGACTCCGTCCTTGAGTCTTGTTCGCCAGGGATAGCGCCCAGTCAGCAACCCGTAGCGCGTGGGCGTGCACACGGCCGATGGCGTGTGCGCATTGGTGAAGATGCGCCCTTCGGCCGCCAGGCGGTCCAGATTCGGAGTGGGTATTTTACCTTCCGGGTTGAGCGCCTGGACGTCGCCATAACCGAGGTCGTCGGCGAGAATGTAAACGATATTGGGATGTGGCATGGGTGGTCCTCCTACGATGACCGTGCTGCCACCATTGGCAAACAGGCTGGAGGCCATCGCGAATAATAGGAATATCGGTGAGACTCTGCGTATTTGCGGCATGGGGGCTTAGCTTGGAGTTATTTGTTAAAACAAAAGCGCCCGGCCCACGCTTGCGGACCGGGCTGCTGAACAAATCTTGATTCGATCCTGTTGGGAGGGATGACTAGCTGATCCGACGACGGCGCAGGATCACCAGGCCGAGACCGAGCACCCCGGCGATGAAGGCGTAGGTGGAGGGCTCTGGAATGGCGGCGACTTCAAAGCTGTCGTATTCCACCGTGGCCGTTATTGTGTCATTAGGGGTCTGCGCCGATCCGAAAATGTGATCCGTGCTCGAAAACGTGTCCGCATAAAAAGTGGAGACGACACTGGAACCCGTCCAAGTGTTGCTGTCCGAGAACGTGGTGTGAGTTCCGTCCGTATCATTGAGTCCGGTCAGTTCGTAGGACCACCCCGTCCCATCGACGGAGAACTTGGCGGTGAAACCATCGTCAAAGGAAGCCCTTTCGACATCCGCCCCACCAAACTCATTTGCGGCCCCGGTGGTTCCGGAGTCCTTGTGCACCAGTTGGAAACCGCTTCCAGAACTTGTGCGAGTCGGATTTCCGAAAAAGGCGAGACCGAAGTTCATGCTGTTGCTACGGTAGAAATTCGTACCATCGTCAGTCACCCCCAGGAAAAAACCGTTCGTACCGATCGTGCCACTCACACTCTCGACAACGAACGTCGCGGTAAAACCGGTGATTGCCGTGGCGTCGAATGAGCTAATGCTGTAGGGACCGGCACTGTTTGCAGCATCGCCCGATGTGACCGTGGCGAGCGTGCCGCTCTCCGAGGCGGAAGACGTGCCGCCAGCGCCATTATCGACGATACTAACCCCCCCGTTGACCGCATTGGGGCCGCCCGTGGCCAAGTCGCCATTGTCGAATGGGTCGAAAATGAGTTGAGCGGACAAGGAGGACGCCAGAAGGCAGCTGGCAGAAAGTGCCAATGCGGCACTGAGTTTACGTATGGGATAGATTTTCATGTGTGTTGCTTTGTTAGGATTTTTTTTAACTTTGGACATAAGCCACATTGCTTATTGCCCCAAATATAACATTCAGGAGACTTGCCGTCTATGCACTAAAACGCATTTTTATTGCATAATTCAGCAATATAGGGTTTCTTTCCCGCATGAATGACCATTCCCGCCACATACTCGTGCTGCTCCACCGCATCACGGGTCAGCACAGGGAAACGCTCCGTGGCATCCTGGAATTCGCGGCCGCCCGACCCGGCTGGATTCTCCAGCACCACTTGCCTGTGAGCGGTTTCGAGGATCCGCTGCCCATGCTGATTCGGCGCCTGCGGCCTGCGGGCATAATCCTCGAGGGCTGGCCCTACTCTGATGCGGATTTGTCGGTGGCGCGGGAAACGGATATTCCGACCGTGGCAGTGATGGGGCGTGTGCGCCCGGGTTGCGCCTGGGTGAAGGAGGATCTGCTGGCGGGGGCACGGGCGGCTTTGCAGCATCTCGAAGATGAGAAACTGCGGCATCTTGCCTACATCTCCCATGCCCACGACTGCTTCGCGGAGAAAGAAGAGCGGCACGCCGCCTTTCTCGAGGTCGCCGGGGAAAAAGGGATCGATTGCCAAAGCTATCCGTCCCGCCCCTCTCGTAATCGCCGGTCGGCAGGAGCGCGACTGCGGGAATTTCTTCAAGAACTGCCCAAGCCTTGCGGAGTCGTCTGTTTCACCGCGCAGATTGCCGCCGAGGTGCTGGAGCATTGCGACGCCCTTGGTCTGGACGTGCCCAGCGATTTGGCCGTTGTAGCGACGGCTGCCAACGAGCTGGAGCGCCGCATGACTCAGCCGCCATTGACCACCCTCGACCTTGATGATCGGCGGATCGGGCGGGAGGCCGCCTCCCTGCTCGACCGGCAAATGGAGACCGGACGACCAACCAGCGAAATCGTAAACATCCCCCCTGCGGGCATTATTGCTGACCGGTCGACGGATGTCTCCGCCACCCGGGACCCGGCTCTGGGCCGGGCTCTCGAGATGATGCGCACCCGCCTCGGCGAAACGCTGCGCGCGCCGGAAGTGGCGAGATCCGCCGGGATGTCCGTTCGCAAGATGCAGAGCCTTTTTTCCGAAATCCGGGGCCGCACCTATGGTGAGGAGTTGCGACGCCTCCGCCGCGAGCACGCCCTCCGCATGCTCCGCAACACGGGGTTAAGCATCGAAGCCATCGCCGCCGCCAGCGGTTTCGCCCACGCCTCCCACCTCAACCGGGTGTTTCAGGAAGACCTCGGGAAGACTCCGGGAGAGGTTCGTCTCAACTCCTGAATGGTCCGGCCATGGATAAGATCTGGATAGGGGTGGGGCAATGGGGAGTAACGCTTTTCGCGCCTTTCGGCGAAGAGAGCAGTATCGTTCTCGGTATGAATGATTGGCCGACGCGTGGTGGACGCGGTTTACCATTCGCTGTCGCGTTGCCGATCAGCCTACACGCCGAGTGGAGGATCAAAGCTGCGGAGGTGGGCAAGTCGCAGGCCGCAGAAGCGGGCCTCGCCGCGTTCGGTGGTTAGCTCGAGGTTGCCCGTGGGGGCGGCGTCGGGTTGGGATACGGTGATCTGCCACACGTCATCAAGATAGATCTCGAAAAATTTTGCGCGGGTGCCGGGCTTGACCGTCTCGCCGGTTTCCAAAGGGGCCAGTTGGTCTACATAGCGCAGTTCCAGGTTTCCGGGTGCCCGCTCGACGACCTCCTTGATGAGTGCCAGCGAGGCCGAATTTCCCTTGGAAGCAATGTGACTATAAAGGTAGACCCGGCCTTCGTGAAGAAGTGCTTTGGCCGCCCAGGAGGCCATGCATTGATCGTCCGCCCCGAGTAGAAGTCGTCGCCCAAGTTAAATCGCACGAAGGGAACACACTGCCGAAGAGAGTCCGGGGAAAGATATCTGAGGAAAGGGTCTTCCGGAAAATCCGTGGGTGAGAACGCCGCTTAGAGTATAAAAACGC
>CAZWFJ010000279.1:0-3543 GCA_964633135.1 uncultured Puniceicoccaceae bacterium | reverse complement strand
TCAGAGGATTTTTCGCAAAAAACTAGATTCAGGTTCTAGTAAAACCAATCTCGAGCCGAGGGGCGTTGCCCCTCGCTATGTTGGTTGGCCCCGTTGGGGTGGGGGGAGGAACCCAGGGGGGGCTCGTGCCTCGCGACCCTGGGCATTCGATCCGAAAATCATCCAACCCCAACCGGGGTTGCATATGTTTCTCTATTTTCGCAATCGCCAAGCCGTCCTGGCACGAGGGCAAGCGATTTTTTCAGGAAGGGCTGAGAACGATCACTACCCGGCAGGATCCTGCCGGTTTCAAATCGAGGCATGCGTAGCGGCTCTTCACGACCGTTTCCATCTCGGACTCCAGCGAAACCCCATCGACCTCCGCCGTTTGCATAGCTTTCCCTTCCGGGAGCAGGACGCGAAGTCGGGCCTGTCTTGCGGAGGTTGATACCGAGAGCCGTATTTCTCCGGCCTCGCGGTCGAAGCTCCAATGGTAACGGCAATAGCCCTTTGAGAGAGGATACCGGGTGGTAAAAGTAACGCCCGCGTCGAGCCGGGGATCCAGCGCACAGCGGGGACTAAGGGTCAATGCGTCGAAAGCCTTGCCGCTGTCTTCGATTCCGGCGAGGCCCCCGTAGAGCGCTTCGAGAGTGGAACCGGCATGTTCGGTTTGCAGGACGGTATTCTTGTCTCGGTCGGGAAAAGGAAACCAATGGGCGGCATCGGACAGCGTGATGCCCAAGACAAACCAAAAGGCGCCCGGGGCTTCACTCCGAACCAGGCGCAGGCTGGCAATCTCGCGGTCGGGATGCGGGTTGTCCAGACCCCATAGGCCGGTGCCAACCAGTGCCCGCCGGTTCCATCCGCGCCAGGCAACCTTCATCACGTAGCCGCCCGGTTTGTGACCCGGATAGGGACGCTCCTTCGGCCCCCACCAAGCGGGCACGTCCAGCCTGGGCCGGACGGGGATCTCGGCGGACGATCCGTCGGCATAGTGGATTTCAATCGTTCCCGCCTCGGGGCCACCCCCGGCAAGGGTGTGGTGAAAATAGAGGCAGCCGGCCTTCCGTCCGACGGGGATTTCCACCTCGTCCGCATAGCCTTCCCGTGCGGCTAAGCCGATACAGGCGCGCCGCTCGTTGCTGGCCGGATCGATTACATGAACGGGGATTTTCTCGTATTCCAGGTTTCCCGTCGGCATCGGCGACATGTCGTTGCCACTGCCTTGGCCGGTCCAGCCGGGAATGCCGGGTGCGCCCTCGCCGGCGAAGTCGACGTTGGCCTGCCTCCGCAGGTCGAGGACCTCAAAGGTGCGCTCGGGTTCTTTGTAAGTCTGCCCGAGGTAGTAGTAGGGGAAGATGCCGTTGGAGGATTCGAGGTCGGTGTGAATCTTGTCGATCAGTTCCAAGCCGTAATTCTCGCGTCCATGCCGAAAGGCACCCTGAGCCAGCTCCGCTCCGACACAGGGGAAGATGCCGCCGTTCGAATAATGCCAGGCCGGGCAGTGGGTGAAGCTTGTGAAAAAGGGTGGATAGATAAAATAATACTCGCGATTGCGCTGGTCGGGGACTTCTTCTGCCAGCCGCTGGTAGGTGTCGAGGATGGCCGCTGCTTTGTCGGCGTCCACGCCCCGTCGATTGAGGAAATAGGCGTTGCCCATACTTACCTGGCGGGACTCGTCGGTCACCTCGTCGGGCTCGGGCAAAGCCCCGGTCTCGTCCTCGCGCACCCAGTGCTGGTAAAACTCGCCGTTCCAGGCGATCCGGTCGAGGCGCTCGAGGATTTCGCGGCCCTTCTGCCGCCAGTCCTCCGCCCCCGGCTCACCGCACGCCTCCATCATCTCCGCCAGCAGGTGGCAGGCATGGGCGACGCCGGTGTTGTCCGAGTGTAGAATGACAAAATTCGTCACCCCCTCGATCGCCTCCATCACGTTCCCGCCGGAGCGTTTCGTCTCCGCATCGGTCATAAAGTCCCAGGTATCGATGGTCGCTCCCCGGCGCACGAGTTGGAACTTTTGGGAGAAGCGGAGGGAATCGGTAAGCAGGTAATTCAGCCCCTTGGCGGCCGCGTCGAGGAGTGGGCGCACCCAGTCGTTGTCGCCACACGCCGTCCAGGCTGCGTGCAAGCCCTCGACGTAAAAATGCTCCACATCGCACTCCACCTGAAGACGCAGGTAGTGCCAGGAACCGGAGGGATGAAGCCCGGTCCAGCCCGGCGTCTGGTAGCGCCCGTCGAAATACGGAACCTCCGGGTCGCACGGCGACGCCGAGTCCCAGATCATTCCGTCTTCTTTTTGGGTCTTCGCTCCCACCTCGAACAGCGATAGGTATCCGTCATTGTAATACTTGGCCCCGTCAATCAGCATGGCAAAATTGCGATACCAGGGCGAGATCCAGGCCACTGGCTTCCCTTCGAAAATTCCACTGCAAATCTCGTGGCTGATAAAAAAGTTGCCGTAAAGCTTGTCGTGGAAGGCTCGCAGGCGCCCCGCCGCATCGTCGATGCCCGACTGGCAATCCACGTCGAAAGTTTGTGTTTTCAGCAAGCGTCCGCCCGCATCCAGGTAGTCGATACGGTGGGTGCCGAGCACTCCGCCAGCGGCCACCTTGAGCGGAGTCCCGGCCTCGGCTTCGGCATACAGAACCCCCTCGGCATCTGTGATCTGAATTCGATCCGTTTTCGCTGGAAAGGAAGCAATTGCAACCGGTTCAAGGGGGAGAAATGTTTTCGCCATATTGCCTTAGTGAAGCCGAGGCCCAGGTTGCATGGCAAGGAAGAAACACCCGCTGTGCAGCAAATATTGCCGGATGCAACCCTTTCAGGGTAGGGTCGTTGGAGCCGGTTTCGCCCTGAAAGGGCGTGCCATCATAGCGATGGGCACCGCCCATCGAACCGGAACCGCAAGAAGGTTTTGCCCTGAAAGGGCAATCCACGGGTGTCGGTTTGTGCGAAGGCTGTGGAGTGCCCCTACAGGGCACATTCCGGGGGCTGTGTCCCCGATGGGCGTCGCCCATCGCTATGTTGGTTGGCCCCGTTGGGGCCGGGATGGCGTTGGCATGCCCATTGGGGCCGGTTTTCGCCCTGAAAGGGCATGCCATCATAGCGATGGGCATCGCCCATCGAAGCGGAACCGCAAGAAAATTTTGCCCTGAAGGGGCAGTCCACGGGTGTCGGTTTGTCCGGAGGCTGTGGAGTGCCCCTACAGGGCACGTTGTCGGGGGGGCGTTGTTCCGAGGGGCGTTGCCCCTCGCTATGTTGGTTGGCCCCGTTGGGGCCGGGGGGGAACCTAGGGGGGCTCGTGCCTCGCGACCCTGGGTATTCTATCCGAAAATCACCCACACCAACCGGGGTTGCAATTGCTCTACGACGGCGCAGCATCACGAGGCTGAGACCAAGAGTCCCTGCGAGCAGCGCAAAGCTTCCGGACTCGGGGATGACCGCCGCGGACCGTTTCAGTGCTCGTGAAGTGCCCTCTTGAGTTGCGACAGAACCGCACCGTCTATTTTTGCCGGAACGGTGTTGGAAAGACTCAGAAAAAAATTGCGCCAGACCGGCCAACAACGG
>CAZWFJ010000278.1:0-3592 GCA_964633135.1 uncultured Puniceicoccaceae bacterium | reverse complement strand
AAAAACTATGAATTGAAGACGACGAAACTCCCTTGACAAAATCTCCCATAGCAGGTGGTCCATTCCGTAGAGTCCGCCCCTCCGCCGCCGGCGAGACCGGCCCGGGTGTTTTCGGGAAAGTCCGGCAGGTCGACACTGCCGAGCTGCCGCCAAACGACACCGTCCCGCGTCCGGTAAGCGGTAAAGGTGTCACCCTCGCGCCGGAGCCGCAGCCAATACGGAAACGGCGTGGTGTTTTCGAGAGAGGTCGATGCCGTTAAACCGCCCGCAGTGGCTCGATGACTGAGATGAAGGCCGTCGCCGTCGAGCGCGAGATGGACGAGCGGGGCATCGGCGGCGGGGTCACCTCGAATCATGAGTCCGGAGGTCGCACTTCCCTCGGGCGACTCCCGCCCGGTGATTTGGGCAATGACTTCGCCATCACCGGCCAAGTCCTGCCAGAGAAAAACCCCGGCGTCCGAGGTGCCGCCCAATCCGGAGCCACCAGCCTCCAGCCGGATGCGATCCCCGTCCTCGAAAGCATTGCCGGACGCACCGCCCAACTGCTGCACGCTCCAGGGGGTACCGACCGGCACCTCGGTCTCGAACAACGCGAGCGAACTGAAATCGGGCGACCGCAGGGTTTCCGCGACGCCGTCGTGCGGGGTGGCGAGCACCCGGAAGCCAAGGGCCCCCCCATCACTCGTTCGGTAAACAGCGAGCATTCTGGATCCCTCGTTGGTGTTTTGCCCGTTGTAATTTTTGAGCACCGGATTGATCGGGTTTCCATACGGATCGGTGTCGTAGGGGTTGGTGGAGATGACTTCGAAAACGGCGTCTCCGGCATCTAGGAGGGTGAGGGTCAGTTGCTTGCCGCCCCTGGTCAGGACGGCCTCTGTGCCGCCTGCCTGAATGGCGACCTCGGCGCGCGTGGCCATTCCCCACCGCACCCATTGCCCGGCCGGAACGCCGGTGAGCCGGTCTTCGATCAAGACGCGGGCGCGGTCGAGCATGGCGTAGCCGCGGCGCACGGCGGTGGCCTGTTCATCGTAAGCCACACTGAGATCGATGGTGGCGGCGGCGTGGTCCGGGAAGGAGGCGAGGGTTTCGATGCCAATCAACGGCGCACTTTGGTTGAAGTTCTGACGCTGACCATTGATGACGAGGGTGCTTTTGCTGAAGTTATTGTTTCGGTAAAAATTCCAGCGCCGATCCGCGAAGTCAAAATAGTGGCCCTTATTCCAGCGTGGGGAATTATCGTATTGATCGTTGCCGAATTGCCATGCCCAGCGTTCGCCGAGGGCGTCGAGAACGAAGCCGCCGTAGTCGAGATGGCCGTGCGCCGCCGAGGGCTGGCCTCCTTTGAACCCAATGTAGATGGCATCAGGATCTTGCCAGTCACTCCGCATTGCGGCGACCGAGCCCATGCCGCGGAAGTGCGTGTCGAGTGGAAGATCGCCGTAGGAGACGTTCTCACCGCTATCGTCATACCACACCACCAGGAGCGCGAGAAAGCGGTCGAGGGTATCGTCGAGCATTAACTCGCCCGATTCCATGCGCGGCATGTCGCGCTCGATCAGCCAACGTTCGAACCATGCATAGGTCGGCTGTTCGAAATGGCGGGCGAACCAGAAGAGAACGGGCGAGAAATAGGCGATGTCTTTGGAATCGCCGTAGTCAAAATAGCGGAGGGTGGGCCCCAGCGTCTGGATATGATAGGTGCCCGCCGATTCGAAGGCGGCAAAGGTGGGCAACTCGTCCAGCCCGGCGAGGTGCCCGAGAGCACTCTCCAAAGCGGCAAAAAAGACGGCATTATACGTGGTGCCATAGGCCCAGTAACTCGGGCCTTCTTCGGAGGCACCGTCGGGTTGAAGGATCTCCATCCCGTAAGTGATGTAGTGGGTGGCCCGATCCACGATTTTGGAAGCGAGGTCGGGCGTCTCCTCCGCCACGGCCAATGCGGCAAGCAGGAAGCCCGCATTGCAGACTTGATTCCAGTTGTTGAGACGGGTCGGCCAGCGCGACGATGTCCACTTCAGCCCGGTGTAGCCGTTGTCCGCCGACTCGTAGGCAGGCTCCGCTTCGAGCAGGGCATTTTGGATCAAGGCGTTGCGGATGGTGGTTCGCTCTGATTCCGTGAGGAAATCATAGAGCCAATCGTAACCGATCGCCATGAATGCGGCGATCTCCGCCGTGTAGAGGTGCTCGGTGGTGTTTGGCTTGGTCCAGTAAGGAAGCCCGGCGAAGGCGAGGAGTTCTTCCCGTGCCCGTTCCGCGTAGATCACCTCGTCGGTCAGGCGATAGAGTAAGGCGCAATTGAATACCCTGAACATGGCCCAGCGGCGCTGACGGTTGGAGTTAGGTTCGAACTGCATGTCAGGACCGACGTTCGTGTTCGCCGGGTCGCCGTTGTAACCGACCGGTTGGGTGAGGGCCTGGTCCGCGTATTGGCGAAGGACGTCCACCAGCGCTCCAAGCGCCGCGTCGGTCCCGAGCAGGTTCTTAATGCGTGCTTCGTCCGCCTCCGTGAAGAGCAGCCGCGGATGCTCCCGCAGGCCTTGCAGATTTGCGGGCAACGGATCCGGCTCCGGCTCGGAATAGTGTAAAACGAGTTTAGGAGCCGGATTGGTAAAGTCGGTGTTGCGGGAGGAGGCGAATTCGAGGCTCCCATTGGCATGGGTTTGCGAGGTCATGACCAAGGTCAGGAGACCATTGTCGTCCTCCCGCACCCAATCGCCCAGCCCGGGCACGTCCGCTTCCGTGATGGTGACAAGCGAGCCTTCCGTTTCCGTGCCCGAGAGCGAAAAGGTTCCGAGAAGCGACGCCCCGGCCAGCATCCCGGAGCCTGAATCGGCATCGTTCTGCGGTGCGTTGTTCCAGGATAAGGTGGCCGCATCCCAGTCGCTCGAACCGTCCCCGGCAACCCCATCTTCGAGGCCATACAATCGAAAGACCCCGCCGCTGGGCTGCTTCATCGTGAGCTGAAGCTCCACCGCCACCGCGTCCGCCGCGATTGCCTCCGTCGTGGACAAGTCGAAGCGGAGATAGGTCTTGCGGTCCCGGTCGCCCTCTTTAAGCCGAACCCGTAGGCGGTTTTCCGTGTTATGGGTGTCGTCTGCTTCGTGGAGACTACTGATATAGGAATCCGCTCCCGCGCCCGCGTGGGTCGGGATTGAGAATGGCCCTGTCTCGTCGGCATGGAGAAGAGGGTTTCCCGCCAGAAAAAAGCAGGCGAAAAACAACGGGGTGATGGAGGGGGAGATTTTCACGATAGTATGGTTATATCGGAGAGGCGGGTACTCAAGGAAAAAGCGCCGTTCGGCATAACGACCGAACGCGTACCATGACTAGTTTATGTGGTAGTCCGAGCTTGCTCCGGCATTTCTGGTTCCGCCCCGCCAGACGGGTGTAACCACAAGTGCGGGGAGTGGGAGGGGCTTTCTTTGTCCTGAGCTTGTCGAAGGAATGCCCTGATTTCCGGCGCTGATGCCCCATTCGGGCCTCTGATATCGCGGGATAAACCCGCTCCCACAAATTCTCGAGAGGTCCCCGCACTTGTGGTTACACCCCAGGAGCGGAAGCGGGAACCGCTTTCGAAACGGGTTCCCCGTTC
>CAZWFJ010000277.1:0-3659 GCA_964633135.1 uncultured Puniceicoccaceae bacterium | reverse complement strand
CACCACTCCACCACTCCACCACTCCACCACTCCACCACTCCACCACTCCACCACTCCACCACTACGCTAAATTTTATTATCCCCGTACTTTTTATCTTTCCTTACCCCGCAAGTCTCTCCAACCTCTCCAACATGTCACTCCCCGGAACCAGCCGCCGCCGCCCTCCGGCGCCCGACCCGAACGTCGAACGTGGGGAGTCCGGTCAACGATCACGGCACCCCGGAGCCAAAACCCTCCAAGCCAACCGAAAAACCAAACCAGGCAAATTCCCGGCCCTCCCGCAGGTAAAACGCTCGCTAAACGCCGAGAAATTGTCCTAGATAAGAGCACCCCATGCAATTCTGCGCCCATACGAAAAGCGACCCGGACGGGAATCCCCGCCCGGAGAGCGAGTGGGAACCTCTGTTCAGTGAAGACTGCTGGGCGAAAACAAATGAAGACGGAATCCCCTGCTTAAGCGTAAAAGATCATTGCACTGTAGTCGGCGAAGTCGCTCGGATTTTATTTTCCAGTCTTTCGAGATCCGTCGCTTCCGTACTGCCAGCAGGATCCGTCTCGCTGGTTGCCTCTCATGACATCGGCAAGCTAACTCCTGGCTTTCAGCTCAAGGCCGTTCGCTGGATCTGGTATGCTAAGCTCAAACACTCTATTATCGCTGACGGACTCTGCTCCAACCACGCCATTGTAAGCCAGTGGCATTTGCAGAACTCCTCGTCGTTTCAATCGGATAAAAAGCGACAGTATTGGCTCACAAGCACCGGCGGACATCACGGACGCTACTCCTGCGGGTGCAAGAACCTGAAACAAGCACCCTACGAAGGAGGCGACCAGCGCTTCATCAAACTCCGCGAAGAACTTCTCGAATTTCTGATCGAGCGTTTCGGCCCCCTCCCGGTCGAAGTGGCGAAAAAGGAACACGAACGCATCCACCTTCTCACTGGCTTTACCATATTTTCCGATTGGATCGGCTCGAACTCGGACTGGTTTCCGTACGATATTTCCACAGACTCCAAGACCCTCGCTACAACGGCCCAGCATGCTCTAGACGAGATAAATTGGACCGTGAAGATTAGACCAAATCTCAGTTTCGGCGAACAGTTCCAAGATCCGAAAAATCCCGTCCAGATTCATCCGCGCCCCATCCAGATCGCACTTCACGATGCGGCCGATGCGCCTGGTCTATATATCGTTGAAGCTCCCATGGGGATGGGCAAAACGGAAGCCGCTCTGGCCACTGCCTACCGACGATGGACCGATGGCGACGAACGTGGTCTCTACTTCGCCCTACCGACCCAACTCACATCCAACAAGATTCATGAACGAATCAACCAGTTCTTAACCAATGTACTGGGTGAAGAAAGCACCCAAACTCTTATTCACGGGAATGCGTGGCTGGCCGACAAAAGCACTCGCCAAGTCGTTCCAGCTTGGAACGAAGCCGATCCGGCACATCCTGAGAATGAGCACAACGAAGTTAACGAAGCTCTTCGTTGGTATAGTTCCACCCGGAAGCAACTCATCGCCCCGTTCGGCACAGGAACCATCGATCAAGCGTTGCTTTCAGTGTTGCCAGCGCGCTTTGCGGCGCTGCGTTATTTTGCGCTCGCCGGGAAAGTCGTAGTCATTGATGAAGTGCACTCCTTCGATCCTTACATGGCGGTTTTGATCGACCGCCTCATCCGCTACCTGATCAAAGCTGGCTCAACCGTCATCATTCTTTCCGCAACCTTGACCTCCCAGCGGCGCGCCGAGCTTGTGCAGGCTGCGGGCGCGACCGAGAACGAAACGATCGAGGCCTATCCTCTAATCACCAAAGTGGCGACTGGTGATGCGCTTGCTAAGCACATCCCTGTGCCTGCACCTGGTGCCGGACAATCGATTTCGCTAAAACACGAAACCCTTACACCCGAGCGAGAGGAGAAGTTCTGGGAAAGCATTGCCGATAAAGTGGAGAAAGGAGCTAATGTCGTGGTCATTCGAAACAGCGTGGCACTCGCACAGAATACCTATCGTGACCTCAAATCGAGGATTTCCAGCCACATCCCACCCGAACACATCGGTCTCATCCACTCGCGTTTCCCACAGATCGAGCGTGACTGCAACGAGGCCTACTGGACAAGCATTCTTGGAAAAGAGGACAAGAGACGCCCGCAAGGTTCTCTGCTCGTCGCTACCCAAATCGTCGAGCAGTCTGTCGATATCGACGCCGATTGCCTGATCACCGACCTAGCCCCCACCGAACTGATCCTCCAGCGCGTCGGTCGCCTGCATCGACACCCGCGAAAGCGTCCGGATGGCTTCGAGCAAGCAGTCTGTTATATTCTCCACCCCGCTACCGACTGGCAGGGCGAGACGAATACCATCAAATCTGCCCTCAATCCCCACCACTGGATCTATCCGCCGCTCAGTCTCTGGCAGGCAAGCATGACACTGAAACCACTCCATCAAATCGATCTCCCGAAGGATATTCGGCCACTTCTGGAACGCTCCGCCTCACTGAAGACGCCGAAAGCCTCTAGCGGACGAGCTCTCGCCAAATTTGAAGAGGAGGCCGACAGTGAGAATCAAGCCATGCGGGGGACCGCCAATTTGCGCGATGTTTTCAATGCCGCGGCGATTGAGGACACGGAAGGGATTGAAACCCGCTACGGCATCAAACCCACGGCAAACCTAATCATCCTTCCGAAACCTCCTGTCGAGCAGAGTGGTCGCGTCACATGGCTCCTCCCGAACGGCGAAACAAGGACAACCCGAATCGGAGAATTCGATTACCCACTGGCGAAAGCACTGCGTCAGCACGCCACACGCATTCCCGCCTATCTGGTTCGCGAGCGACTCCGATCTGCGCCCAGCTGGCTGAGTCTGCACATTGATTCCGCCGTCCTAGCGATGCCGACCGACGACTCTACCGAACTCATACTCTATCCGGATCCGACAGCAAATCACACTCTCTACTACCGCAAGGATCTCGGCGTCACCTTCCAGAAAAATGAAACCGTTTTCGAACAGACCGAACCGGAAGACTTCTGGTTTTAATCCCCCCGTTTACCCTCCATGCATAATTTCAACCTAATCGACTCCCCATGGATTCCCGTTCGTTGGCGAACGGATGCAGACTCTCAAAACCGTTCACTGGTTTCCCTCGACGAAGCTTTTCGTCAAGGCAATGACATCGCCGACCTCGACTGCGCTCCCCATGAGCGCATCGCTTTAACCCGCCTCCTGGTCTGCATTACCCACGCCGCCCTCGGTGCCCCGGAGGAGGAGGACGAATGGGGTGGTTTCGGCGAAAACTTCGAGGAAGCCGTTCCCTCCTACTTGGGACGCGAAAACATCTACCCGCACTTCAACCTGCTTGGGAACGGCCCGCGATTTTTGCAGTCGAAAAAAGCTGATGCCAAACCGGACGAGGGCTACCCGCTTTGCAAAATCTTCTTTCAGCTATCCTCCGGCAACAGCCCGAAACTGATGGACCACTGGGGCGAAGACGCGCGTCCATGGTCGCCTCACGCCGCCGCACTCGGCCTTCTGTGCCTACAAAATTTCTTTGTGGGGGGTAGCATGGGACGATACGTATTGGGCAACGGCCCCAGTCTCAGGTATTTGCAGATGCTCCTCATCGGCGACTCGCTGAGGGCCACCATCCTACGCAACTGTG
>CAZWFJ010000276.1:0-3710 GCA_964633135.1 uncultured Puniceicoccaceae bacterium | reverse complement strand
ATCTTGCGGGATACCGGCAGGCACTCTACGGGGTGGGATCGGAGGCCAAGGAGGGGAAGGTTGCGATCTCCCGCGAGGAGGCGGTGCGGGTTCTGGAGGAAGAGAAAGGGAAGCTGCCGTTGCCAGTGGTTTTGCGCTGCCGGTTGCGTTATGTAACGGATGGGATGGTCCTGGGATCGGCGAAGTTTGTGGAGGAGCAGCTCAGGGCGGCCTCGGAGTCGAGGAAGCGTCCCGGCAAGCCGCATGAAATGGAGGGAGCGGACTGGGGCGGTCTCACGGTGGCGAAGGGGCTGCGGAAAGATCGGTTCGGCTGATGGTCGGCTAGATTGCTACAGTCATTTTCTGCCAAGCCCTAAGGCTTTGCACAGGCCGGAGCTTGTTCTGCCTACCATATTGGTTAAAGGTGTTCAGACCTGTGGTCGTCCGAGCTTGCTCGGGCCTTCGCTACTGGTGACCCACTCTACCTTGGCACTTGCCTTTTGAACCGATCCCCTCATTCTCTGATGGTGATGAAGGAAGCGGCAGCAGGGCAGCGACGCGGCGATTCCAGGCGGGCTTTGACCGCAGACCAAGCATCGCTCCTCATTCCCGACATTTGGCAGCAAGAGGCAATCCGTTTCCTGCAAGCGGGATCGGATGTGGTAGTCGACGCACCGACGGGGGCGGGGAAGACCTTCGTTTTTGAAAAGCTCGTTGAAACGGGAGCGAGGCGGCGGGCGGTGTATACCGTGCCAACCCGCGCGCTGGCGAATGACAAGCTGATGGAATGGAGGGCGAAGGGCTGGAATGTCGGGATTGCCACGGGTGACCTGGCCGAGAATCTGCACGCTCCCGTGGTCGTCGCAACCCTCGAAACCCAGCGGCATTCGCTCTTGAGGGGAGAGGGACCCGATCTCCTGGTCATCGACGAGTACCAAATGCTCAACGACCCACTGCGGGGTCTGCACTATGAATTGGCCATTGCCAGTGCTCCACCTGAGACGCAGCTGCTCCTGCTCAGCGGAAGCACTGCGAACCCGGGACTCATCGCAGACTGGCTGCGCCGTCTCGGCCGAACAGTCGAGCTGGTCCAGTGCTCGGAGCGGCCCGTTCCCCAGGAGGAGGTGAATCTTGATGCCCTCCGGCAAAAGATTCCGCAAGGTGTCAGGGGGCATTGGCCGCAGCGAATTGCCAAAGCACTGGCGGCGGGACTTGGCCCGATTCTCATTTTCGCACCCCAGCGCCAAGTAGCGGAAGACGTGGCGAAACGTCTTGCTGCAGCACTGCCCCCCTGTGAACCACTGGAGTTGACCCCGGAACAGATCGGTCTCGCCCGCGGGCCGATTCGCAAAATGCTCAGCCGCCGCGTGGCCTACCACCACAGCGGTCTCGATTACGCCCTACGGGCCGGGGTCATCGAACCATTGGCGAAAATGGGGCAACTGCGGGTCATCGTTGCCACCACCGGCCTCGCCGCCGGCATCAATTTCTCCATGCGTTCGGTCCTCGTCACCGAGACACACTATCGTTTTGGCGAGGAAGTCCGACGAATCCGGGCGGACGAGTTGTTGCAGATGTTCGGGCGTGCCGGGCGGAGGGGAATTGATCCGGTCGGCTACGTTCTCACCGGTGCTGACAAGCCCCGCCTGCGCGATGGTCGCAGCGTCGATCTCGCCCCGAATCGCCGCATCGACTGGCAGGCTTGCCTGACGACCTTGCAGGCGAGCACTGCCATGGGCAACGATCCCCGTATTGAGTTGGAGGAGCTGAATCGTCGCTTCCTGAGCGCGGGCAAGCTGAACCTGGGACTGCGGGAAGAACTGCCGTTGCGCTTCGGCCTCGCGACACCCGCCCAGTCCACAAGTGGCCCCGCCCGGCGAGTTGAGATGAAGAATGAAGAGGGCGAGTGGGAAAGACTCGGCAAAAAGCGGCGCGCCCGGCTCGACCAAGCCCGGTACTTCACCGGCAAAAAATGGGTCTCCGCCCTTTCCTCCCCCGACGTGCTGAAAGCCGTTCAAGTGGGCACACTTTGCCGACTCCCGGGCGACGGCCCGACCCGCTATGGCCGCCTGATCACCGTCGCCGTGTTCCCTCAAAAAGAGGGCCACAAAAACCTGAACCTGACCAAGAGCTTCCGCAAAATGCTGCAGAAGGACTGGGGCGAACACAGGGACTACCCCCGTCCCGGTGCTCACTGCTCCCTGGAGAGGCTCGAGTCCACCTATCTTCCTCGCTTGCAACGCATGACTAGTGGGGGCCAACCCATCCAGTGGGAGGAGCATCGCGAAGAAGTTCGCGTCTTCCTCGACTATTCCAGTGCCGAGACGTTTTGTCGCCTTGACTCCCGTGGTCACCCCCTCATCAACCCACCGATTCGCGAATCTCTCGTCGAGGATCAGCCCGACATGCAAGCGGCCCTGGGGGGCAAAGGCGACGACAAGCCGCGTCGCCCGTCCCGCAACTGGATCGACCTGGGTCTCATCGATTCACGGTTTCGCCCCACCCGCCGGGGAGTCATCTTCAGCTTTTTCAGCCAGGGAGAGGGTCTCGCGATCGCAGCCGGACTCGAAGACCCCTCGTTCGCAATTTCCGAACTGATCTTCCAGCTCGCCAATCTCCGCGCCGGGCACCGTTTCGAGGAATTACCTCACTCGGACGGACGGCTTGGCGATCTCAGCCGACTCACCTACGGTTGGCGGACAATTCCCGGCTACCTCAAGCGTGGCGTTCCCACCGAATATGGCGAGGGTGCGGCAGAGGTCGTCGCTGCCCTCGTCGTCGACCGCCGCAATCCTCACGAATTTGAGTCCGAGCAGGTTCTCGCTGGCGACATGCAGCGGGCTGTCCTCGAATGGCGGGCCATCCTCCGCCAAATCATCCACTCTCCCGACTTCGCGTGGGACCGCTGGATCGAACTGCGCAACGAAGCCTGGCGCTACCTAGAGAAAACTCCCTCATCAACCCAACTCGACTCGCTTCCTCCCTTGGCCTTCCACCAAATGAGCCGAATCGAATTTCGTTAGGAAATGGCACTCTTTTGATGTCCGTTTCGAAAGCCCATTCCGCCCCCCTCAACAACACCTCTCCATTTTGGGTAAACTGCCCCGTGGAGGAGGAGGAAATTCTCGGAATCAACGTAGTATGCCTCTATACTCCTGCATGATTCGCCCTCATCCTCTTCTATCCGAACAATTTCTTCCGAATCCCTTTTGCCACTGCAAGTCCCCTCCAGTCGCCCCCCTCCATTGGATGCGCCTTCGGCTCCCGCTTTCCGGGCGGATCTTTTGCCAGTTGCTCCTTCACAAATCTCTCCGAACCCAGAATCATCCCGTCCACAAAGTACAACACCTTGCCCCGCAGCAAGACGGCCAGGGGAAGCTTCCCCTTCGCCTCCAGCACCCGCGAGGCCTCCTCCGGCGAGATCGACATCTTCCCGTCCTTCTCCTCCACGCCCACGCCAAACAAAGTCTGCCGATAACCGCTCAAACTCCGGTCCAGCACCGCGAGGCCCTTTTGGGCCAGCTGGCCGCCGCCCACGGCCTCCCCGTATCCGCAAAAGCGATAGTCCTTCGGGTCCGTCACCAAACCCGCACGCACCGCATTCAGGTCGATATAGGCCGCCACCATCCGCAGTGCCCACGACTCCCCCTCTACCAGCAAACTCTTGAACCGCGCTGACCACAGCGGACCGAAACGCTCATGCGTCCGGTTGAACCACAGCGAATAGCGCA
>CAZWFJ010000275.1:0-3736 GCA_964633135.1 uncultured Puniceicoccaceae bacterium | reverse complement strand
TTGATAGGCCGAAAATAGTCGATTTAGAGAAAAAACAGCTTAAGTCGGGCTAGCGTGCCGTTGACCAGCGGATCGAAAGCGATTCCCGCTTCCGCTACGGGGGAATCTGGAACCACCCCATCGCGCATCTGCGGGATGGCGGGGTTTTTCTTGCCTCGCGTAGGGATATGGCCCAAGCGTATCCATGAAGATTCTCTGGTTTTTGGCTTCGCGAAAAGTGATGGCAAGGGCCGGAGGAACCCATCCTGAACCCTCGGTCTTTCTGATACTATCATGCAATTTGGACATTTCGACGACATCTCCCGGGAATACGTGATCACCCGGCCAGACACTCCGCGCCCGTGGAGCAACTACATTGGCAGTGCTGAGTTTGGCGGAGTGGTTACGAATCATGCCGCTGGCTACACGTTTTATCGCTCGGCCGCCCAGGGCCGGTTGACCCGCTTCAAGTTCAATGCGGTCCCGGCGGACTTGAACGGACGCTTTCTCTACCTGCGCGACCAGGCCGACGGGGATTACTGGTCGAACTCATGGATGCCTGTCGGCAAGCCTCTGGACGCTTTCGAAAGCGAGTGCCGCCACGGGACTGGTTACACCGTAATCCGCTCCCGCTACCGGGGGATTGAGAGTGAAGTCACTTATTTCTCGCCGCAGGGGGAGTTGTTTGAGTGCTGGAAGGTGGTCGTCACCAATACCTCGGAGACCCCGCGCCAGATTCGGGCTTTTCCGTTCGTGGAACCCCAGTGCAACTGGTCGGCCGAGGATGATACGAAAAATCTTCAATACAACCAATACATTGTCCAGACATCGATAGAGGATGGCAGGATTGACATTGGCAGCAACGTCAACATGCCGGAGGATCCCGATAACTTTACGAACAAGGACCAGGCCCGGCACACCTTTTTCGCCTTGGCAGGGATCGAGCCATCCGGTTTCGATGGGGACCTGACTGGATTCCTCGGAGCCTATGGCAGCTATGCCCGCCCGGCAGCGGTGATCGAGGGCGCGTGCAACGGCACGACAGCCTCCGGTGACATGCCGGCCGCCGCCTTCCAGGTCGATCTCGACCTCGCCCCAGGCCAAAGCCGCTGCTTCTCGGTGGTCTTCGGAGTCGGGAAGGCTGGCGAAGCGGGCAAAGCCGCTGCGGAAAAGATGTCGACCGCCGAGAAGACCGATGCGGCTCTGGCCGAGGTAAAGGCCTTTTGGCATGGCAGGCTGGATACGCTCTCGGCGAAAACGCCGGACCACGAGTTTGACTCGATGGTGAATACCTGGGCACCCTTCAATAATCTCATGACCTTCTATTGGTCGCGGACGGCGAGTCTCGTTTACGCGGGCGAGCGCGACGGTCTCGGCTTTCGCGATACCCTCCAGGATTTCGTCGGTTCCGCAGCACTGGTCACCGAGGAGACGCGAGAGCGCCTGGAGCTGATGCTCACCGGTCAGTATTCGCACGGTGGCTGCAAACCCGTGGTCCAGCCCTTCAACCACAAGCCCGGTCGGGAGGCGCAGCCCGATCATTTCCGGGCCGATGACGGCATGTGGTTTTTCAACGCCATTCCGACCTATGTGAAGGAAACCGGCGATACGGATTTTTACCGCACGGTGCTGCCCTTTGCGGACGAGGGCGAATCAAGCGTGCTCGGGCATCTGCGCCGGGCGATTGAGTTCAATCTTGAGCGGTCAGGTGCTCATGGCCTGCCCTGCGGTCTGCAGGCGGATTGGAACGACTGTATCCGCCTTGGTGAGAAGGGCGAGACGGTCTTCGTCGCCATGCAGCTTCGCTACGCATTGCGCGAGTATATCGGTATCTGTCGATTTCTCGGCGAGGACGGGGAGAGCACTTGGGCGGAGGAGCGACTGGCGGCTCTGGACCAGAACCTTGAGCAGTCCGCGTGGGACGGCCAGTGGTACCTGCGGGCCTACCGATTCGACGGCCTGAAGTTTGGATCATCCGAAAGCGAAGAGGGTCGGATCTTCATGAATCCTCAGACCTGGGCCGTTCTCAGTGGCGCGGCCGAGGGCGATCGTGCCGCGAAGATCATGGAAGCGATGCACCGGGAGTTGAATACAGAGTATGGCCTGATGCTTTGCGCGCCGCCCTATGTCAGCACGGATCCACAAGTGTGCCTGGGCCGACTCTTTAACCCCGGGACCAAGGAGAATGGAGGCATCTTCAATCACACCCAGGGCTGGGCGGTAATGGCGGCTGCCGAGCTGGGCATGGGGGATCGCGCTTATGAATATATGCGCAACGTTATGCCCGCACGCTTCAACGGAATCGCCGAGGTGCGCGAGGTCGAGCCTTACGCCGTTTGTCAAAGCACTCATAGCCGCTACAGCCCCCGCTACGGCACGGGACGCGTCTCCTGGCTCTCGGGCTCGGCTGTCTGGAACTACGTGGCCATGACGACTGCGATTCTCGGCATCCGGCCCGATTACAACGGTCTGCGCATCGCCCCGTGTATCCCTTCCGACTGGCCCGGTTTCGAAGTCATCCGGCGTTTTCGCGGAGCCACTTATCACATCAAGGTCGAGAATCCTGAGAGGCGTTGCAGCGGGATTCGGTTCCTGAGCGTGAACGGACGCGAGATCGACGGGGATACCGTCCCACCCGCAGACGAGGGCGAAACCATCCAGGTGCTCGCTCGGCTTTGACAGCGAGTGCTCTCCAAAGCTCTCGTTGTAAGGAGAGTTTTCGTGCGTCGCTTTCCTTATGCTGTCCTCTTCTTCCATCCCCGGCGGCGAAGCCGCCCCAAGATTTCAAGGGGCGTAGAGGGGCCGCTTGCGGTCCCTGGGCGTCCCGTCCTGCGTCGGAGTGGGATTTCCCGCGCGGCGAATCCCGTCTAAGTCGCGACAACGGGAAGCTGCCGGACCCAAACAACCCAAGCCCGCACCGGGGTGGCGGGGCGGCATAAGGGTTTACGTATAAATAACTGTCGCATTTAAGGTTGTATCAAATAATTCCATTCACCGTGAAATTCTTCCCGTTTAATCTTTATGGCGGCCATTTCCTCGTCGCTCACCTTTTGTTTAGTTGGATAAGTGTTTTGGTCCAATGCGGCCCTGACCTTCAAGCCGGACCGAGTCGTGGTTGATCCGATAAGGTTAACCACCACTTCGCGACTCAAGAGCGGACGCCCCCTCCAATTATGAGTAATTTGGGAGAAGAGCCTGTGCTCGATTTTATTCCACTTGCTTGTGCCGGGCGGAAAATGACGGACATTGATTTCAAGTCCGGTCGTCGTGGCTAATTTTTGCAGGCATTTTTTCCATAGTCGCAGTCGCACGCCGTTGCTTCCGCCTCCGTCGGCAGTGATTAGAAGTTGGTTTGCGTTCGGGTATCGCTCCCGTCCCATCTCCTCCCACCAGCGTCGAATGGTCTCGGTGGCGAATTGCGCGGTGTCATGGTCAATGCCGACGCTTACCCAAGCTTCGTTCGCCGCGATGTCGAAGACCCCGTAGGGAGTCACCTTTCCGAGTTCTTTGTCCATGAAATCATGGGTGTTCGCTTTCTCCGGTTCGCCCTTGTGCTGCCACTCCCTGCCTTTGTTGTGAAAGGCTCCGATGATTTCCTTCTTCTTCGCCTCAATGCTAACAACTGGCTCTTCCCGCTGCTGGAAATCGATGACCGAATCATTGATAAAACCAAACTGAAGGTCGCGGTCTTCGTGCGAAGCACCTTCCAGTTTTTTGCGGACCGACTGAAGACTATAACCCGATTGCTTGAGCAATC
>CAZWFJ010000274.1:0-3774 GCA_964633135.1 uncultured Puniceicoccaceae bacterium | reverse complement strand
GGCTCGGCGAACCAGCCGTTGTGGCTGTCGTCAGTTCGGAGGTCGGCGTTGGCGGGGGCGCGGAGGTCGAGCGGGGTGAAGGTGCGCTCGGGCGGGATGTGCTCAAAGGACCGCATGCCGCCCTCGATGTAGGGCGCGAAGGACTCGACCAGTTCCCAGTAGCGTCGCAGAACATCGGCACCGTAGCTCTCGTAGCCGTGGGCGAAGGCGGCCCGCGCCAATTCGCCGGCGACGATTCCGGCGATGGCACCGTTGAGGTAGAATCCGGGGCCGATGTGGAAGCCGCGCGGGAAGTGTGGCCACATGGTCATGAACTCGCCGCGATAATTTTCCGGTAGTTCCCGGCGGATCCGCTGGTAGGTCTCGATGATGGCTTTGGCCCGGTCGTGCCCAATGCCGTAGTTGGCCACCATGGCACTGGAGAGGGAAACGACCTGCGTTTCATCGATGCCGAAGTCGCGCTCGAAGGTAGGATCTTCGGGGACGTGCATCTGGTAATGACGCCCGTTCCAGGAAACGGCGTGGGTGCGCTCGAAGAGGCCGTCGGCGAAGGCGTCGGTCTCGTCGGCTTCCGTATCTCGCCCGGCCACCCGGAGCATTTTCGCGAGGTGGCGGCAAGCTTGCGCCATGCTGATGTTGTCGCCGTAGAAGACGCCGTATTGGCTGACGCCCGGAATCGCCAGCATGTGATCGCCGCCGACCAGGGCGGAGTCGAAATCGCTCTGGAAATCCCAGAGATCCAGGGTGAAGGGGCGGCGGATGAGCTGGAATTTTTCCGACCAGGTGTAGGGATTGGTGCGGGTGTATTCCACGGCTTTGAGAGCGGTGTCGAGGTGGCGAGCCATCCATGCATCGTCGCCGCTGACCTGCCAGGCGAGATAGAGACCGTTGATATACTGGTGCTCGACATCGTTCATGATCGGCTGGCGGGCGAAGATTTCCGCCTCGCGATGGCCGCGTTTGTGGAACTCGTCGCCCCAGCGCCATTCCATGTGGTAGGGCTTGTCGCGCTCCACTGGCATGCCAAAATCCCAGACCATACCGTTCTCGGTCGCGTTCTCCGTAAAGTAGTCGGTGCTGTCTTTGATGTGATCGAAGAAATAGCGCCCACCCTGCGCACCGGTCCAGGTGCCCCGGCTGGTGATGCACTGCTTGCGGATGGATTTTTCGCCGTCGAAGGAGCGCAGCCGCCGCTCGGCGTAGGCCATCTCGAGGACATGATGAATGGTGTCGAACAGGTAGCCGAAATGGTTGTCCGCGTCGCGGATCTCCGAGCGGCAATCGACCTTGAAACGGGTGCGGGCGGTCTCCACCCCGGAGGTGTCATACGCGGCAACGACATGCCAGCCCAGTGCCCCTGAGACGGAAAAGCGCAACTCGCCGCCCTTGGCGGTGGCGTAGGGGCGCCCCGCACCGTCGAAGGCGGTCAGTTTGGCCGCGCCTTTGGCCGTGGCGCATTGGGGTTCGATGGGTTTGCGGGTGGTTTCGGTGAGCTGAATCATGGTGAAAGTGCTGTGATAGGGGAAGGTGGGGTGAATAAACTATTTTCCGAACCGGAGGGCAATGAATGGTTTATCGCAACGCTGCACACAGTCAGGCCTAATCTGCAGAACCTGTTGGTGCCCCATGGCTGTTAATCATGGTGGCGATGGGTTTCGGCAGGGTGGGGCCGTCCGCGAAGGCCGGCATGAAATTGAACTTGAGGGGGTGCCGGGAAAAGCCGCGCTCGCGGTTTCGAATCTTGCGCTCCAGCACATTCAGCATCTGCGTGGCCGTGCTGTTATGCTGCTCGTAAAGTCCGGCGACTTTTCCGAGGTCATGCGTTTGGACGCTCTGTTGCAAAAAGGCGATATCGGCGGGGAGGCATATCCCAATGTCATCGAGTGCCTTCGCTTCGATCGAGTTGAACCCGAAAATCACGTCGGGTTGGTGGGTGTCGATCCAGTTCCGAAGCCGGGCGCACCATTCCGTCCAGTAGCCGGGGGGCGGGTCTCCGCCCCAGAATGGCTCCTTCAGCGGGGGGATTGTGAGTGTTTCTGCTCCGCGATCCGACAATGCAAGCACCGCGCCAAGGCGTATCCAATCGTCCTCGATCATGGGTTGATGTTGCCTGAGGATAACGCCGGGGCGTTGATAGCCGGCCAGCCGCAGAGCGCGCAAGACGCGGGTGAAGGCTCCGAAATAGTCGGCCTCCACGACATCGACCCCCTGGTTCAGATACTCCGGCAGTTTGGAGACGAGGCTGAAGCGTTGCCACTGCGGAGCGAGTTCGATGACCATGTCGCCGCGCCCGTGGCAATCGAGAATGACGCCCTCGATCCCCATGGAGTCCATCCGACGGCAGAGTTTGGCCGCGTTCTCCCGGCTGCTGATCGGAAAGCGGTGAAAGACGAAGCCGCGCTGTTTCGCGCAGCTTTCCAGTGGGTGTAGTGAGCTGCGGGGCGGAGCTCCGCCATGGTGCGCATCGTAAACGCTGACCATGGCGATGGCGAGCGTCTGAGAGTAACGGTTGTGTTTGGAGCCGAGCACGGAGGCGGCCAAGTTGCGCTGGTAGCCCAGCCTGGCGGCGGCGGCGAGAATTTTTTTACGGGTGGCCGCCTTGACTTTGGGCGATTCGCGCAGGGCGGCGGCGGCGGTGGAGTGACTCACCCCGCACGCGTGGGCGACGTCCAGAACGGTCGGGGGACGGACGGCAATTTTCGGGGGTGGCGGGGCGGCGTTACCTCCGTTCATTTGGTGGCTGGGACGAGGGCATGAATCCCTGCGGTCATTTGAGTGTGTGCCGGGTTCTAGAGGGCACTCAGAATTTTGCGGACACCTTCGCCTGGGCGGGCGATGACGTTGATGGCGATGACCTCGCCGAGTTCGCGGGCGGCATCGGCGGCGGATTCCGTGGCGGCCTTGACGGCGGCGACGTCCCCTTCGAGCACGATCGTGATGAAGCCGCCTCCGAGTTTTTCTTTGGCGATGATGTGGACATCGGCGGCTTTGCCGGCGGCATCGGCGGCAGCGGCGACGGCGGTGAAGCCGCGGGTTTCGATAAATCCAAGTGCGAGATTGGGTTGATTGGCCATAGTGGGTTTGTCGATTAGAGAAGTGAAAACGTTTTGTTCGATGAGTCCATTATATTCGTCCGGCGCGAAAACGAGCGGCGTCAGTTCCTCCGAGGGGCCTGCAAAATCCTTGACCGCCTGCAAGTCGAGGCCGCAGCGGCCTGCGGTTGCTTCGGCCGACCGCCGCGCGTTGGCGACATCCGCCGCGCTACCGCCGACGGTGAAAAAAAGGCCGTAGTTGTCGTTCAGCTCGAAGTGCAGCACCTCGACTTGCGCCGCCTTTTCCACCGCGTCGAGCACCCGCATGGCTCCGGCAAAGGAGTAAACTTCGAAGGCGGCAAGGGAGGAAGATGGAAGAGCAGGCATCGGATAAAGGTTTCCGCGCTCAGCTCGAATAATCGGCTTGGGTGCGGCCGAGCTTGCGCTTAGCGACCCAGGGCATGAGGGCGCGGAGTTTTTGACCGGTGGCCTCGATCGGATGCGTCTCGCCTTCCTTGCGGAGTTGGTTCAGCTTTTGAGAGCCGTTGTTGAAATCGTCGGTCAGTTCCTTGGTGAACTGGCCGGACTGGATGATCGCAGACATATAATTTCTTTTTTGTAAGGCGAAGACCTAAAGAGTGATGCCCGCATGAGGTCAACCTTTGTTTGCAGAACGTCGTCAGCGAACATCGCCTATGCAAGATCGTTTGAAGTGCAGCCGATTCTGTCGGAGGAGCCGGAT
>CAZWFJ010000273.1:0-3869 GCA_964633135.1 uncultured Puniceicoccaceae bacterium | reverse complement strand
TCCACTGGGCGTCCTCTTTTAGCCATGAACAAACCATGGCCGAAGAAAATATATTATACAAGCTCAATTTAGAGACACTACACTAGTAGGTTTGCTGTGGGACTCGTGCGTTGTATCTGGACAAAATATGTTCTCTGGATTGTGAGCTGGTTCTTTCTCATGATTGGGGTCTGGATGGTCATGAACTTCCTCCCTTTGCTCATGAAGGCCAACTACGATATTTCGGCGGGTCTATCTTCTCTCTATTACGGAATCGCAGCTACGGTCGGCATTCTTTTGTATGCGCCTTCTGGCGCGTGGTCGGAGAAGATTGGCCCGGCCCGGGTGGTCCTCATCGGAGCCTGTGGGCTGATCGTCACGAATTTGGCACTGGTTCTCCTTATCCCCGCACCCGGAATCGTTCAGATGATTTTGGTTCCGCTCTTTTTTGCCATTCTTCCCATTGCTTGGTCGCCCTTGATCGTGGGTGGTTCGGCACTTGCTGGTGAGTTGGCAACATTCTCCCAAGGTTCAGCCATGGGCATTTTCAATGCAGCCATGGCGGTTGCCAGCGTGGGTGCCGCTGTAGTTGGGGGATGGATTGCTGATAGGTTTGATTATGGTGCCGTGACGATGGTGGCCCTGATTGCCGCCGGAGCGGGGTCAGTTCTCCTCCTCCCCTTGCTCCGACGACAGGAGCGGACCGCCGAATCCAACGGTTGAGACCGGTGAATTCGGAAATGGGTTCCCTTTTCCCGAGGGGAACTCAATAGCCGGAGGGGATAGTTTTGGCGTCGTCAGTTTGTGGATTCGGCAGGCTACCTTCAAAGCCGCGGGCAATGGCTTCGTTCAGCATCACTTTGGTCGCCGTCGCGCCGATTCTGGTCACGCCGAGTTCGCGCACTGCAAGCAGGTCATCAAGGGTGCGCACTCCTCCGGCTGCCTTGATTTGAATCGAGTCAGCGGTATGCGCTCGCATTAACTTCAGGTGTTCGTGGGTTGCTCCTTTGTAGCCGTACTTTCCGTCTTCGCCCTTGACGAAGCCGTAGCCCGTTGAGGTCTTGACGAAGGCGACATTGGCCTCACTGCAAATCTCACACAGCTTGATAATCTCCGATTTTTCTAGATAGTCATTTTCGAAAATCACCTTAAGAATCGCACCGGTCCCAACGACAGCGTCGTTGATCAACTTTACTTCGCGGGAAACGTAGTCCCAGTTCCCGCCTTTGACCTTGCCGATGTTGACGACCATGTCGATTTCCTTGGCTCCGGCGAGGGCGGCCGCTTCCGCTTCGACAACTTTGATTCCGGTGGTGCTATTGCCGTGCGGAAATCCAATAACGGCGCAGGCAAGCACATCGGTGCCGGCGAAAATTTTCAGTGCCTGATGAATGCTGTAGGGCTTCACGCAAGCCGTCGCCACGCCGTAGTCGCGGGAAAGCTCGCAGCCGACACGCACGTCGTCATCCGTCATAGTGGGATGCAAAAGGGAGTGGTCGATCATTTTCGCGAGTTCGTTTACTGTCGGTTGTTTCATGGTTATTTTGTATTTTTGGATTGGAAGAAAGGGGGCCTCAGGAAAGGCGAAGGCCGAGTTCCGGGAGGGTGGCGGATGACTCGGCGTTGTTGTATAGAGTGAAGCGATCGCCACGGTAGAAAAGTTCCTGCGCCCAGAGAAGTTCACCGCCGGAGTCGAAGCCGGATCCACGTAGGCGGAGAGCGGGTGCATCCCATTCGAGGGCAGCTTCGGATGGTGGTGGGACGGCACGGATGGAGGCTTCTTCACGTTCCACATGGAGTCCGTATCGGCTGCGGCATAGCTCAAAGAACGATCCTTTGAGGGCATTAGACGTGAGTCGAGGGTAGCGCTTTGTTGGCAACCACCGGCGCTCGAAAATGACAATATCGCCGTCCGCTGTCCGCAACCGCTCGATATAGATCCAGCTCGTTGCGGGATCCACTCGCACGGTCTTTTCCGGGGGTGGGCTTGCATTTCGCTTAAAGCAGACAACCTCAGTTCCGGGCTTAAAGCCCTGTTCGGCGGCGAAATCGGTGAAGCTCTCAATCCGGCGCAGGGAGGCGAAGAGTGTCGGACGCTCCGCGACAAAGGCACCGAGTCCTTTGCGCAACTCGAGCGAACCCTCGCTGACCAGCTTCGCCAATACCTTGTTCGCTGTTGTCCGACTAATACCGTGGATCTCAGCCAGTTCCCTTTCAGATGGGAACCGTGTTCCTACCGGCCAGTTGCCTGTTGCCAAATCTCTTTGGCAAAGGTCGAGCAATTGCTCGTGAACTGTGCGAGTTTCGATCATCGGCGTCTATCTGGCCGGTGGACCAGCCACCTTGCAATCCAAAAATTCATTTGAATTCAAAAATCGGTCTTGCCGGGTACTAGGTATCCTGCGCAGAATCAATTATGCCAGAAAAAAATCCGAACCGCATCCGATGGGGCATTCTAAGTACCGCATCAATCGCGGCCAACTCCTATGTGCCCGCCATTCGTGCTTCTCGCAACGGGGTTTTATGCGCTGTCTGCAGTCGGGCTGCTGCGAAGGCGGCGGCTTTTGCTGAGAAATACGGTATTCCGACGAGCTACGGCAGTTACGAAGAGCTTTTGGGCGATCCGGAAGTGGATGCCGTGTACAACCCATTGCCAGTGAGCCTGCACGCCGAATGGACGATCAAAGCTTTGGAGGCGGGCAAACCGGTGCTTTGCGAAAAGCCTTTCAGCCTGAATGCCACCGAAGCCCGGAAGATGGTGGCGAAGGCGAAGGAGACGGGACTTGTCTTGGCTGAAGCGGTGATGTATCGCCACCACCCGCTCACCCGGAAAGTCCGCGACCTCTTGCGTGAGGGTGCAATCGGTGAATTGCGGGCGATCGAGGCCAATTTTCACGGCGTCAATGAGGAAGATGCGGAAACCAACTTTCGGTTTCGCCCCGAACTGGGAGGTGGAGCCATGCTGGATCTTGGGATCTATTGTATTAATCTGGCCCGGTTCATGACGGGGGAAGAGCCGGACGAAATCCGTGCGACGGGTACGATTGGAGAAGGAGGGGTCGACGAGATTGTCGGGGGTGCCTTGCGTTTTCCCTCTGGTGTGATTGCCAGTTTTTCTACGAGTCTTCGTTCTGCCTTTGAGTGTAGTTACAAGTTGACTGGGACGGTCGGGCGACTTGGGGTCTCCTACGGAGGCATGGTGGCGTGGCCTGGCGAGGAATTTAAGATTTACCTCGAGAATGCCGAGGGTGTCCGGGAGATAGTGGTTGAGGAAGCCAATCATTATCAGCTAATGGCTGAGGAGTTTGCCGATGCTGTCATGGGCCGGGGCCACGTCGAGTTCCCGCCCGAAGATGCCATACAGAACATGGAGGTAATCGACGAGGTGCTCCGTCAGGTTAAAGGTTGAGCGGACTCCTCAAACAGCCCGAGGTTTACCGCAGTGTGGTCTTTGATTGGCGGGGTCAGTCTGGGTAGCAGGCGGAATAGTCCGGTTACTACGAGCTTGTGAGTGGGCAAGTTTCAGGACTGAAGAATCGACTCCGAAATGAGAGCCAGTGCGCGTGAAGAGCTTGCCTTGTTGGTTTTTCGCCTTAGCGTAATTTTCTAATGATGCAAAGCTTACTCTTACTTTTCGGACTCCTTCTGTTGATGGGGTGCAATTACTCGGATCCCAAATTCGGCCCGAATGCCGGTCCAGAAGTGGGGCCGGTGGCATCGGTTCTGGATGGCGATGAGGATGCCGATCCCCTGGCGGCGGCAATCGACGTATCCAACGAGGAATGAGCTGAGGTGGTGGCCAGAGGCAGAATCGAACTGCCGACACAAGGATTTTCAGTCCGCGCGACTCGAAGTATGACTTGGGCAAAGCGATCATGACCCATTTGACC
>CAZWFJ010000272.1:0-3890 GCA_964633135.1 uncultured Puniceicoccaceae bacterium | reverse complement strand
AGGGTCTCCTCACGTCGACCACTACCGGGGAGGGTCTCCTCACGTCGACCACTACGGGGGGGAGGGTCTCCTCACGTCGACCACTACGAAAACGTTTCCAATTCGGTTCTCCCTCGTAGCAGACGACGTGAGGAGACTCCCCGGCGGTGGCGAAATCTTTTTCGGACCGCCGATGGGTCTCCTCACGTCGACCACTACCGGGGAGGGTCTCCTCACGTCGACCACTACCGGGGAGGGTCTCCTCACGTCGACCACTACCGGGGAGGGTCTCCTCACGTCGACCACTACGCGGGGGAGGGTCTCCTCACGTCGACCACTACCGGAGGAGGGTCTCCGGATCCCGCGCTATTGGGTCCGTCCGGGTTCGGTGGGGGCGGCTAGGCCGATGAAGATTACCATGCCGATGCCGCCGGGGTTTTCGCCCTCGATGTTGCTGGCGAAGTTGGGCTTCCAGTTGTTGGCGACCCATAGGTTTCCCGCCCGGTCGGGAACGGCACTGACCGCTCGCATCATCGGAGTAAAGGCTGGCTGGTTGCCGGTTTCGTCCAGCGGAGTGTTGTCGCTGAGCAGGACTTTCTCCCCAGCGGAGGGCAGGGTGAATCCGGTGTTGGGCGACAGCGGCGTGCCTACCGGCAACTGGCTTGGCGAACCGGGGCCGGCCAGTTTGGAGACTCCGGCGTTGCGGTAGACGGTCTCGCCGGGGAGGAAGGACATGAGACCGAAGTTGGCCACCCACACATCGCCGGCGTCGTCGATGCGGATGCTCCAGGGAGCATTGATTCCTCCCTGTTGGTAAGAGGCCACCACGGCACCGTCCGGTGCGAGCCGGTAGACGGTGTCGTCACCGCCGGAGGCGACCCAGGCATAGCCATCGATATCGACGTCGAGGCCTTTCAGCTCCTTGCCGACGTTTGTGGTGAACAGGCGCTCCAAGGCGGTTTCGTCGTCGTTCAGCCGCCAACGGGTGACGTTGCTGACGACCTCTCCCGGCTCCGATTGAAACGGGAAGAACGGTTCATTGCCGACCGTGGCGGCCCAGACGGTGCTGTCTGTACCCATCGCCAGGCCGAAGGGTTTGCTCTTCAGCTTAGCCGAGACGGCCTGGTCTGGATCTCCGTCGATAAAGACGACGATCTCGTCGCCGCCGAAGTTGGCCGTCCAGACATTGCCGCCAGGATCGACGAGGATGCCCTGCACCCGATTGGTGCCGCCATCGTATCCGTCCGCAGGCGAGAGGGGCGTTCCGTCGGGAGCGATCTGGCTGACGCTTCCAGAGCCGGTGCCGTCCGGTCCGGGAAGCAAATTGCCCCAACCGAAGTTGCCGGTCCAGATCGTGCCGTCGGTCGGATTGCGGGTGATCCCGAAGCCGACGCCGAGGATGCCGCCGCCGCTCACCGGAGAGAGGGGTGTTCCGTTGGTCCCATCCGATGGTTTTCCATCCGGCTGCAGGACGATGATATTGTTGGTGGAGTCCGGCGTCCCCTGGACGACGTTATTGGCGATCCAAGCGTAACCACGGTCGTCGAAGACGGCGTTGGCGGGGCCGCCGAAAGGTGCTCCGGGTTCGCCTCCGGTCCGGTTGACAACCACGGCCAGGGTCCATGCGTCGGGAGTGAACTGGAGAGTGGGCTGGTAGGGAGTGCCCTTTTGGGAGAGCGAAAAAATCGTGTCCACGCCGACGGACGGGTTCCGGGCGATCCGGACGAGTGCCTCCAGCGTGTTTTGCGGCCCGGGGCCGACGGGTGGCGTGTGGATGGCGAAGAGCGGCGGATTGTTGGTCTGCGGATCGGCGACCGAGGCGGCGAGGAGGTTGGCCAGATTGCGGGTGGACCGCAGGGCGTTCGTCTGGTCGGCGTTTGGACTGGCGAGGAGAACTGGTGAAGACTCACCGGTCTCCACCGCCACGAGGTTGGCGGCCATCCCGGCGGCAATCCGCAGGGCCAGAGGATTCGCCCGGATGGACCCGTCCGCCTGGAAGAGCCGGGCATACGCGTACGCGGTGGCCACTGTGGTCAACTCGTTGAGGACGAGGCCGCTCGGCACCTCGATTCCGGGCGCTCCTGCGAGCCGGACCCCGTTGTTGAAGTCGGCGGTGAGGTAGAAGACTTGCTCTCCGTCCGGGAAGGGCGTGGCGAAGCCAGCAATTCCCGAGCTGTCGGAAGTGCGGCTGGCGAGAAGGGTGGGCGGATTGGTCCCATTGGTTTTGTAAAGGTTGACGGTGCCGCTGGCGAGGCCGAGTGTGGCTGTGGTGCCGCCGGTCTGGACCGTCGTTTCGGTAAAGGTGAGATCCTGCCAGAGGACCCACTGCTGGAGTTGGTCGCTCCAGAGATAGGGAAAAGCACTCGCGTCGGTCCAGAACCAACCGTTTACCGCGCCGCCGATCCATTGCTCCCGGTTCGGCCCGGGGGCCTCCTCGGAATAAAACCATCCTTTGCCATCGATAAAGACCCACGGGCAGGAGGGAACATACATCGTGCCGAAGAGGGGGTCTTGTACCCATTCGGCTCCCGGAGGGAAGATCGAGCACCAGTCGTCCGCGCGGGCCGTAGTGCCGAGGAGGGGATTGAGCAGCCCGGCCAGGATAAGCAATGCTGCGCGGAGAGGATAAGAAGAACTCATGGCATCTGCAGCAAGAGCAGTCTCCCGTCTGGGGTCAAGGGTTGTTTTCATCGCTCTGCCGCAGCCGATATCGGTCTCTCTGGACGGGGGTCGATTGAGGGGGACGGACGGGATCGAGGGGTAAACCCTCTCCTACGGGGCATTTATTGTAGGAGGGGCTTTCCTGAGGTGAGCTTGTCGAACCTATGCCTCGATCCGGGAGGCATACGGATCAGGCCTTCACGATGCGCCGCAGCGCCTCGCCGGGGGAGAGAATTCGCACGGGGGCGCAACGATCGGCTGGAAAATGAACCGCATTTCCCGTGACCAGGATTTGATCGGGCGTCACCAAAGCGGCTGCCAGGAATGCTTCGTCGTCCGGATCCGGAAGCGGTGGAGCGAATTCGGGCGTGACTTGATCCGACGGACCGAAAACCGCCAGGAGCGAGGCCACGACCTCCGGCGAGAAACCGAATTTGGGCCGTAACAACACCTCCCGATACTCTGCCAGAATCGAAGCCGACCAGGCCAGGCGCAGCTTACCGGCCACGGCGGCACGCAAAATCTGGTCGCAGGTGCCGCCGGCCGACAAAGCAGCCGAGACCAGAACATTCGTATCGACGACCCAGACTTGGACCGCCTGCGTCACGATTCGGCGGACCGGGCATCCCGCCGCTCTTTGCGCATGGCCGCAATCTCAGCGTCGATTTCTCCCATACTGAGACTTGATGCGCCGGAGCGTGCCGCCTCGGCTTGGGCAGCATCCAGCGCACGTCCAAGCAGAAGACGTCGGAGACTATCGAGATCCGCCTCAATGCCCTGGCCACTGGTTGGCACCAGATACGCCGCTGGCGCGCCGTTTTGAGTGATCACCTGCGGCCCTTCTCTGGACATTTTGGACATAACCTGCCGCGGTCGTTTGGAAAGCTCTCTGGTCGTGATAAAGGAAACCATCTCTGTAAGATCGGACAAATGTCCGACGCCGTCAAGCAGAGACTTTGACTTCCTCGCCCTAGCCGTTCGAGCGGCGCTGTAGGAGAGGCTTTCCTGAGGTGAGCTTGTCGAACCTACGCCTCGATCCGGGCGGTTTGGATCACCGTCCCGGTTCTCAATCGAGCCTTCGACAGGCTCAGGCCGGGGTGGGTAAACCTTCTCCTACGGGGGCATTCATTGTAGGAGAGGCTTTACGCCTCGATCCTGGCGGTTTGGATTACCGTCCCGTATCGCAATCGAGGGATAAACCCTCTTCCATGAGAAGGATTTCCAAGTAAAGATTAAAAATTCATTTTTCT
>CAZWFJ010000271.1:0-3896 GCA_964633135.1 uncultured Puniceicoccaceae bacterium | reverse complement strand
CCTGATTCCTCCGAGAAGCAGGGGAGACCCCTCCACCAGCTGGCGCTGGTCCCCCCTCCCCTGCTCCGCAGGGGAGGAATTTGTTGGGGAGGCAGAATCCCGATTACGATTACGATTACGATTACGACAAAGGCAAAAATCCTCCCCGCCAGTAGCGGAAGCGGGAACCGCTTTCGAAACGGGTTCCCCGTTCCGCGTTATCGTCCGCTGACGATTTGTATCCACGCTAAAATCCTCTTCTCCGGTAGCAGCCAGCTGCCACGAGAAAAACTCCGGCCAAGCTTTGCAAGCCGAGAACAAGCACTGCCACATTGGAATCCGGCAACCAGGCCGAATCCTGAAGTCGGTACGCATCGTAGACCCGAAAATCTTTCATCGCGGAAAGGTAGCCCGCCCAAGACCAATAAGCAGTGATGCCGGGGCGAAGAACCCAAATCAAGGCCTCCGGCAGTGCCAGAACGATTCCGGAGAGAGGCAACTGAAACCCTACCAGGTATATTGACAGGAGCGAAGCCCGATCTCCACTCGACAAGAGAGCAGACAGGCCGAGGCAAATCCACGTCATCGCCAGGCACCCCAAAGACAGCGAAGCGGCCTGAGCCAGAAAACTGCCGGGAAATTGGCAGATGATTTTAACGAAGAGCGTCATCCACACCCCCTGGACACCCGCCAAGACGCCGGTAAACGCCAGCTTCGCCCCCACGTATGCCGCCGGACGCAACCCCCCCAATCGTTCCTTCTCATAAATCGCTCGTTCATCGGCGATCTCCCTCGCACCGTTGTTGGCCCCCATTAACGCCAGGAGGACGACCTGGAAGAGGATCAATCCGGTCGCCAGCGAGGAGGTTTCAGCGGCCTCCATCCGAAATCGTAGATTCTCCCGCAGCTCCTCCAGATAACTGCCCGTTTTCACCAAGGCCAGACCCTCCAACTCCGGCAGGCCCCCAAGAGCAAAAACCACGACCACGCAGGGAAATCCCAGGGTTAGAATCGTGAAGAGCCAGAGATACCCCGTGTCACGCCCGAACAACTGCAATCGTCGCCGCAGCAGGATCGTGAACTGGCTGATCAGAGCTGGCCGTTTTTTTCGCGAGTTCTCCACGCTCCTCTCACGTCCACCTCCGGGCACCTCCCCCCGCTGAATCTCCCCCTCCGCGCCCAAGGGGCCATCTTCCTGCTCGAGAAGGTCGTAGAGTTCCGTCCAATCCAGATCACCGAACCGCGTTTCCAACCCCTGCCGCGATCCCGAATACATCATTTTTCCTCCGGAGAGAACGGTCACCGTATCGAAATCAGGCAACCGTGCGAGGTTGTGAATTACACAGACGACGGTTACCCCACGCTCCCGTACCAGACGCCGCAGAATCCCGAGAATCTCCTTCTCCGATCGCGGATCCAACCCGCTCGTCACTTCGTCGCAAAACAAAATAGTGGGATTCCGCACCAACTCGGTTCCGAGGCCGAGGCGGCGGGATTGTCCGCCCGACAAACTCCCGACCTCGGCCTCTGCCATCGCCGCCAATCCGACCCACTCCAGAATTTCCTCCACCTTCTCCCGGCGATCCACCGAATCGGCGAAGGCCAGGCGGACGGTATAGTCCATAGCCTCCCTGACGGTAAGCTTCCCGTGTGCGACCCCAAACTGCGGGACAAAGCCGATCCCCGGCGGGGAAGATTCAGCCCGGGTGTCGCGCCCGTCAAAGCGCACCGCTCCATCGGACGGTATCAGCCCCAGGAGAGAACGGATCAGGGTCGTCTTCCCGCAGCCGGACGGGCCGACGACCGCATGCATCCGTTCAGGCTGAAACTGGCCACCCACATTGTGGAGGATTGTTTTTCCGTTCCGCTCGACACGGATATCGCTGAAGGCAAACACGCTGCTCATACAACCGCCTGGTTCGGGAGAAACCTACTCCGCCACGTCCGCCGGCACTTCTGACGATCGGGCCGGACCCCGGTCATCCAGTATCCTCGCCACTGCCTCCCCCCTGCCGGTCTGCGCAAAATAGCTGGCCGGGTACAGCTCCGCCGCATCGAGATAAGCGTTCAGTGCCTCTGCGATGCGCTCATCGCTCATGGCCCTCTCCGCGCGGGAGACTACGAAGGCAAACTCCGAGGCCCGCACGGCGAAATCCCCTCGCATCCGATTCAGTTCCTGATCATCAGGATGCTCGCGGTAGACCCGCTCGAGAACCTCCCACGCACCGAAATCATTCCCGATCCGCGCCAACTCCTTCGCCTGGGACATGGCGGCCTCGATCGCCTCCATCCTCTTCATGATCTCAAGGAATTCCCCGTTGCGCTCCTTGTCCGCAGCCAGCGCCGCCGCGAACCGAAACCGATCATTAAAGATAGCCCGGTAATCCTTCTGCCTGAGGTAGCGGTCAAAGTCGCTCGTCGCGATATCCACCTCATCCGTGCGCTCCAGCATCGTGCGGGAAAATTCGCCGATCGACGGATTGGTCGGCCAAATCTCGACCGCTTCATTCAAGGCCGCCTCCACCCCCGCCATGTCATCGCGCTTTGCCGCTACCAGTGCCCTCTGCACCGAGAGGTCGCTCATCTGGCGCGAGGTCTCGATAAAGGCCTCCGCTCGTCCCGGATCGAAATCAACCGCATAGCCCGAAATCTCCGCGAGCACGTCGCTCGCCCGGTCAAAGTTTCTCGACTCGAGGGCGTTCGCGAGCTTGGAGAGATCGCGGAGGTACTGGAGAACCCGCCGCTTCTCCGCGACGGGCAGGGTTTTCACTGGCGCAAGATATTCCCCGAGGTAGAAAGTTTCCATTAGCCGCTGCGAGGCAGAATGCACCTCTCCTCGATCGAGCAGGAACCGAACGGTTTTGATGCCCTCCCCCACGTCGGCGATCGCCTCCTTTGCCACCGCATCAATCGTCGAAGTCGTCAATCTCACATCGAGATCTCCGAAAATCTGCCCCCGCAATGCCTCCGCTCCCTCTAGCGCCGTATCCTGATCGGCGAAGATGTACCGATAAAAGTGATTCGCGATGATCGCGTGCTGAAATCGCCGCTGCGTGAAAAACTGCAAAATCAAACTCTGGAACTCCAGTCGCTGATTCATTCGTGTCGCCATCTCAAACGATCGGTTCTCTGCCAACTCTTCGAGAGTGTCCTGTTTTTGCCTCTCCAGGGGATCCAGCTCGTAGCCACGGGAGGGCGGTGGCGTCACCGAGCCGCTTTTGCCCCTCGTCATGTCGATGAACTCCTTCCGATCCTTCGATTGGATGATCCGGATATCAATTTCGTTATCCGCCAAATCCGATTCCAACCGCTGATTCTCCCAGAGCAAATCGCGGATCTTTTGGCTCGTGCGCCAGAAGCTCACCACTCGCTCGGCCAGGGTCTCACTCAACCCGGCGTCGATGGGAAAGTTCGATGCCTCGTACAACATCCGCCAGGCCTGCGCCAATAATTCCGGCTCGCTCCCGTCGCCCCGACCGATCAGGCGGCGATTGATCTGTTCCAGGATCGCATCATAGGCGACGTCATCCTCCGATGTCGCTGCTGGTGCATTGAGATACTTCTCGAACCGCGCACGCACCAGCCGGGCATCGCCCAGATCAAAACGCTTCCCTCGCCAATTCAGCGCACCGCTCTCCAGATCAAAGGCATCCAGCAGATTTCGCACGCCCGCCGATTCTCCCCGCGACTCCTCCCGGGACCGCGACGGTTCCGCAGGGGGAGGATTACTCCTGGTTTCCCTCTCCGCAGCAGTCGTCTCTCCTGCCATCGGGTCAGGACCCTCTTGCGCAGCACCGCTGTATCCCACAATCAACAACAGCCCAACGAGGCCCGCCCTCCAGCTGGCTTCAGCCATTCTCACTTTTGGGTCTTCCGGAAAATCCGTGGGTGAGAACGCCGCTTAGAGTATAAAAACG
>CAZWFJ010000270.1:0-3956 GCA_964633135.1 uncultured Puniceicoccaceae bacterium | reverse complement strand
GGGAAGTATCCCATATCTGCAGCCGCAGTGCTATATGCGGGAAAAGAGCACTTACAAAATATAAAGATTCGACGATCAAGAATCCGGTCCCCAAGTCCGTATCGGCCGCCCTCTTGCCGCCCCGTCACCCCCGCCCCGACCGCGCCACGAATATGTAAGGCATGGGCCTGCGCGTTCGCACAAGTGGCATACTATCCAATTCCGCCTGATCCCTCCTGCCACTCGCAAGCTTCGTTCGGAGGGGGCGGAGTTTGACAGTATGCCGTCTTGTGCGAGTCTCCGGCCGGAATAGGCGGCGCGGACGGGGCGGGGGTGACGGGGCGGGTGCGGGCTTGCGTTGTTTGGGTCCGAGAAATTACGAGAAATTAAAAGGACACCCATAATACAGACCGGCATTCCTGATCGTTTTCTCCAGAATATTTCGTCCCGCCCTTCTTCAGGGAAGAGCCGATTGACTCTCACCGATCTCCAAGGACGGTGATACGGCTGCGAACTTCACACTGCACGGGGTCAGGGGCGCGTTTCTTCATGCACCGAAGTCCAGGGGGGGCCGTTCCTTGGAAATTGGCGTCGGTTCAGGCCGTCTTGGCGGGTGGTCTGCCGTAGAATCGGCTACTTCCGGTCCGTCCACAGAACCACCGCTGCCCCTTGGCCAGCGCGTAGTCGCGCAGGTCCCCCAGTGAGCCGGCTATCCGGTGGAAAAGCCCTCCGTAAGCTTCCACATTCTTGGCCCAGGATTCCGCATCCAACCCGAATTCCACCAAAGGATCCTTCAACTCCACCGGAATATACCCCGGCTTGTCGGCCCGGATCGTGCGCCCCGTCCACTCCACCAGACGCAGGTAATACTCCTCGGTCATCTCACCGAACGGACTCTCCGGTCCTTCCAGATCCAAAAGCCATCGGCTCCGCTCCGCCCTTCTCTCCTCCCGCTCGATCTCCCCGCGCTGTTTCCGCGTCGGATTCTCCACCGAAGCCACCTTCGAGAGCCTTTCACGGGCCTTGCGGGAGGCAATCCGGTCGTAGACACTTGTAAACTCGCTGTCCTCCAATCCGTCGGCCATGCGCGCCCGCACCGGGTTGAGGTCCACATAGGCCATGCACGCCAGCACCGCTGCCTCGTCCATCAACCGCTGGCATTTGAAACGCCCCTCCCAAAAACGACCCGTGCACTCGTCCTCCCGGTTCGCACGCCGGGCCACCCACTCGTTCGTGCAGCGCATGAACCAACTCAAGTCCGACAACCGCTTCCGGCAAAGAGCCAGCTTTTCCGGATCTTTTAACAACTGTGCCAGCTTCTTCTCATCGTAGGCCCTTCCCTCCTCAATCGCCGCCTTCCCGCGAAACAACCGGCACCAACGCTCCGCGACATCTTGATCGCTCCAGCCATCCGCCCAATCCGGGCGAATCCGCAGCACCACATGCAGGTGGTTCGACATTACGGCGTAAGAAAACACCTCCACAGCAAACAGCCCGCTGAGTTCCTCCAAGCGATCCCGCACCCATTCGCGCCGATGCTCGAAGTCCCGGCCACTGTAATCATCCCAACCACACAAGAACGCCCGCCGCACACAGCGACTCACGCAGTGGTACACTCCCACCTCTTCTCGGGATACGACGGTATGGCGCGCTTGTGGCATAATAGGTGTATAATTGTTCACATCACCATTGCTCGTCAAGAGATTTTTTCCCGAAATCCATGGGTGTCCCAAATTCATCCCAAAATTCATCCATGGGTGTCCAAAATTCACACAAAATTCCTAATGGGTGTCCAAAATTCCCTATCCAAAATTCCCTATAATGGGTGTCCAAAATTCCCTCCAAATTTCCCGGGTGCCTGCGTGTAAGTGTTGTCTGCCAGGATTCCGAAATGTGGAATCTTTGTGATCGAATCCTGTGCAAAATGGGGCACACTGACGGGGTTACGATGTTTTACGACCAGACCAGAGTTATTCTTCGCGCCGGAAATGGCGGGCACGGCTGTGCGAGCTTTCGCAGGGCCAAATATATCCCGAAAGGGGGTCCGGATGGCGGGGACGGTGGAGACGGTGGGGATCTTTACTTGCGGGCCGACCGCAATGTCAGCGATCTTCGCGCGTTTCGGTTTAAGCCGCACTGGAAAGCCCAGAATGGAGAGGGCGGGAAGGGAAGCCAGAAAGATGGCAAAAACGGCGAAGACGAGACTCTGGTCGTGCCAGTGGGCACCGTTGTCCTGAACGAGAGTGGCCGGGTGGTCTGCGAGTTGCTGGAGGATCAGCAGCAGGTCCGTCTTCTGCGCGGGGGAAAAGGTGGACTCGGCAACCTTCATTTTAAGTCCTCAACCAACCAGACTCCTCGCGAGTTCACCGAGGGGGAGCCCGGCCAAGCGGGTGAGTTTACCCTGTCCCTGAAGACCATTGCCGATGTCGGACTCATCGGCTTTCCGAATGCGGGCAAGTCAACCCTCCTGGCTCGCCTTACCAATGCCACCCCGAAGAGCGCCCCGTACCCGTTCACAACCCTCGAGCCTTTCGTCGGGATGACCCCTGAGAACGAGGATCACAATTATCGGAAACTCGCCGTGGCCGATATCCCAGGCCTCATTGACGGGGCGGCTGAAAATCGCGGCCTCGGTCATCGGTTCCTGCGCCATGTCGAGCGGTGCCGATTGCTTCTCATCGTGATCGACGGGGCCGGATGTGACGACCGGGATCCACTCGAAGACTACAATGTCTTGATCAAAGAACTCGAGCTTTACGATGAAGAACTGGCCCGAAAGCAACGCTTCGTCGCCGTGAACAAGATGGATCTGCCAACTTACGCCGACAACCTGAAGCGGATCGAGAAAAAAGTCGACTGTCCCGTGTTTCCAATCTGTGCCGAGCTGGGCGAAGGACTTGATCCGCTGATTGATGTCCTCTTCACCGCCCGGGCCAAACAATAGAGCCACCCAAGAGAAAGTCCCAGACACTCGCGTATCGCAGGGTGTCCTGAAGCATCCTGCCGTGAGGCAAATGACCTTGTCCAAGCTTCAACTTCTTTGGGAATGCTTTTCGCGGAGGTTCGCTTCGCGAAGGCGCGCCATCCAAAGCCTTCGGGTGGGATGGCGCGAGGAGTGGGATTCGAACCCACGACCGCCGGCTTAGAAGGCCGATGCTCTATCCTGCTGAGCTATCCTCGCTGTCGAGGCTAAACGATCTACCAAAAATAAAGGCGGAGTGAAAGAAAAAATCGGGGCATGGAAGCACTTCAGCACGATATTCTTATTTAAATGGCGGAAAGCCTGTCTATTTGGCGGTTTCCTCAAGAACTCGGTTCCGCTCGGTCCGGTAATCCTCGCGCATTTTATGGATCGTTTCGGCGACCGCGGCGAACCGGTCTTTGGGCAGATGGCGGAGGTCTTCGACGATGCTGTCAATGGTGCTCATGATGCTTCAAAATCTGGGTGATTCCGCCCCGCTTGGCAAATGATCGTTTCCCATCTTGCCGCCACCGGGTGGTTTTGCGGTTAAAAGGAACGAAGGAGGCTTCGGTGCGGCGGTTACCTGGGGCGGTGCGGGGGAACCCGCCCAGAGCGCAGCAGAGCAAGTGACCCAGGGGGCGCAGCCTTCTCTCCGGAGCCTTGCGCGAAGGAGGGTGGCGGGAGGCGACTAAGAAAAAAGTTCCGTTCTGTCGGAGACGGTTGGATACGGAGGCACGCTCCCGCATCCCGTGAATGCCGGGCGCTAGGCCTTTCCAAACTTTGGAGCATCGAAAGTCGATGCGGAGGGAAGCCTTTGGCAAAGCGACGAAGGAGCGCGCAAGGGCGAAGCCCTGGAGGGGACCTTTTCGCGACAACGGGAATCTGCCGGACCGAAACAACGCAAGCCCGCACCCGACCCGGCACCCTCACCCGAACCTCTTTATAGTCGTCAATTGCATCTGCCGATCTTCCCCTCGGATGCAACAAGGCTCGGGAGTCATTGCTCGGTGATGGA
>CAZWFJ010000269.1:0-3963 GCA_964633135.1 uncultured Puniceicoccaceae bacterium | reverse complement strand
TCGTATCCCGCAACTGCTTTCTGTTCCTTCATTCTGTTTTTTTTTACCGCAGATCACGCGGATAACACGGATAAGATTTTCTTTTTTCTCTTTCTCATCCGCGCCCATCCGCGCCATCCGCGGTTCTATCATTCTTCTTTTTTCCCATATCGTCAAAGTGTATCACGGAGTGGAGCGCGGAGCGCGTAACGGAGTTGATACCACTGCCTGGTTATGATTTCAGTTTTCACCAGTATTTCGGGTTATCGAATGCTGGAACACATGAGCACTTCCCCATGCTTGCAGTGATGTGTCTTCCATTCAAATCTTGTGCGAGCCATCCCTCTGGCTGGGAAAGTGGAAAGGGTGGTTCGATCTTCATTTCTTCTACTGGGGTGAATCCAACTTTTGAATAAAAAGTCGGATCTCCATAGGTCACCAGAAGCTTCGATCCATTCTCTTTCAGTTCTTTGATCCCGAATTTTATCAGGCTCTGGCCAATGCCATGACCCTGAGATTCTGTCTTCACTGCCACTGGTGCTAAGAGGAATACTTCATTCTCTTTTTCGCTGGGCATTCGAGTCAGAAAGATCGTCCCATTAATTTCGTCGTCACTAGATGCTACGAAAACGAGTAGGTCATTCTTTTCTGTCTTTTCGAGTAGGTCTTTCGCCAGTTCCCTAATGACTGCTCCTTCGGCCCGGCCTTCCGATTCTCCAAAAACTGATTCGAAGAGAGCCTGTATCTCTTCGGAATCACTTTCGCAGTAGGGTCGGAAATTCATTTTCATAATCGTGGAGCGTAGTCATGGAGCGAGGCACGAGCGGAATTGACTACCGCGTCTTGATATGCCCCGCGAAGGCTCTGCAAGGCTTGACCAATCAACTTCACTACGCGAGTTCATTTTTTCCTGCTTTTATTCTTTTCTTCAGAAAAAATCCCCGGCCACGTCGTTCGGCTTTCGCCTACTTGCCGTGGCCGGGGGCGGGTTCTTTGCCCGGAGGGATGGAGACCTCCGCGCGGGAGTGCCGGGTGCCTTCCCGAAGCGGCGCGGCAGCGGGGGCGATGCACCCCGAACGTTCTGGCCGATCAGGCTGGAGGGCCTGTCCGAAGGCTGGAGACGCGGAATCCGATGTTGTTGTTCTCGTTGGTCGGATTGTTGTTGTTGCGGTTCGAGGACTGCAGGTTGTTGTCGTTGTTGTTGAACGAGCCGCCCCGCAGCCCGCGGTTACTGGTGTCCCGGCACCCCAAAGTTCGATGTCGCGAAAGATGTCCCGCCGCAGGCGGTAGCTCTGGGCGTGGCCCGCATGGGCGATCCAGCTGCGGGTGCGCTGCCGCAGATCGCCCAGCTCCATGCGCCCGGTGCGCACACACCAGGCTTGCCGCTTAAAGCGCCGCACGAAGCGGCGCACATTGGCATCGCGCAGGCGGATGCGCCCATCGGGAAACACAACGAAGCCGACGAAATCCACCCCGCGCTCCGTCGCCGTAAGCCGGAACTTATCCGGATGGATGCGCAGGCGAAGCGACTGCACATACTCCCGCACCCGCTGGCCCTGAGCCTTCAGAACGGAGCGGTCGTCGCCAAAGAGCAGAAAATCGTCCACATAGCGTAGGTAGCCTTTTACCCGCAGTTCGTGCTTCACGAATAGGTCGAGCGGATGCAGGTGGATGTTGGCGAAAAACTGGCTGGTCAGGTTGCCGATGGGGAGTCCGCGTGGACGCTCGACGACGCTAAACAGATCACCCGCATACGGCCATTCCTGTGCGACGCCGTCGATGTGGCTGGCGAGGATGCGGTCGACGACTTCGAGCGCGCGCCGGTCGCCCACCGCCCGCTCGATCTGTTGGCGCAGCAGGGCGTGGTCGATATGGGGAAAATACTTTTGGATGTCGCACTTCAGGCAATAGCGGTAGCGCTTGGTAAATTGATGGGCGCGGGCCAGCCCGGCGTGGGTGCCCTTGCCGGGACGGCAAGCGTAGGAATCTGCAATAAAACGGAGATCAAAGATCGGCTCCAGCACGCGCACGAGGGCGTGGTGCACGATGCGGTCACGAAACGGTGCTGCGGCCACCTCGCGCTCCTTGGGCTCGCGGATGGTGAAGTAGAAATACTCCCCCGGCTGCCAGGTGCCCGCGACGAGATCATCGCGCACCCCGACGACCGCCTTTTCCAGTTCCCCGAAGCAGCGCGCCACAGGGATCTTGCCTCGCTTGCCCCGCATCGCCTTGTGCGCGGCGGCGAACAGGTTCTCCAGCGAGACGACTTGCTCAAACAGATGTTTGTGGCGCTTCGGCATAGTGATTGTCAGTCCGCCTTCACGCTGCGCAACCAGCCGCCCAGCATTTTGCCGCATTCCGTGAGCTGTTCAGCGCTGTATTCGTATTGGCGTGGGGTAATCACCTTGCGGTCTTTTGCCAGACGCGTGAGCCAGCGCAGTTGCTCCAGCTTCACGTTGGCACGGTGCAGCAGGCTCGCCTTGTGCCGTGTGTAGCTGGCCTCGATGAGTAGCTCCATAATGTCGAGGGTGGTGTCGGCCAGGCGCGTGCCAAAGATAAATCGCTGGTTCTTGGGAAAGCGGTCCACTCTTTCCAGCAGCCATTTGGTGTGATCATACCAGCGCACCAGCAGCACCGGTGCCTCCGGTTTTCGGTCCATGCACGTTTTTCAAAAAAATTTCGACCGCCTTCGGCGGAAAGAGTGCGGGGGCCTCGCGGCCCCCGCGGATAAGAAAAAGGGGAAGCGGCGCTGACGCGCCGCGATAAAGGGTTAAAGAGCTAGAGGCTAAAGGGTGCCGCGCCCTTTGCGCCTCGTCAGTGCCAGCGCAAGTCCAAGACAGCCTAAGATCGCAGCGTAAGCGGACGGTTCAGGAATGGGCGCGAGGCTGGAGAGGCGGAATCCGATGTTGCCGCCCTCGAGGGACGGACTGAGGACGTTGCGGCTCGAGGACCGCAGGTCGTTGTCGAGGAAGCTGCCGAACGAGCCGCCCCGCAGCCCGCGGGAACTAGTGAACAAAATTTCATCATTCCATTCCCATACGTTACCGCCCTGGTCGAAGGTGCCGTAGTGGCTGACCGCTCCCGCGCTGCCCACGGTCGTCACGTTGCCGTTCTGGCTGTTCCAGTCGGCTCCCGAGAGATAATTGGCCACGTTGGCCCCGGGGTTGCTAACGTCTCCCGTGGTGTTGGCGGTGGCCACTGTCGGGGCGGTGTTGCTCTGCGTCGGGTAGTCGTAGTATCCGCCGCTGCCGTCGTAATACGCCGCCTTATACCACTCGTTCTCGCTGGCGATGGCGACGCCGCCAGCGTTCCACGCCGTGGCGTCGCGGGTGATCGTGTTGTTGGAAATACCGCTTGCCGTCAGCACGTAAACGCCCGTCTCCGTGTCGCCCGAGGTCAGCCAGTTCGTGAAGCGTGCCGCATCCCAGAAGCTCACGTAGTTCACCGGCTTATCCGCCATGTTCGTCCTCGTGCTGTAGGTGTAACTGCCCGGACTCCCGCTGCGCGAGATGCCCCCGCGGGCGTTCGAGCCCATGTTGGTATTGTAGAGCGAGTGCGTGTCCGTCGCCGCCACGCTGTTCAGGAAGCTCGCATACTGCCCGTTCGTCACCTCGTGGGTGCCGATGTGATAGTCGTAGCCGACTGCGCCGAAAGTGCCTTGTGATTGGACTTCGCCAGTGTTCCCCGCATCGCCGACGAGGACGGTGGGGATGGAGATCGAGCCGTGCGTAAGCGAGGCCGCTCCGACGAGCGCCCCGGCGAGAAGGAGGTGTTTGCGGATGATGTTCATGGTTGGTTAATGGTCTGTGGTGAAGTTGACGGTTTTCTGTAAGGCATGAAGCATGCCAATGCCGGCATGCACGAAGAAACTTTTATTCACGAGGAGGGAGGGCAAGAAAAAAGTCAACGAGTCTGTGAAAATTTCGTTACAAACTGAGACGCTTGCATCCCTGAAAGGTTTTCGTTTCCGTTCTTTGGCATATC
>CAZWFJ010000268.1:0-4085 GCA_964633135.1 uncultured Puniceicoccaceae bacterium | reverse complement strand
CTTGTGACGACACTCAAGCGAAGCGCGAAGCAAACCCGCACGTCCGGTTCGGAGGTAGGGGTGGCGGCTAATCCCGCCATCCCTACCCCTATCCCTGCCTTTCGGCAGTCGGGTTGGCTATGCCGCCCGACTCTCTTTGGCTTGATGAGCTGGCGCAAGAGGTAGGGGGCCAAGGCTGCCCCACTACGCTCCGACTACGAAAGAAAAACTGTTACAAGATACTAGTGATAGAAAGTAAGATTTACTCCATATTTATGACCGGTCGTCGGGATTTGCATGCCGCATGCCACAAACGCCTCATTTGTATACCATTCTTTAGGACTGTCCTATAATTCCGGTCGCCAATATACTGATAAAATTATTAAATTTTCGCTTGATGGTATATTTCTGCGGGACGCATTTCCTGCTTCGAATGCCAGATTTACGGGATCTCCCGACGGATCGGAGGCATGGGTTGGCTGGATCGCCTCAAGGCAGAACTTCGAACAATGAGTTCAAACAAAAATACCGTGGCCAACGCCTCCGTTCCCACCGTATTGGATTGCCAATGCCTCCACCGCATGCGGTCCTGAGAAATGAAACCACGCATCAAGCTTGCTGAATCCGAGAGTCCCGATGGGAAGCCCATGATTCTCCATGAGCAGGACGGCGATTTTGCCATCAGCTTCGGAGGTCAAGAGCTTATGCACTCCCGCGCATCGGCCTCCGAACTTCTTCTCGGCGAGACCACCGTGCAAAAGCTTGGGAAGACTCCGAAAGCCCACATCCTCGTCGGAGGACTCGGTCTCGGCTTCAGCTTGCGAGCGGTTCTGCACGCGATCCAGCCCGATGCCTGCGTCCACGTTGTGGAACTGATCCCTGAAATCGCCGAATGGAACCGCAGTCTCCTGCGCGGCCTCAACGGTGCACTTCTCGATGATCGGCGGGTCCACCTGGAAATCGCCGACGTAAAAGCGGTCATCCGCAAAGCACACCCCAACACCTACGACGCCATCCTTCTCGACGTTGACAACGGTCCGCGTGGCATGGTCAGGGATTCCAATAACTCCCTCTACTCCCGCAAAGGGATGCGCTCGGCCAGAACTGCACTGAAACCGGGGGGACGCGTGACGGTGTGGTCCGCAGGCGAGGACGAGTTCTTCCACGAGCGCATGGAGCGGGCCGAATTCCGGGTTCGCGTCATCCCTGCCAAGGTCCACGAGAACGCCAAGCGGGCCGCCTACCGAATCTACGTCGGCGACCGTAGCTGAGGGCTTCTCAGAGGCCGCTCCTTTCAGAATTCGCGGCCCCAAAGCATTAGCTCGGATTGTTTTTCCGGCTCCGCCCCCACCCATTCCCGGTAGAAGACCGTGAACGGCACCGAACATTGGATTCTGCGCTGGTCCTGATTGATTTTCGGATTGATGCTGAAAACACCGGATCGCTGCCGCAGCTCAGCCGCCCGCTCCCGGGCGTAGTCCTGGGCCTCCTCCACCGTGCCCTCCTGAATACGACTGGCAAAATCTTCCAGCTCGGCAGCGGTTACTTCCCCCCAGTAGGCATCCCATTCCTCAGCAGCAAATGTAAGGTGGTGAAGTGCCACTGTCCGGCGAATGTCGTCCGTCGTCTCATGAAATCCCACCACCATCTCGAACGGTTCACGAATCGTCCGCTGGCGAATCGCATCCCCCAGGTAAACACTCCCCCGCCATTGAATGAATTTTACCGTGATCGGGACTCCGGGGTTTTGAAGATTGGCCTCGCCGGGAATGTCCCATTTGTCGGTGTAACCCCGATCAAAAAGATGATTCCAAACCTGCCGCTCAAAGCTCAGCCCGTGCGCCTGCCGCTCCTCCCCATGGCTCTCAGCCAATACGGCCAACAGAAAAGCCCAAAGGACACACACTTTCCGCCTCCCCGCTCCCTTCCTGAACCAGGCCCTTTTCGCAAGCGATTCCTCCCTTTCTTCGAAAAAATCCATTGCGATCCCCTTCACAGAACGGCCCGATCCGACATCACCCAGGGGTTTTTCTCCGATGCTCTCAACCAACGCGATTGCTCATCACCGGAACCCGGATCATGCCTCAATGGCTTCGCCGGCGGGTAATCCCGGAATCCCGCCGTTGCCTCCTCCAGTACTCCCAACTCGCCGAGAACGCTCAGCAGCGTCGTCACATTCCCCCCTTGTCCGTTTTCCAGACTGAACAGCGTGCGGCGCACAATTTTGCACTTCTTCGCCAGCTTCTCCTGGGTAACCCCCGCCGCCTTGCGCCGAGCGCGCACGTAAGCTCCAATCTCCCGCTCCACCTTCTGCACCGACTCATTCAACTCCATAACAAGCAAAAATTTGCAAACCAAACCAGCCGGGTGCAATGAGAAAAGTCCCGGACCCGCAGTATCAAACCAAAAACAACAATTTTTATAGCCCAGTTCTATTATTTGTAGAGCGCAAGCAAGAATTTTCCTGCAATCACACTTTCTTTGCTATGTAAAACACCAAAGATTCCTAATATTATAACCTTGCATCACCTTTTGTTTAACCAGGTTGAAACCTTTTTGACACTGTGGATCCGATTAAAAAAAAACCGAATCGGAAAGGAGCTTGATGAAAATAGACGGATATATTCGCAGCTGTCACGAGGGTCAGAATTGATCTTTTCTTACGACTCGCGTAGAAGACATTCATGATCATCCCAAAAGAAAAACGGCTCACGCCGAAACAGGTGGCGGAAATCCTCTCTATTGTGGAGGAGTTTGGCTGCCGCATTCAAGAAATTGTCGGAGCTCATCGAAATATTTACGCCATTCTCGGCGACGAACGAAACGAGTTGATGTTCAATCGCTTGATCGGGCTGCCCTATATCGACAGGGTGGACCATATTGAGTCATCGTATCGACTCTTGGACCGCGATTCAGAACTTGCCAAGCAGGAGTTAATCCTTGGAGGTGTTGCGATAGGGCAGGCTCCGCTCTTTATTGCGGGTCCTTGCACTGTTGATCCTCAAAACCCCCAGCGCACCCTGGAAACCGCTGCCGCAGTCAAGGAGGCGGGTGCCCAGCTCTTCCGCGGTGGCGTCTGGAAGCCACGAACCATGCCCTACTCCTACCAGGGAGATCGATCCGCCCTCGATATCCTCCTGGAAGCCCGGGAGAAAACGGGGCTGCCCCTTGTAGTGGAGGTTATGGATGAGGAGCAACTTAAGATCGCCCTTGAGGCAAAGGTTGATGTTCTCCAGATCGGGACCCGCAACGCCCTCAACTACTCTCTGCTGAAAGCTGTGGGGCGCCTTTCGGCTCCGACAGATTCCTGGGTCCTTCTGAAACGAGGTCGGCACATTGCTGACCCCGATGAATTCCTCTCTGCCGCCGAGTATCTTGCTGCCACTGGAAATCCTAGAATCCTTCTTTGCCCGCGCGGCACGACGCCGAAGCTTGACGGCTATCGGAACCACCCGGACGAGTCGATCACCCCTCTTTTGAAAGAGCGTACTTGGGCACCGGTTATTTGCGACCCCTCCCACTCGACTGGCAGAGCCTCTTATGTTCCGTCCGCCGCCCTGGCGGCGATCGCCTACGGAGCCGACGGACTCGTGATCGAGGCCAACACCGAACCCCTGAGGGGAATCGGCGACGACCCGAAACAAGCACTCGACCCCCAGCAGCTTCGAAAAACCGTTGATCAGGCCCGGAAGCTATGGAGCATCTTGAACCCTCATCCCGGCAAATAATCCCATTTCCCGTGAAAGAAATCTACCTAATTCGGCACGCCAAGTCTGATTGGACTCATGCCCACCTCGACGATTTTGACCGTCCACTGAACGAGCGTGGACTTCGGGACGCCCCCCGCATCGCGAAATTGGTTGCCGCCAAATGGTCCGCACCTGAAATCATTCTATCGAGTCCGGCGATCCGCGCCTATCAAACCGCTCAATTCTTCCGCCAGGAATGGAGAACTCCTTGGAGCGCCTTCTCTTTAAAAGCACCGATCTACGAGGCCACCCCGGAAGTTCTTCGGGAAGTTCTGGGCCAAACCGATCCAGCGATCAACCGAATCCCGCATTCCTTAGCAAATAGTTCATTTCTCAGTCATTTATTCAGTTTCATAA
>CAZWFJ010000267.1:0-4094 GCA_964633135.1 uncultured Puniceicoccaceae bacterium | reverse complement strand
TCGACCAGAACAAAAACAAACTCGGCGAGAACAAAGCCTGGGCCAAGTCTCCGACTGCGGAATAAACCGCCGGTTCGGCCCGATGAACACCCGCTCACGAAAACTCGCCACCAGCGCCGCATGATCCGAGCACAATAACCGCCAAGCCGGATGATGCTGGCGCAGGACTTCGAGCGTCTGGTGGTCGAGCGGCATGGATCAATTGAGCTGCGGAGGGTTGAAATTTGTAAACTCAGCAACGTATTCTGCGCGTCCTGACAGAACGGCCCTGCATACGGCGGCTTTCGTCATTGAGCACGCTTCAAGACCGCGGCTCGCTTCATGTTCGTTTAGCTGATCCTGAACGGCGGCGTTCAAGCTCATACCATTGCCGAGTTGCTGACTCGTCTTGCGAACCAGACTATCGAAATAGGACGAAGCGGTTCGCGTCCAACGATCACCCAAGGTTCGAATGAGCGAAAAGTGCTTGGCGAGGCGGGTGTTCTCTATGGCATCCGGGGAGGCCAGAGACGGCGCTGGCTGAGTCGGCGGGCCTGAAAGTTCGATCACAGCGGTAGCTCCGGAGGGTCGGTGTATGGGATGGAGCCAATCGCCTGCCGGATCAGTAGACCCCACCGACAACGCAGGCCGGTCAGCCTTAGCGATCAGCTCATTACACGAATTGCAGACTGGAATCAGGTTCCACGGAGAGATCGCCAATAGCGGCCAAAGGTACTTCGCGTAATAGTGGTCGAGTTTTGGGCTCCCCAAGCTCTCATCACAATAGGGGCAAACCGATGCGACGGACTTTGCCTCAGCAATAGCCTGTATCCTTCCAAGTTGGCCTCGTAGGCAGAACTGATGCACCCAATCATCGGGTTGTCCCGACCAAATGGCTTTCACCCAATCCTCGTTTACATTTGCAGCGACCAGGTTCTGGTCCGCCAAAGCGTTGAGCAGCCGCTTGATCAGAACAACATAGAGGAAGAGCCGTTTGGCTTCGGGAGGAAGTCTGACACGATGCAGCGCCATCAGTTATTGTTGCTCCCTCAATTGCTTGAGCAGGGCTCGAAGCTCGGCTCGGTGAAAGCTGCTGCCGAGAACTCCCAGCAGCTCCTCCAGTTCGTTCTCTCGCCCTTTCCAATCCGTTTGGAAGAGACTGTCCAGCAGCTCGGCGGAGAGCCTTCCGGTGCTGCTCTCTGCCCGGAAGAGAGTCATTGCTACTTCGCTGGACTCAGTTCCGAAGAGGCCTCCGGAAACCGTCCGCGCCACCGTTCCCTCGCTCGTTTTGTCGAGGACGGTGACTTCGGCGGCGAAGGCGTCGGTCAGGGCGATGCTGGTATGGGTGGCGAGGAGGACACCCGTGCGGGTATGGTTGAGCAGGGCTGTGTCCATCATCTCGACGATCTCGCGTTTCCATACGTCGTTGAAATGCGTTTCAGGTTCGTCGAGGAGGAGTATCGAGTTGTCCTGTCCGCGCAGGAGGAAAAGCAGTCCCATGCGGCCCAGCAGGACCATCGGGATTTTTCGTAGCTCTCGGGCAGCGTCACTAACTCGGCCAATTTCTCTGGTGAACGTGACTTGTCCTGCTGGTAGGCCTTATTCGCATTCTCGACCTGTTGCTTGCGGAGTTTTTCCTCCTCCTCAGACAAAGCGTAAATGCTCCGCTTCCCCGCTTCAACGCGCTCACGATCCAACTTCTCCAACTGCCGGATAAAGAGCAGGTAGGTGATCTGCTCGATGGCAACGAGCGGGTTGGACAGGCCGGAGGACCAAAACAGTGACCAGAGGTCGTGAACTTTGCGGCGAAGTTGTGGTGAAAGCATGGCGTTGTAAGGTCTATTCTTGGTTAATTCTTTGGGTCGAGTGACTTGCCTAGCTCCGTCTCGATCTCATCGACCGAGGGGAAGGAGCCGCGCAAGGCCTCTGGTAGCGAGTCAACCAAATGTGTGACGTAACCGGACACGCCGATCGGCTTGGAAATATCGCGGAGCGCGTATTCCGCCATCACTCGGTTGCTGGAGCGGCAGAGGATGAGGCCTATCGAGGGATGGTCGTCATTTTGCCGATAGCGTTCATCGACGGCTGAGAGGTAAAAATTCATTTTTCCGGCGGCCTCCGGGGTGAACTCGCGTGCCTTTAGATCGATCACGACGAAGGCGCGAAGCTTCCAGTGGTAAAACAAAAGGTCGAGATAGAAGTCCCGCCCTCCAACTTCGAGGTGGATCTGTCGCCCGACAAGGGCGAAGCCAGCGCCAAGCTCAAGGAGAAACTTCTCGACTTGGGCAACGAGGCCATCCTCAACTCTGCGCTCGTTGTCCTCGGGCTGGAGGTCCAGAAAATCGAAGAGATAGGGGTCCTTGGTAATTGACTGTGCGAGATCCGACCGCTCCGGGGGCAGGGTATGGTCGAAATTTGTGACTGCTTTGCCCACGCGCTGATGAAGTTGACCATCGATCTGCAGGGCGAGCACATTTCCGGACCAGCCGTGCTCAATCGCTTGAGCGGCATACCAAATCCGTAGTTCGGGGCTGCTGAGCTTGTCGAGAAGGATGGTGTGGTGATACCAGGGCAATTGTGCAAGGGGCGCTTGCACAATTGCTCCCTCTGATTGCTTCTCCGGTTCGTCCGCTGCATCAGAAGCTGGAAGCGAGGGCGGATTCCGGGCCAATCCATCCGGCCAAGCCGCCGCAAGGCTTCGCATGTATTTTAGATTTCTCGGAGAAAAGCCTTTTCGGCCCGGGAAGGACTTTTGCAGGTCTCGGGCCAGGCGATCAATGACCTTGCTGCCCCAGCCCTCACGCTTCTGCCGGGCTAGAATCATACGTCCGATGTCCCAATACAGGGCAACCAGCTCTGCATTGGCGGCCATCGCGGCCCGGATGCGACTTCGTTCAACGCGCTGCTTGATCGCATCGAGCAGATCCGTGTAGTCGACGATGGCTTCGGGTTGCTTTTTTGGAGGGCGACTCATGCAGCAGTGGATTTTATCAATTCCAGGAGTTCGTCGAGTTCCTTTGGCGGGAAGAGCGCTTCAGGGGTGCCGATACTTGAGAACGGCGGCTCGCGCAGGGAATCGACTGAAGCGAGCTGGGCGCGCTGCATGACCGCTTTCCGAATCGTGCGAACGAACATGAGCTGCGTGGCGGATAGCCTTGGATGGGCGCGCACCCATTCATCGAAAGCTCTAGAGATGGAGGCTTCGCGGGAAGACAGGTCAGCAATCTTCAGGATGTGGCGCAGGAAATCCGCGAGCGACGCCTCGGGCTGATGATAAGCTTCACGCAGGCGCTCTTCTGTTACGAACAGTTCGGGGTAACTTCCGGCGAAGGCGAACCGGAGCAAGGGCGCAATGGTCGTGGTGAGATGCTTGACGCCCTGTTGATTGAGATTCTCCGGGCCAACCCCGTTATCTATGAATTTGAGGATTTCGTCCGCATGAGGGGCAACATGGATGTTGTCCAGTGGGAGAGTCTTGAGTAGATCACTAATTTGGAGATCGGTCCGCTTAACCGCTTCTGATTCTGAACGTCCCAGGAGTATCTGCAGCTTCTCGAGTCGCAGTCTCCCGCCGATCCTCCCCATCGTCTTCTTCCAAGATCGTGGGGAGTGGACGCCCTCGCCGCAATTTCGGGATCTGCTCGCGCTGCCGGAGGGCATTGACCGGGAATGGCTGGATTATCTGCCCAATTTTAAGCACGCCACCATTAACCTCTCCGGCCTTTCGCTGGAGTCGATCGAGCACAACCTGGCCCTGTGCGTCACGGTAAAAGTCCTCCGTGCCATCCTGGAACCGGACCCGGCTGACTCTTTCGAGACCGGACTCCGCGCCCTCCAGGATCTCATCGACGCCCCCGATCAGCACACCTTCCTGCGCATTTGCCTGACCTACCTCACCCAAGCTGGGAACACGCTTGACCGGAAGAGACTCTACACTATCATTAGCGAAGTAAAATCACCCACTTTAAAGGACGAAGCCATGACCATCGCAGAGCAACTTATCAAAGAGGGACGCCAGGAAGGACGTAGGGAAGGCGAACTCGCTGGAGAGCGCCTGCTTCTGCACCGCCAGCTCACCCGCAAATTCGGCGAGTTATCCTACGAGGCGCAGGAAA
>CAZWFJ010000266.1:0-4095 GCA_964633135.1 uncultured Puniceicoccaceae bacterium | reverse complement strand
TTGAAACAATGAAAACTCCTGAAGAGATCTTCCGCAAAATAATCCCCCTGCGAGGCCTACTTTTTCCCCTTTGTTGACTGCTATGCGCGGTTTGGCATCGGCTTTGAACCGGGGCGTGCGATCGGTCCCGGCATGCTGGTCATGCGCTCCACCGGGCTGACCAACCAGCCCAGCGACTGCCTCTACCAACTCTGGTTGCGTAGTGGAGAGGAGATGACGCCCTGTGCCCGGCGAGATATCGACCATTTACCGTGGCGAGTGCGCGAGGAAACGGAACTGGCGGGCCTTGGTCTGCACATAACTGCGGAACATGTTTTCCTCAATGAGCGCGTGCTGACGAGTCGGTTTCGCCTTGAGAATCGAAGTGAAGAGGCCATTGCCACGGAGTGCGTCTACAATGGGTTGGCGACCGGCGACCGCTTTTGCCGCGAGCCGCGCGTCTTGCGCAACTATGGGCAGCCCGGAGACTTGCCGCTGCAACCTGGCGAAACAGCCGAACACATTTTGGTCACGGAATTGACCGTCGCCAACTATGCTTGCCGGACGCCCAAGCGCCATGACATCGATCCCAGTAACCTCGATTTTGATGCCGCCATTGAAGCATCGAAAGCTGCTTTTTTGAAACGCGAGAATAATTAAAGGACACCCATCGAAGAAATCGATCCGATGAAGGGGCAAATTTCCGGTTATCCAAACAGGAACCCTAACCGGGAATTCGGTGGGTGTCCTGAAACTCTGCGGTGCTCTCCGAGTGGCTCGCCGAGCACGAGGGCGAGCTGCCCCGAGCCTTGGCCGTCGACGGCAAATACGTGCGCGATCAAGTGCTAACGCTCTGTTTTAGCGAACACGAAACCGGAGCCCCCTGCGCCTGCGCCATCGCCGACGAAAAGCCCCGCACCGAGGACAACAAGACCGACGGCGAGTTGACCGTCTCGAAGAAGCTCTGCTCGCAAACCAACCTCAACGGCGCGGTGCTCACCGGCGATGCCCTCTACGACAAAAACAGCTACATCCACGCCGCCGTCGAGGCAGGGGCCGATTATCTGGCCCAGTGCAAGGACGAGAGGCGCGCCGCCCACAAAACCGCCGAACGGCTCGCCGCCGGCGAGCCCCCCTTTTTGTCCGCACCGTTGACAAAGGCCACGGACGCCTCGAAGAGCGGGAAGTGAAAGTCTGGCCGGTCGAGCCGACCGAGGTCGAACTGCCCCACGCCCGCAGCCTCATAGTCGTCGACAAAACCGTTACCTTCTCCGACGGCGAAATCACCCGATCCAGGCACGTTTACGTCTCCAGTCTGCCTTGTCGAAAAGGCTGCCCCGAGCGCTTTGCCCGGCTCATCCGCGGCCACTGGGGCGGATGCGAAAACAAAAGCCACTCCAAATGAATAAACCCTGGATACGGCGTCCCAAGCTGGTCCGGGTCAGTTTATTGGGGATACCCCAGTGCGGCCTCGCGCAGAGCCTTGATTGGAGAATGGTTCATAATTGTAACCACTATGAGCTGATTTCGGGCATCACACTTCTACAAGAGGTGCACTTTCTGATACGATATTTCACATTCCCGGCCTCCCCTGCGAGAGGAACACCTCCTTCCGCTTCGTGCACCTTAACTCTTGGACAACATTTGAAACTGAGTTCCGGGAAGAAATCGTGCAAAAAGAATCTCGAAACCAAGCCCACTTTGAAATAAAGTATCATTATTCATCACGAGAACAACGGTACCGGGCAGATCTTATTGTTAAAGTAGAAACTGTTATGGCAAAGATTACATTCAAAACATCTAGCGGCGAAGTCATACTCGACAATGCTGTGGGTTCTCTCATGGAGGCGGCGACTTATGCCGACATCGAAGGGATCGATGGAGATTGCGGCGGAGTCTGCTCTTGTGCGACCTGTCAGGTCCGCGTCCCTGCTCAATGGCGAGACAAGCTGCATCCACCCGAGGATGCCGAACAGGATCTTCTGGAAATCGAGGATGCACCGGAGGGCACGCGCCTGAGTTGCCAGATTGAGATTACGGAGGAGCTGGACGGCATGACCGTGGAAGTTCCGCAACGCTGAGGAGGACTGATCATGCCTGGGAGATGCCCATTTGACGGTTTTGAAGAGGCTCGCACTGCCGGCCCGATATTGCCCGCGAATCTGGATGGGGACACCATTCCGATGATCCTGCGCAACAAGGATGTCCGGCGCGCGGCCCGCGACTGGAGGACCTTCAGTTCCAACGCGCCCTTCCGGGTGCCGATCCCCTCGGAGGAGCATTTGCGTTCGATGCGACAATTGCCGATCGAAACCGATCCGCCCGAGCACGGCGAATGGAGAGCCTTGATTCAGCCGTTTTTCGATCAGCCGAAGGATCCTGCCTATGCGGCGAAGATTGAATGCATAATTGCCCAGGCCATAAGCGCGGCGTTGAAGGATGGGGAGGCGGAAGTGGTGGAAGATATGGCCATCCCCATCCAATCACGCGCCCTCACTCATCTCCTGAGATTACCCGAGAGCGAAGCCGATGAGTGGATCTCCTGGGGAATGCACGTTTTTGACAAGGACAATCCGAATCAGAAGGGTTCTGTCCTGGATGCCTATCTGGAGCGAACCCTCGATCACCTTGCGAAAGATCCTGGTGATGATCTCTTCAGCACTTTGTTGGGTTCGAAGTTCCAGGGGCGGCCACTAACACGTGAAGAAGTGCTGGGATTCGGGAACCTCGCTTTTGCTGGAGGGCGCGACACGGTGATCAGTAGCATCAGCGGATTTATCGGCTACCTTGCCGAAAACCCGGAAGCACTCGACTGGCTCCGGGAGGATGAGAAACGCATCATTCCCGCTACAGAGGAGATGTTTCGGGCAATCAGCCCCATCACCCACATTGGACGCGTTTGCCCCGCAGAGACCGAAGTCCATGGTGTGAACCTACCAGCCGATGGACGGGTTTCCCTTTGCTGGGCATCGGCCAATTATGACGAAACGGTCTTCGACTCGCCCGGGGAGATCCAACTGGACAGGAAGCCAAACCCGCATGTTGCTTTTGGCTCCGGCCACCACAGCTGTATCGGTGCCCAACATGCCCGACTGATTCTGCGAACCCTGGCCAGACAGCTTTGTGCAAATGTCTCCGAGATCCAGGTATTAGAGTCGACCCCCCTCTATGAGGAACGAGACGATTACAAACGGCGGATCAGCCATACGAAACTGCGAACTGCATGGACTCCTCTGGGATAGATAGTATCCCATTGAGTTGTGAATGAAAGCCCACCGGGAGCATGTTTATCGAAAGATCAGCGAGTCGCTGGTCTGCTTCTCTTTGGATGACGACCGATTCAACTCGCCGTACCACTACCATCCGGAAATCGAATTGACCCTCATCCTGGAGGGAGCCGGGACGCGAATGATTGGCGATTCGGTAAAGACTTTTGGACCCGGCGATCTCTGCTTGATCGGAGGAGGGATTCCGCACCTCTACTCCAGCGGTCCACAAGTAGGCTGCCGCGCCCGGGCGGAGATTGTACAGCTCCAACGCGACGAATGGAGCGGGATGATTGATAGCCTTCCCGAAATGCAGAGTATTGCTGACCTGCTGGACCGGTCAGGACGGGCCCTCCAATTTTCCCAGGAATTGTTCAGACCCGTTGCGGAGGGAATGCAACGGCTTCGCCAATCCATCGGAGTGCGCCGGGTGGTCTCACTGATCGAGCTACTGGAGTTGCTCGCGAACAAACAGCGTGAAACGCAGGCCTTGGTCAGTCCGGGATTCAGCGCAGAGATCGATAATCTGCAATCGAGGCGCATTGAGAAGGCTTGCCGCTATATCATCGAGCATTCTTCGGAGGCCATCGCGCATGCGGATATCGCCGCTAAAGTCGGCCTCTCGCGCTCCGGCTTTAGCCGGCTTTTTCGCAAGGCCACCCGCATGACCTTTACGGAATTTCTTACTCAAGTGCGTCTCGGACACGCGGCGCGACTCCTTCTCGAAACGCAGATGCCCGTAACCGAAGTCGCCTTCGGAGTCGGTTTTGCCAATCTTTCCAATTTCAATCGTCGCTTCCGCCATCTCTACAACTGCACCCCATCGGAATACCGTCGCATGGCAACTCCT
>CAZWFJ010000265.1:0-4212 GCA_964633135.1 uncultured Puniceicoccaceae bacterium | reverse complement strand
CGTTGTTGGCCGGTCTGGCGCAATTTTTTTCTGAGTCTTTCCAACACCGTTCGTTCGGGGGAGGACTCAAGGATTTCGACCAGATCCGCCTCGGAGTAGTTGGCCCGGTTTCGAAAAACACTCGCCCGTGCCAACTCGCCGGGAAGAGTGAAAGGGACCATAACGACCCAGCCGTCAATCCGTCCCAGTCCGACCCCGAGATTCGTAAGGCCGTCGATTCGAACGACGACCTCCTGATGATAGTCAAACGGTTCGGGAACAAAATTCTTGGGAGTATCCACAGGCCGCAAAATGGTTCGCTCTACGCCGGATCGGCAACGGGAAAAGGACAAATCAACTGCACACAACCAGCCGGCTGCGACATTATTTTCAACGATCGTCAGAAATAATGTCGCACTTTATGAGCGTTTCGACGATCTTGGGAACGATCTCCCTTCTGGCTTTCAGTGCGTCTTTTCCCGAATAGTTTTTCGGGAGGAGTTCGTTTGGCAGCAGTGGGTCTGCGGCCATTGCCTGATCCCAAAGGTGATTTTCTTGAGTAAGAAACTCTTCGAGCGGGCACTGCTCGGAAGTCTCTTGATGATAATCGAGAAACGAAAGATATTGGGTGTAGCTCGACTCGAGGGATGCAAAGTCCCATGCGGCTCTGGCGATCTCGATTGGCTTGCCGCCATACAGTTCGCTGCATTCGAGGAAAGACAGGGTTCTGGGTGCAGGTGCCAATCGTCTCAATTTTCGAATATCTTTTCCAAACGGATCCGGAGAAATCCAGATGCTTTTCTGAAGGCAACCGAATGATTGGGTTTTGATACGGTTGCGCAGATCCTCTCTCAGCTTTCTGGAGGATTCCGGGATATCGAAAACCACCATTCTCCATTTTCCGTCCCATCCTCTTTTCCACTGTTTCTCCGGATCCCGCTCCCCTCGCAAAAGTTGCCTTCCTTTTTGGGTCAGTTTCACAACCCGATCCAGAGATCGTCCCTCGCTTTCGAGGAATGCTTCCCGCTCTAACCGTTGAAGGGTGCGTGCCATGCCCGTTCGGTTTTCCCACCCGCTCAACCCCGCCATGAGACTGACGACGGAAGGCCTTCCGCCCAAAAATTCCTCCATCCAGAGAAGTTTACAGAGTAACAGTTTCGTCTTTGCTCTCATGAGAGTCCACGTGTCGCATGAAGTAACCATGGGAACCCGTGGCGAGAGTGCGACATTTTTTTCGACGATCGCCAGAAGTTTTGTCGCAAAAAGGCGGAGGGAGGGTGGTGGGCGGAGAGTGTGTCCGGGGGGGGCTAAAACGCGAGGCGGAGGGTGGCACCGAGGAATACGGTGTCGGAGTCGATTTTTGTGTCGTCGTCGTCGAGTTCCGCCGTGTCGTTGAAGCGGTAGTTGGCCGAGATGTCGAGGTTCAGGTTCGCGATCACTTTGACGTCGAAGCCCACTTTCAGGGCGTAAAAGGGTTCGTCCGCGAAGCTTCCGCCACTGTTCACGATTCCGATGCCGGCGGCACCGTAGAGGCCTTCGCCGACCACTACGTAGGCTTCGGGCGCCCAGGCGTTGTCACCGAACCGGTCCGGAAAATACTCGCCCACTAGCTCGAAGCCGAAAAATCCCGGACGATATTGGTACGACAGGAGGTAAGAGAATCCGTTGTCGTCAATATCGTCGACGTCGATATCGTTCAGACTGACCCAGTAATTGACTCCGACTCCGATGCTGCTGCTCGAATTGTTCTGCTTGGTCACCGTGGCGGTCATGGCTGAGAGTGAGATGGATCCGAAAAGGATCGCCAGAAGAGAAAGCGCGCTTGTGGATGCTCGATGTTTCATGGGTGTTTCGTTTGTCTGGTTCGTTTTGAAGAAAGAGTTTCTCGAAATTATGATCGTGGGTGTCTTAGAATATGGAAATATCCGATGCGAGAATATATTGACGTGTTTTCCGTGTGTTTTTTGTTCCGGTATCCTCGCCGTCTCGGTTCTGAAGGGGTATTCTGGACGATTCCACTAGAACGGCTGGCCAAACATGGCGACGACTTGGATGGTTTCATCGGATCGGGCCACGCCGATGCGCACGACCGCTTTGCGGATAAAGAATCTGAGATCGACGCCGGCATCGTATTTCATGTCCTTGTAATATAATTCTGCGTTCAGCGAATCGGAAACCCGCCCGGCTTCGAAAAAGAGCGAGATTTGCCACCAGTCGAGATCGAGAATGTCGTCGATCCTTGTTCGGGAAAAAGGGGTCCAGTGGGGGATGACGCGGTACTCGGCGGAGAAATACGAAGCGGCGCGGCCGTTAAAACGTGCGGAAGGATACCCCCTCATGCGGTTCAGGCCTCCCAGAGTCGCGCCGGTGTAGTAGGGCGGTCGGTTTACCGCGACGGGAAAGGCCAGTCCGGGCACCTCGATCTCGTCCCAGGTAAAGGAGTATCCGGTCCAGGCATTGAACCCGATGACTTGCTGGCGGAACAGCGAGGTGGCCCCGAGATCGAAGTATTTCGCCAGCTCAAATTCGCCGAAGTTCCATGAGTCGGTTTCTCCAAGTGCTCCCCAGTCGCGGGTGATTGCGATTTTTTGGTAGCTGCCGGAGGCCGGATTGGTGGGGAAGTCGCGGTTGTCGTATTCGAGACCGAGTTGAAGGTTGAGCGTCTCGAAGGTATACGGGTTGTCGATCACGGGAATTTCGATATCCTGCTTCCGGTAGTAAGGGCGGAAGAGTAGCGAAGTTTTTCCGGTCGCGAGTGGGTTCCAGGTTCGCGGAGTTTCCTCGGTTGGGAGCAGGATTCCCCGGTCCACCCGGAAAATTCGCTCGGGGCTGTTTTTCGTATCCCCAATCGGTAAAATGTAGCGGAACCGTGCCTGCAACCAGATCTCGTCGGATTCCTGGCGGAAGAAGTTGTCGGGGCTGGAATCGTTTGATCCCGCCCGGTTGGGGTCGTTCACAAAGGCCGGATTTCCCGGAACATAGACCCGGAGATTCGTGTAATGGCTGTAGGTGAAAAATGGGTCGACAAAGAGACGGTCGGAAAGGAGACCGGGCCACGTGACTCCTCCTGCGACGACATTCCAAGTTTGATTGGTGCTGACGGTGGCGGCCGCGTAGGTGGTCGAATACTCCGCCGGCCAACCCGAATCTCCCCCTCCGATCCCAACGGCAAAATCCCACGTCTCGCTGGCGAAAACGTAAGGGAGGGCGATCCATCCATCGCCCGGAGTTTTTTTCCCGTGTTCCTCGGTGATGTCTTGGGCGGTCGAGAAGCCAGCAACGAAAAGAGCCGTCCCGAAGAGGAGCCGTCGAGCCACTCGGAGTCGGTAGAAACCGATCGCGCCGCAGAAGGATTTCGTGGGCTCACTTTCGACAGTGCGAATAGGTCAGTCGCGGAAATCCAGATGATTCCTGCGCCGTTCCATTTGAACAGAAAACAAGTTGGGAAAAATAGGGTGCGGGTGAGGGCATGTAACGGATGTAGGACGAGCCTCGTGAGACTTGATTCTAAAACTCAGCACCGATTCTCATGGTGAACCCCTCGAATTTGGTGTCTTCGAGTTTTTCGCCCTGAAAAGAGACTTCGGCCGTGGTGAGGTTAAAAAGATAACCCAAGCCGAAGGAAAGGCCGACCTGTTCATTCACATCGAAATAGTAGTCGACACCCGCGTAGAGAGCAGAGGCGTCGTTGATATCAATTTTCTCGCGTTCGAAAGCCAACGGGCTGGAGTAATCGTAATCAACACCACTGTCGACATATTGATACTGGTAGTTGGCACCAATTGCGATGGAGTGTCGATTCATCAGCCGCTTCTTGAATTCGATCCCCCCGCCGACGGAGAAAACATTGGTTTCGCCATCGATGGACTCGGAATCGAAACCCAGAAGCCAGTCGCTGCCATCGACATACCAATAGGAATATCCGAGGAGACCGTAGATGCGAAGCCCTTGACCCAGTGTGATTCCCACTCGGCCTTCAATGCCAGCAGAGTAGTCCCAATCGTCACCATCGGGGATGGTAACCGGGCTATTGATCGAGGCGTAAAGTCGCGGCTGGGGTTCTTCCTCGATGGTTCCCCTATATTCCTGTGCGGAGGCCGAATGCAGAAGAGAGGTGAAGAGCAGGAGAAACAGCGGTTTTTTCATGATTGGTAGAGATTGTAGATAAACCGTCTAAGATCAGAGATCCTGACTCGTAGGGCTTGGCGGTGATACCATTTCGTATTTAATTTT
>CAZWFJ010000264.1:0-4299 GCA_964633135.1 uncultured Puniceicoccaceae bacterium | reverse complement strand
TGGCGGTGCTGGACCGGAGTTTGAGCGGTTATCGGCAGACCTTGTTTGGCGTGGGCGTGGAGGAGAAGGACGGGAAGATGTCGATCTCGCCCGAGGAGGCCTCGCAGGTGCTGAAGGCGAAGGGGAAGCTTCCGCTGGCCGTCTTGCTGCGGGGCAAGGTGTTGTACTTTGTCGATGGGATGATCCTTGGCTCGGAGAGCTTTGTGAGGGAGCAATTGGGGAAGGATCCGCCCGGGAAGCGGGAGCCGAAGGCGCACCCGATGGAAGGGGGCGACTGGAAGGGACTCGCAGTGGCGAAGGGGATTCGGAAAAAATTGTTCGGCTAGAGCGGTGCGATTGAGTGTTGCGCGAGGAGATGGTATGATCGGTCTTCATGCAAGTCTATCAATCATCATTGAGGCTGAAGTTGATCAGAAAAAAATATCCTCCAGGGTCCGGGGTCACTGATCAAGAGAGGGAACAGCTCAACCTCACCCGTGATTGCTTTCACGGCGCGTGGAACTACTCCATAGCGTCACGTCAGTAATGCTTTGTTCTGCGGCGTTTCTTCATGAACAGCCCTCGAGAGGAGATTTTGGCTGCAGGGGGAGTCACCCGTCGAGAAGGAATTCGAAATCCTCGCGGTTGAGGATGGTCCCCTTACGCTGGTCTTCACCATCGTCGCCCACTAGCATTCGAAACAGGTCGCTCTTCCGTTTTTTAAGTTCCATCATTCTCTCTTCGACCGTTCCTTTCATCAGGAGTCGTTCGACGAAAACCGTTCTCTGCTGGCCGATCCGGTGTGCCCGATCTGAGGCTTGATTTTCGACTGCGGGATTCCACCACGGATCGAGGTGAAAGACGTAGTTGGCCTTGGTCAGGTTCAGGCCTACGCCGCCCGCTTTCAAGCTGATCAGGAAAACTCCTGCCTCTGTGCCTTCCTGGAAGGCGGCAATCCGGTGCTGGCGAATCTTCCGTGGCGTGCGCCCGTCCAGGCGGAAGGAGGGGATCTTTGCCTCCCGTGTCGCAGCCTCGACCAGATCCAGGGCACCGATAAACTGTGAAAAGACCAGCGCCGAATCGCCCTCGGCCCGCACCTCCTCCAGCATCTCCAAAAGCCGCTCCACCTTCGGCGGGGCGTTTTTGAGCGAGACCCCGACCAAGGAAGGGGAGACGCAGACCTGCCGCAAGCGCATCAAAGCCACCAGTGCCTTGATCCCCGCCCGGGCGGGTTCCTGCTCCGCGTAAGCCGCCAGCACCTCAGCGCGAACTTCTCCGACGGTCCGGGTGTAGATCTCCTTCTGGGCCGGGGACATATCCAGGTAGTGGTCCGATTCGACCTTGTCCGGCAACTCTTTGAGAATGGCCTTTTTGGTCCGACGCAGCAGGAAGGGACGAACCCGAAGGAGGACGGTGTCAGGCGATCTCTTGTAGTCGTTGCGAAATTCGTCCAGACTGCGCCAGAGTCCGGGCACCGCCGTATTGAGGACCGAATAGAACTCGACTGGACTATTCTCGACAGGGGTGCCGGTCAGGCAGAGAGAGAAGCGCCGGTTCAACTTGCTAACGGCCCGGGAGCGTGCCGAACGCGGGTTCTTGAGATTGTGGGCCTCATCAAAAATGGCGACTGGGAACTCGGTGCTTGCGAGCTTCTGAATATCGATTCGCAGGATGTCATAGGTGGTCAAGACCACATCGGCACTTGCGAAAACGTCGGGATTTCGCCCGCTGCCCGCGTACTCCGTGATTTTGAGGTCCGGGGCGAAGCGGGCCATTTCGGAGGCCCAATTATACATCAGACTCGGTGGGACCACGAGGATGGCCGCCCGCCTCTCTCCGCCGATCTCGCCGGATTCCCGCAGTGCCTGGAGGAAGGCGATGGACTGCACCGTTTTGCCGAGGCCCATGTCGTCTGCGAGGCAGGCACCGAAGCGATGCTCCCACAGGAAACGAATCCACTGGTAGCCGATCTTCTGGTAATCGCGGAGGTCGGCCCGGAGACCGTCAGGCAGGCTGGTGTCCGGGAGTTGGGAGAGATTCGAAAGGGACTCGACAATCTGCTCCATCTCGGGAGGGATGTCAACCTTCGCCCCGGAGTGTCTCAGCTCGAGGATTTCGAAGACGGCGAGCCGGTTCACTTGGAGGGTCTCCTTCGATCCCTTCCGCTTTCCTTTACGCATCCGTTCGAGGGCGGCGAAGGCCTCCATCTTCTCCGTGCTCACCGAGATCCAACCCCCTTCGCCCTCCGTGAGGATTGCCTCGCCGTTCATGAGGCGGGTCCAATCCTCGGGCGGTATCGTGAGCGAACCACAAGTTACATTGGCGTCGAGGTCGAACCAATCGTCTTCGCCAGCCTTCAAATAGATCTGGATCTCCGGAGTCTCCATCCGCACTGGCTTGCCGTGGAGCTGAACGGGAACACCGAATCTCGCGGCCACTTGATTGCATCGGCTGATAAACTCGGTAGCATGGTCCGGGTGCGCGGCCATACCCCCCGAGAGTTCAACCAGTTCATTCCATTTCTCCGGCTGGCACAGTGCGAAGAGGAAGTCTGCCAGCTGGGGAAAGGAGATTCGCCAGTATTCCCAGTTTCCCGTGGGCAGTGCCACCAGGATCTCATGCCGCAGTCCGAGAAGGTCACGTGCACGGCATATCGTTTCGGACAGAACGGCTAGCTCGTTCTTAAAGCCGCCCAGTTGGAGTTCTTCTTTGTCTGCGAGGCTTACGATGATTTCTTTGGCCTCTTCATTTTGCTCCGCAAAAAATGCTTTCGTTACGGCGTCCCGGATGTTCTGGACTTTCTTCTTGGACCGGAAAAGCCCGCCCCGGCTATCTACCCTCTGGAAAATCCATTCGAGGCCGGCGATCAGAAAGTCGGCACCTACGGCGTGGCCGTTCCCCTCGAAATACGGGAGTGCCACGATCCAGCCTTCCTCGTTTTCTATCCGCAGCGTTAATTCTCCATCGCGCCTCGTGCCCCCCTCCGGGGTCAGGGTAGGAAGGATTTCCGGATCATCATCAATCGGTATCCGGGCCGAGAAGCGGTTGAAATCGCCAAGGGGGATCGCTGCACGATCAAAAATCGAACTGATATCATCGTCGGGTTCCAGATAGCCTTCCTCTCCATTATTGATCAAAGCCTCCTTAAAAGGGGGGGCGTAGTCCATTCCCTTGCAGGGTATCATTGTGCCGAGGCGTTTGGTGCTGGGGTCGTATACAAAATTCGAAAGTCCGAACGGCATCCAATTGCCTTTATTGAGGAAAATTACGCTTCCGACAATTTCGTTCCCTTTGTTCTCCAGCTCGAAGCAGAGAGGGATTTCCTCGAGATCCCCGCTTACCTCACCGTAGTAATCGTCCAGATCAATGACAACGGTTAACCCGCGCTCGCGAGCCTTGGAAAGAAAGAAATCAAGATCGGCATTTGGGTCGGGAATGGTGAATGACCTCACATCTCGGCCCCGGGAGAAGGTGCGGACTAGGGTTACCCCGAGCGTTCGCAAGAAGCTATGCGGGATTGGCCCGGAAACGCTCACTCGCAAGCCCCCGTATCCCCCCATCGCGCTGAGGGTCAGAGTCGTATCGCGTTTCTGGATCGACTGCCGGGAGGGTGTCTTCGTTTCGACGAGCGAAGTCTCTGTGTTGCTGAGAAGGGGCGCACACATCTCCGCCCAAACTTCTGGACTCGGTTGGGGAAAACCAAAGGTCATCCCCCGGGCGAAACGGAATAGAAAGAGGAGCACCGCGCAAACATGCACGCACGTAGGGGCATCTTCCCGAAATGTACACTTGCAGCGGACGTCCGGACCCTGGCTGCCGTTCCAGCGGAGGACGACTTTATTGTAGCCAGAATCCCCGCTCATGACCCTGGCATGCACCGTACGTCCATCGCATCGAAGGTCCTGAATGAGTCCACGCTGCACATAATTGGACGCGCCGGAAATCGTCAGAGGGTTGAAATTCGAATAAAACCAGCCGACGTCCAAATTTTTCCAGAGATTGATCCCTTCATCTTCCACTGTGCTATCATTCACGATGCTGATTTGAATTCAGCCACCCCGTTACTGGCAACCTTCGAAATTAGAGAACGAAGCTATGAATTTTGGGACACCCAGGAATTTCCGGTTGCGCCGATTTTAGTAAAATTCTGCGGAGGAGCGAGATAGAGTCAGCCCCCCGCCGCCGTCGGATCAGCCTTTCCCCCCATTATCCAACAGAATCCATGGGTGCCCCGGAAATTCCCGGTCGAAGGCAGGGGCCTGCGACGTCGACGGCATCACGGTAGCCCATTTCGAAAAAGACAGCCAAAGTCGGTTGCTC
>CAZWFJ010000263.1:0-4484 GCA_964633135.1 uncultured Puniceicoccaceae bacterium | reverse complement strand
TTACCCAATCAGAAATTTGAGTCCAAGGGAAGTACTTTGTGTCTGGTTGACAAAAATTGTTGGCTCGTGCAGAATATGTAAACACCTCGCTGATTTCGATATCTTCGAGGAGGTCGGCATTCTGGGAAGCCCCCGAATAATTGCTTAATCGAGCACTGTTGTGAGCTGGGGGGTTAGGGCATTTTCGTCCGTTTCATTTTATCGCACTGGTGGTCCCGCACGGCGTGGGTTGGAATGGGCAATTGGCAGTGATCGCAGATAACGTGGGAACCCGGGCGAAGTTTTTGGTCGACGGATACTCTCTCGTCGAAGACGAAGCACTCGCCCTTCCATAGGCTTTTTGACTCTGGTATTTCCTCGAGGTAGCGGAGAATCCCACCCTTCAGGTGATAGACTTCCCGGAATCCTCGGCGTAGCAAGAGGCTTGTAGCTTTCTCGCACCGAATGCCACCGGTGCAATACATGGCGATCTTTTTGTCTTTCTTTGGATCGAGGTTTTTCTCCGCCCACTCGGGAAACTCACGAAAAGATTCCGTTTCCGGGTCAATCGCGCCCTTGAACATGCCCACACGGGTTTCGTAATGATTCCGAGTATCGATCAAGGTTACGTTCTCCTCATTCAAGAGGCGATTCCATTCTTCCGGTTCCAGATACTCCCCCACTTCGGCGCGAGGATCGACTTCCGCAACCCCGAGAGCTACAATCTCGCTCTTGCGTCGGGTCCGCCAGCGTCGAAATGGACGCTCTTGGCAAGTGGAGTAGCGAATCTGGAGATCGCCCAGACCACTGCGCGATTCGAGCCTCGCCAAAAACGACCGAACTCTCCCGGGGTCACCGGCAACGGTTCCATTGATCCCTTCTGGTGCCACCAGAATCGTCCCGCAAAGTGCCTCTGACTTCCCTGCCTCGAAAATCCAATCCCTCAACGCAGCCGGATCGTCCACCTCCACAAATCGGTAGAGGGCTGCGACCAGAAAACCGTCCGATTCGGTGTTCTCAGCAAAATTGTTGGGCATAGGTGTCATTTCAGGCCAATCCAGTCCCTGTCGTCAATCCCTCTGATCTGGCGACGTTAGGGAGAATTCGGTTGAATCGATTCGACCTCTCACTCATCAAACTTGGTATGTTTAACATTTATCCTGCAATTGATCTCCGCAGAGGGCGCTGTGTGCGACTTCTTCACGGGAAAGCGGACAAGGAAACGGTCTATTTTGAAGATCCATTGGAACCGGCCGAGAAGTGGATTGCTCAAGGAGCGGAATGGCTGCATGTCGTTGATCTGGATGGTGCGTTTACGGGGAAGCCGGCCCATCTGGAGGAGATTTCGCGGATCGCGGCTTTGGGCTGCAAGGTTCAAGTGGGGGGCGGGCTTCGTGATGAAGCGGCGATCGAAAAAATTCTTGCTGCGGGAGCGACGCGGGCCGTCCTGGGGACTTCGGCGGTCGAGGATCCGGAGCTTCCGGCCCGGGCGGTATCGCGGTTCGGCACGGATTCGATCGCGGTTGGACTCGACGCCAAAGGCGGATATCTCGCTCTGCGGGGCTGGGTGAAAGAAACGAAAATCAACACGCTGGATTTCGCTGGGAAACTGGAGGATGCCGGTGTCGGGACGGTCATCCATACCGACATCGCCACCGATGGAGCCCTGACCGGGCCGAATCTGACCAGCCAGGGGGAATTAGCCGCCGCCTGTAAGCTTTCCATCATCGCCTCGGGCGGGGTTTCCTCGCTGGGAGATGTTGAGGCGTTGGCCAGGCTGGCGGCAGAGCACGATAATATTGGCGGAGTCATTGTTGGCAGAGCCTTGTATGAGGGCCGGGTTTCGGTGCGGGAAACGATTGATTCGGTCCAGAGGATCGCTTCTCCGGGCATTTGATCGTCCGGGAATTGTTGGGTGTGAGACGGCTCGAGAGTAAGCAGCAATTCTAATATTACCGTTTACGACGGCTACTATCCGGGTTTTGGAGGTTGCAGCTTTTGGGCGGGATGATTTTGTCCGGTGGAATGGACGAGTTCATCTTATCGCGCATCCAGTTCGCAGCGAATATAACATTTCATATTTTATTTCCGTCGATCACGATCGCGATGGGGTGGTTTCTTGTGTATTTCAAACTCCGCTACCGCCGTTCCGGGGATTACAAGTGGATGGAGTTGTACTTCACCTTCACTAAAGTATTTGCCTTGAGTTTCAGCCTGGGAGTGGTGAGTGGCGTAACGATGTCGTTTCAGTTCGGCACCAACTGGCCTGGATTCATGAATACAGTGGGCAACATTGCCGGCCCGCTTCTCGCCTACGAGGTGGTAACGGCGTTTTTTTTGGAGGCTACGTTTCTGGGGATCATGCTTTTCGCCTTTCGCAAGGTCCCGGGCTGGGTCCATACCACCGCCACGGTCCTGGTCGCTTTCGGCACTACCCTCTCCGCCTTCTGGATTCTTGCGCTGAACAGTTGGATGCAAACCCCCCAGGGGTTCGAGTGGATCGACGGAGTGATTCATGCCACCAGCTGGCGGGAGATCATCTTTTCTCCCTCGATGCCCTATCGCCTGGCTCACACCCTGTTGGCCTCGGGACTAACGGCGAGTTTTCTCATTGGTGGCTTACTGGCGTACCGCAAATTGCGTGGGGATGATCGACCAGCGGTGGAAGCCGGGTTGCGCACGGCAGCGGTCGCGATCGCAGTCCTCGCCCCTCTGCAAGCCATGGTCGGCGACCAACACGGGCTGATCACACGCGATTATCAACCCGCCAAGCTCGCAGCTATGGAAGGGCTTTGGGAGACCGAGCGAGGTGCCCCTCTCGTGCTTTTCGCGCTTCCCGACGAAGAAGAGCAAACCAATCGTTTCGAGATTGCGATCCCCAAGCTCTCCAGTCTCATCGTCACCCGCGAACTCAACGGGGAAATCGTGGGGTTGAAAGAGTTCGGGGATGATCACCCACCCGTAGCACCCGTGTTTTGGGCCTTTCGGATCATGGTGGGAGTCGGCATGATAATGATCGCCTTTGGGTTTTGGGGTGCTCTCCGTTTATGGCGCAAACGCGGCCTCAAGGGACCCTATTTGCGAGCCTTCGTCGTTCTCACTTTCAGCGGATGGGTGGCTACGGTCGCGGGGTGGTATGTTACGGAAATCGGTCGGCAGCCGTGGCTGGTGCAAGGCGTGCTTCGGACGATTGACGCCGTGGCGGACCTGCCTCCGTCGCATGTCGCATTGACTCTCACCGCCTATCTCGCCACCTATGGTTTCCTTTTGATCGGCTTCGTCGTCACCTTGTATTACATGCAGCGCAAGGAAATGGAGAAGCCACCCTTAGACGGAGGTCTACCTTCATGAGCGAACTGATTCAAAGTGGCGACTGGTTGCCCTTCACTTTTGCCTTCCTGATCGGCGTATCGTTTTTAGCGTACGCCATCCTCGACGGCTACGACCTGGGGGTAGGAATGCTTTGCGTGTTCGCGACCGAGGAGGAGCGCGATCGCATGATCGCTTCGATCGGTCCTTTCTGGGATGCCAACGAAACCTGGCTGGTGTTGGGAGTGGGACTTCTGCTGGTGGCCTTTCCGCCCGCTCACGGAATCGTTCTGACGCATCTTTACTTGCCGGTGGGTCTGATGCTCGTTGCCTTGATCTTTCGGGGGGTCTCGTTCGACTTTCGCAAGAAAGTCGCCCCGCAGAAAGTGCCGTTCTGGAACCGATCCTTCTCCATCGCCTCCTGCGCGATCGCGCTCTCCCAGGGCTACATGCTGGGGCGGTTCATGACGGGATTTCAGGAAGGCTTGGCCCCCGAGTTATTTGCGGTTTATTTCGGTCTCCTCGTCGTGGCGGGATACACGCTGATGGGATCCACCTGGCTCATCCTCAAGGCAGAGGGGGAGCTTCAGCGGAGGGCCATCCGCTGGACGCGTCGGGCGATATGGACGATGGTAATCGGTGCGATCCTCAGTAGTATCGCGGCGGTCTTTACGGACACGCGGATTTACGATCGGATGTTCACATTCCCCCAGGTTACCCTCCTGTTCGTCATGCCCCTGGCTTCCGTAGTTCTGACGCTTCTGGTGCATTTTCTCTGCAAAGTCCTGCCACTGGAAAATGATCGACTGGCGTGGATGCCCTTCGGGATCTCGGTTTTTATTTTCATCCTCGGATTTGCGGGCCTTGTGTATTCGTTTTATCCCTACATTATCCCTGGACAGCTCGCGATTGTCGACGCTGCTGCCGCCCCCGAATCGCTCCTGATCATCCTGGTAGGAACCCTCATTGTGCTTCCGTTCCTCATCGGCTACACCGCTTTCTCCTACTACATCTTTCGCGGCAAGGCCACCGACCTGACCTACGACTGAGTCACCGTAATATTCTTGGGTGGAGAGTCCCGAGGACTTCGTGGCTGGAGATCCTCGCCACCTCCCCGATTTCATACTGCTCGGCCCCATAGGGCAGGGTTTATTCATTTGGAGCGGTGATTGACGACTGGTTGGTAGACGAAGGCG
>CAZWFJ010000262.1:0-4520 GCA_964633135.1 uncultured Puniceicoccaceae bacterium | reverse complement strand
CGGGGGCGCGGTCGGGCAACCGACCGCTCTACCCGGAATTACGAGAAAGGCAAAAATCCTCCTCCCAGTAGCGGGGGTGTAACCACAAGTGCGGTGAGTGGGAGGGGCTTTATGCCCCGATTTCTGGCGGTGAGTGGGAGGGGCTTTATGCCCCGATTTCCGGCGGGGATGCCCCATTCGGGCCTCTGCTATCGCGGGATAAACCCGGTCCTACGAATTCTCGAGAGGTCCCCGCACTTCTGGTTACACCCCGAAACGCGGGCAGCTTGCGAATTGACTTGTCATTCCGGTTAGAGCAGAAAAAACTGGCTTTTTCCTTCATGCTCTCATGGAAACCTCCGAAGAAATTCACCATTCGGCCACGTCGGAAAAAAGCGAAGCCCCGCCCTTGCCGATCGTCGGCATCGGCTTCTCCGCCGGCGGCCTTGATGCCTTGAAGAAATTTCTGACGGGTGTCGATCCGAACGCCAAGGCTGCCTACGTAGTGATCCAGCACCTGCCCGATGACGCGGAAAGCCGGTTGCAGGAAATCCTCGAAAGTATTTCCCCCATCCCTTCGCGGCATCTGCGTGACGGCATGGCGCTCGAACCGGGCACCATCCATGTCTTGCGCAGCAGTGCGGAAGCTTCCCTGCGGAGCGGACGCATCCATTTAAAGCAGCCCCCCGAGGAGCATCGCCGCCATTCGCCCATCGATCGATTCTTCGAATCCCTGGTCCGGGACGATGCGGAGGCGGTCGTCGGCGTGATCCTCTCCGGTACCGGTACGGACGGAACAGTGGGTCTGCAAAAGATCAAAGCCGCCGGGGGCACGTGCCTGGTCCAGGATCCCTCCGAGGCGAAATTCCCCGACATGCCCCGGAGCGCCATCAAGAGCGGATGCGCCGATTTCGTTGCGGGAGCGGGGGAACTCGCGGCCCGCGCCGACCAATATCTCTGCCTGCGCGACTGCCCCCGGGAGACCGACGGCCCCTCCGGCGAAGAAAAGGAAAACACTCTCATCCGCATCCTCGGTCTCGTCCGCGCCCGCACCGGGAACGACTTCCGCAACTACAAGCGAAACTCGGTCCTGCGGAGGGTCGAGCGCCGCATGAACTTGGCTGGTTTCAACGATTTTTCCCGGTATATCGAGCACCTGCGCAAACACGATGACGAGGTTTACGGCCTCGCCCGCGATATCCTCATCAGCGTGACCTGCTTCTTCCGCGACCCGGAGGTATGGCGCACTCTCGAAGAAGAGGTCATCCCGAAAATCGTCGAGTCGAAGGAGGAGGGAGACGAAGTCCGCGTCTGGGTGCCCGGCTGCGCCACCGGCGAAGAGGTTTACTCCTACGGAATTCTTTTCTCCGAAGCGATCGAACGTTCGGGAAAGTTGCTGATCCTGCAGATTTACGGCACGGATATTGATGACTTTTCCCGCAACATCGCGCGCCGGGCGGTCTATCCCGCCGCCATCGCCAGTGATCTCGGCGACGAGCGCCTCCGCGCCTTCTTCAAGCCGCTGGGCACCGACCGCTATGTCGTGACCCAGTCGCTACGCTCGAAGGTAATTTTTGCCAAGCAGAACCTGCTCACCGACCCTCCCTTCTCCCGGATGGATCTCGTCAGCTGCCGCAACCTGCTGATCTATCTCGACGCGCGAATGCAAAAACGGGTCATCGATCTCCTGCACTTCGCCCTGGTCGAAGACGGAGTCGCCGTCCTCGGCAGCTCCGAAAGTATCGGTCATGTCAAAAAGCTGTTCAAGCCAATCGACCGCGAACGACGCATCTTCGCGCGCGTCGGCGAACGAAAGACCTATCCGCGCGAAGGAGGGACAGCAGCGATGCCGACCCTGCCTAGCTTCCTGCCCGCCATGCAGCAGACCGGTCCCCACCAGCCCCGCCCGCAGGCCGTCGACGAGACGAACCGGAGCCTGCTGATGGAGCATTTCGACGCCGCCAGTGCGCTGGTCGACGCGTCGCTCAACATCCTCTACCTCAGCGGTAAAACCGAGCGCTACCTGCGGCACCCTGAAGGCGCACCCAGCCATGACCTCAGTCTCCTCGTCACCGCTCCGGTGGGACAGAGGATCCGCAGCCTCTCCAAACAGGTGCTTGCCGAAGACGAGATCCTCGCCTTCGTCGCCAAGCTTTCCCACGCCGACGCCAGGCAGGTCAAGGTCACGATCAGACCCGTTCGACTGGACGGGGGCGAGGCCGGTCTGTTCATCGTTTTCGAAGCCGCTCCCGAATCGGCCGGAGGAGGCGGGCGAACGGAGGGCGGCGAAAGTACCGGTGCGAACGGAGGCCGGGAGGGCGCGCTGCTCCACGACATGGACCGCGACCTGCGGGAAGCAAGGGAAGATCTGAGGGCGACGGTGGAGGACCTCGCCAGTGCCAACGAGGAACTCAAATCCTCGAACGAGGAAGTCATGTCGATGAACGAGGAACTCCAGTCCTCCAATGAGGAGCTGGAAACCTCGAAAGAGGAACTGCAGAGTCTCAACGACGAGTTAACCAGCGTGAACCGGGAACTCTCGGCGAAAGTCGACGAACTCCGATCCGCCTACAGCGATATCGATAACCTCCTCGCCAGCACGGACATCGCCACCATCGTCCTCGACCACGAGCTCCAAATCAAATTTTTCACCGCAGCCTGCAGCCGCCTCTTCAATCTCATCCCCTCGGATATCGGCCGACCGATCTCCGACCTGGCGGCCAAGTTCGACGGGGACGACCTGGTCGCACTCTGCCGGGACGTGCTCCGCGATCTCAATCAGCGCGAGGACGAGATCCAGACCACGGACTCCTCCCACTATCTGCGACGGATCGTCCCCTATCGAACCAAGGAAAACCGGATCGAAGGCGTCGTCATCACCTTCCACGACGTCTCCCGGCTGAAGCGCACCGAAGCCGACCTCCTCGAGACCGAGCGCCGCCTGCGCCTTTCCATCGAGAACTCGCCCGTCACCATTTTCGCCCAGAACCGCAATCTCGAATTCACCTATATCCTCAACCAGCCCGAGGGCATCGCCGAAGAATGCATCCTGGGCAAGCGCGACCGGGACCTTTTCCCGGACGATTTCCGCGAACTCGATCGCCTGAAGACCGAGGTGCTGAAAACCGGAAAGACCCGGCGCCATCGCGTTTCGGTGAGTCCGCAGCCCGAACACACGCACTGGTTCGACGTCACCCTCGAAGCCCTCGAAGATGCCCGGGGAGCTATCGTGGGCATCGTGGGTGCCGCCGTCGATATCACCGCGCAAGTGGAGCGGGAGGCCGAGTTGAAGGCGGCCAGCGAGACCAAAACGCGTTTCCTGTCCAGCATGAGCCACGACATCCGCACGCCCCTCACTGCCATCATGGGGCTGGCCGAGGTGCTCCACGAGATCCTGGACGAGGATCACCGTGAGATCGGGGATGAGATCAAAAATTCCTGCAAGCATCTCATCGGCACCCTCGATTCGGTCCTCAGCCTGGCGCATTTGCAGAGCGGGCGGCAGAAACTGAAGCTCGAGTCCGTCGATCTGACCAAACTCCTTCATGCGCTCCGCGATACCTATGATCCCAGGCGCAAACAGAAAAATGGCGCGCCTCGCGTGAAACTGCTGATCGAGACCCCCGGACTCTTCGTTCTGGCCGAGCGCGGCGCGCTTCTCCGAACCTTGAGTAATCTGCTCGGCAACGCCCTCAAGTTCTGCCCGGACCAACCGATCGTCCTGGCCGCGCGGCAGGAGGCGAACGAGGTCGCCATCCAGGTCGTCGACCAGGGACCCGGCATTTCCGAAGCTTTCCTGGACGATCTCTTCAAGCCCTTTACCCGCGAGCAGCGCGAAGAGACCGCCGAACTCTCGGGGAGCGGACTCGGCCTCAGCATCTGCCACGAACTCGTCCGGCTCATGGGCGGTTCCATCAAGGCGGACAGCGAAATCGGGCGGGGAACCACCATGACCGTCCGCCTGCCTCTTGCCGATCGGCCCGTACCGGGAGAACCCCAGAGCGTGCAACCGGCAGCGGACCATTTCAAGCAGGGCCTTCGCGCCCTCATCTGCGACGACCACCAATCGACCTGCAAGATCATCCGCCACATGCTCCGCGACTACCACGCCATCGTGGTCAGCAAGGTGGCGGAACTCTACGAAAACCTCGACGCCACCGACGTACTCCTGCTCGACATCAACTTGCAGGGCAAGAACCGCGGTATCGAGATCATGAAGAACCTGCGTACCGATCCGAAATACAAGGACCTGCGTATCATCGCCTTCACCGCAAATGCTCTCCCCGGCCAGAAAAGACGTTACCTTGAGGAGGGATTCGACGACTACCTCGCGAAACCATTCAGCAAGGAAGACCTGATCGATGCGATCAGGCGGAAGACTGCAGAAGGGTAAGGTGAGGGACCCTTCATCTGGCTCGCGGTGGGTCGAATGCCCAAAAGGAACTCCGTCTTTAGGCGGAGATCAGCCCGAAGTGGGACAAAATCCCTAGTGTAGTGTCTCTAAAATAGATTAATATTAAACAGCCTTGTCAAGTTTTTCA
>CAZWFJ010000261.1:0-4655 GCA_964633135.1 uncultured Puniceicoccaceae bacterium | reverse complement strand
GCTGCGTTTTTGCCGGAGACATGCGGGATGGCTGGGGCGTTGCCTCAGGAACATCTGTGGTGGGCGCTGAAGCAACCCACCTACTTTGGGGAAGAGCAACCTACCGACTGTGGGGCATTTTTTGGAAGGATGAGGGATGAGGGATGAGGGGTGAAGGGTGAAGAAGGGATCGGGGCTGGGCGGTGAAGCTGCGTTTTCGCCGGAGACGGCGGGATGGCTGGATCGTTGCCTCAGGAACATCCCTGGTGGGCGCTGAAGCAACCCACCTACTTTGGGGAAGAGCAACCTACCTACTGTGGGGCATGGCTTCAGCCTTGCCCGGGAACGGCGGTGAAGCTACAAGAATCTAGTGCCAATCGGCAAACTCTTTGGCGAAAAAGGGAAGGTATTCTGTTTCGGGGAGGTTGGGCAGGGTGAGTTTACGGCGTCCGAAGGTTTCGTGAAAGGCATAGAACTCGGAGTCCTTTGCAAAGCCGGCGAAAGCGGTATGGCATCCGCCGCCGAGGGCCTTGAGGAAGGCGCGTTCTTTTGTGACTGCCGAGTGGGTTGCGGGGCAGGACAGGGCGTTGAACTTTGGTTCGTCTTGCTGGCGTGCCTGGAGGGCGATTGCGGCCTGGCCGCAGGCGGGGATCATTTCTGCGAGAGAGAGGGGACGGAAGGTTATTCCTGGGCGGGCGGCGATGCCCAAGCGATTCAAGCCTGCAGCGGCGAGGACCGTTGCATCGGCCTCGCCCTCGGCGATCTTTCGCAAGCGGGTTTCGACGTTCCCCCGGATCTCGGAAAAGCTGGCCTCTGGGAAAAGGTGCTGCAACTGTGCCCGGCGCCGGGGGCTACTGGTCGCAATTGTGGCCGGGGCTTCCACGCCTGAGCGCAGGACCAAAACATCGCGGGGATCCTCCCGTGGCAGGAAAGCGGCCAGGGCGAGACCCTCGGGCATCTCGGTGGGAAGATCCTTGGCACTGTGGACGGCCAGATCGGCCTCGCCGGCCAGTACGGCCTCCTCGATCTCCTTCGTAAAAAGCCCCTTTCCGCCCTGTCTTTCGAGCGACCAGCCCGTCTGCTGGTCGCCCGTCGTCGTAAGCCAAAGCAGGCCGGTCACCCAGGCGGGATTGTGCTCGACCGCAGCGCGCTCGGCCAGAAGAGCCTGCGCGCGGGCGAGACGGCTTCGCCGGCTGGCGAGGATAACCGTCTCCGCACTCATAGCCTTCTTCGGGAAGAGGGATCTCCGTCCGCCCCCCTTTTGCGGGGGGCTTGGGACGGGACTACCCGTTATAGCTGGCCTGCGAACCTTTCAGGTTTCGCTTTGCCACCCAGGGCATCAGACCGCGCAGGCGCTGCCCTGTCTTCTCGATGGGATGGCTCTCGCCCTCCTTGAGCATCTTCTTGTAATTTGGCAGGCCTTCTTCGTATTCCTTCACCCATTCGCGGGTAAACTTGCCGCTCTGAATCTCCTTGAGAATCTTCGCCATGGACTTCTTGGTCTGGGCGTTGATAACCCGTGGGCCGCGGGTGATGTCCCCATACTTCGCAGTATCGGAGATTGAGAACCGCATGCCGGCGATCCCGGACTCCACCATCAGGTCGACGATCAGTTTCAGCTCATGGAGGCACTCAAAATAGGCCATCTCGGGCTGATAACCCGCTTCCACCAAGGTTTCGAACCCGGCCTGCACCAGAGCGCTGGCACCACCGCAAAGTACGGCCTGTTCGCCAAAGAGATCGGTCTCGGTCTCCTCCTTGAAAGTGGTCTGAATCACCCCGGCACGGGTCGATCCCACGCCGTCCGCCCAGGCAAGGGCGATTTTTTTCGCCTTGCGGGAGGCATCCTGGTGAACAGCGATCAGAGCGGGCACCCCTTTTCCTTCCAGGAACTGCGCGCGAACGATATGGCCGGGACCCTTCGGGGCGACCATGATCACATCCACATCCGCCTGTACCTCAATCAGGCCGAAGTGGATCGCCAACCCGTGGGAAAACATCAATGCCTTGCCCTTCGACAGGTTCGGGGCGATCTCCTCTTCAAAGACCTTTTTCTGGACCATGTCGGGCAAGCCGATCATGATGACATCGGCCTTCTTCACTGCCTCCGCCGTATCATACACCTTGAAGCCCTGTTTCTGGGCGACCTCGCGTGATTTGCTCTTGGCATACAGCCCGATGATTACCTTGTATCCGCTATCCTTCAGGTTTTGGGCATGGGCGTGGCCCTGCGATCCGTAGCCGATGATGGCAAGGGTCTTATCCTTGAGGATCTCGCGATCCGCATCCTTCTCCGTGTAGACTTTAGCTGGCATAGTAGTATTTTTTCAGGTTATTTGATTGGCGAAAGGAGCCGGGGGATCAGGTTCGCGTCCCGCGCTCAAGAGCGACCACGCCCGCGCGGGCCATTTTCTGGATCCCGAAAGATCCGATCAGATCCAGAAAAGCCCGGATCTTGTTGTCGTTTCCGGTGATTTCGAGCACCACCGACTCGACACTCACATCAATTACCTTTGCCCGGAAAATGTCGCAAATCTGCATGATCTCGGGCCGGGTTTCGGAATTTGCGGCAACTTTGAGGAGAATCAACTCCCGGGCCACTGCTGCCCCTTCCGTAAAATGGTCGACCTCGACAACATTGACCAGCTTGTGCAGCTGCTTGAGCGCCTGGTCCAGAGCCTGGTCGTCCCCGACGATGGTCGCGGTGATGCGCGAAAGCCCCTCGAGGTGAACGGGGCCTACATTCAGGGTCTCAATATTGAAACCCCGTCCGCTGAACATCCCAGCGACCCGGGCGAGGACCCCAAATTTATTCTCCACAAGGACGGAGATCGTGTGCTTCTGGTTTGTTGCCATGGAATAGAGGAAAAACCTTGGACCTTGCCCCCTCTGGAAAAGTGTGTCAAGACGAGAGATACACCCATGAAAAACCGCCCGAACTTTATTCTCATCCAAGGTGAAGACTCTGGCCGACAGCTCGGCTGCTATGGCGTACCGGACGCGCGCACGCCCAATCTGGACCGGCTGGCCGCCGAGGGCTGTCGCTACGACAACGCCTTTGCCACCGCCGGAGTCTGCGCCCCCAGCCGCGGCTGCATGGCCACCGGACGCTACCAGTGGAGCCTCGGGAACCACCACATGCGCTGCCGCCTCGTCGATCCGCCCCGCACCTTCACGGAGGAATTGCGCGAGGCTGGCTACTACGTGAACTGGGCCGACAAGACGGACTTCAACTTCGCCCCGCGCCCGGAGTTCGCCGATGAGCACGAAACCGGGAACCACGCCGCCTGGCGCGACCGGCTTGCGTCCGGCGAGTTCAATGACCGCCCCTTTCTGCTCTACACAAATCTCTTTGTCACCCACGAGAGCACGATGTGGTCGCCCGGCGAGCCGCACGGGGCCGCCCGAATCCGCCTCGAAGAGCGCCACCGTCTGCGCGCGGACCAGCGTCCCGACCCGGCCAGGGTCCACGTCCCCGCCTACCTGCCGGACGACTACGAAGTCCGCCATGAAATCGCGCGCTTTTACGAAGCCCTCGCCGTGCAGGATCTCCAGGCGGGAGAGATGCTGGAGGCACTGGAGGCTTCCGGCCAGCGCGACAACACCTATGTTATCTACCTCACCGACCACGGGCGCGGCCTTCCCCGCGAGAAACGCTGGCCCTATGGCGCTGGCATCCACAACTCGCTGCTAATCCGGGGTCCGGGGATCGCACCGGGTACGGTCATCGATAACCTCGTCAGCTGGGTCGATATCGCCCCGACGATTCTTTCCCTCGCCGGCTTGTCCGTGCCCGGTGAATACGAAGGTCAGATCTTCCTGGGTCCGGATCAGGCACCTCCGCGCGAAGCGGTCTTTGCCGGGCGCGACCGGATGGACTGCGTTTACGACCGCGTGCGCTGCGTGCGCGACCACCGCTGGCACTACCTGCGCAATTACTTCCCGCAACTCCCCCGAGCCCAGGCTCTCCCCTACGGCGAAAGACGCGCCACTATGCAGGTGCTCCGGCAGGAAAACGCGCTCGGACGGCTACCCCCGGAACAGGCCGGATTCATGAGTCCGACCCGACCGTCCGAGGAACTCTACGACACCGAAAGCGACCCCGAGATGGTCCGCAATCTGGCCGAGGAACCGGCCCATGCGGACACTCTCGCCCGCCTGCGGTCCGCGCTCGACCGGCAACTGGCCGAGACCGGCGACCTCGCCGAACGCCCCGAGCGCGAACTCATCGACGACGGCATCCTCCTCGACGACCTCACAGAGCGCTACCGCGACGAGGCCGAGAACCGGGCCGAACTCCCCGAAAAGTATGCCCTCGGCGGGCTGCGGAAACCCATCGTGGAAATGCCCCTTTGAGGGACAACCGCCCGGAACTGGGAGGGTGGGAATTACGATTCCGATTAGGATTACGATTACGATTACGATTACGATTACGAGAAAGGCAAAAATCCCCCCAGTAGCGGGGGGTGTAACCACAAGTGCGGGGAGTGCGAGGGGCTTTCTTTGTCCTGAGCTTGTCGAAGGAATGCCCCGATTTCCAGCGGTGAGTGGGAGGGGCTTTATGCCCCGATTTCCGGCGGTGATGCCCCATTCGGGCCTCCGATATCGCGGGATAAACCCGCTTCCACGAATTCTCGAGAGGTCCCCGCACTTGTGGTTACACCCCAGTAGCGGAA
>CAZWFJ010000260.1:0-4662 GCA_964633135.1 uncultured Puniceicoccaceae bacterium | reverse complement strand
TCTGGCGATTTCTCGCTCCTGACAACTCCTCCCATGTCATCTTCCGCATTTCCCCAAGACCGTCGAAGGGACACCAAAATGACGTCTTGTCTTGATTCTTGACTAAACTCATCTCCCATGACGTCTTTTGGGTCACCCAGCAAATGCCGATTGCTATCCTGCTGTTGATTCAAAAGGATTCACCAAATCCACCCCGGAGCCTGCGAAATCATCGATATTCCGGGTAGCGAGGGTGAGATCGAAAGTTAAAGCGGTGGCGGCCAAAAGTCCGTCAATTACGGGAAAAGTTCGCGTGCCCATGAGGTGGCCCCAGCGGTTAATGACTGACTCGGATAGCGGTAACACGTTATCGCGGTATTGTTGTTGTAATTGAAGCAACCAATCTTCAAAGACATTACATTGTTGCGGAGAGCGCCTGCGAAGAATCTCAATGCCCTTGCGTATCTCTCCGAATGTCAAAAGGCTCAAGAAGTGTTGCTCGGAAGCTGTTGATTTCGCCCATTTCAGCAGTTTCGGATCGCAGGTTGGTGCTTTCCGAAGCTCGCTAATGATATTGGTGTCCAACAAATAAGGCATCAAAAGCCGAGCTCACGCTCTTCAATCTCTTTGCTCCGCTTTAGGTCCAGTTCAACTTCGGGCAGCACTTGTCCCGACGGTGAGAGTAAAAATTCCATTAAAGTCGGTTTGCATGGTTCTTCGCGCTCCAGCACTTCGCGGAGGATTCGGCGATGCTCTTCTTCGGCAGACACACCATTTGCCCGTGCACGTTCCTTTAATTTATGCACGATTTCCCTATCGACTTTTCTTACTAAGAGTTGAGACATATCATTAGTCTGCTATCATCGATAGCAGTTGTCAATTCAATTTCTTTTTCAATTCTTGATCCATGGCGAGGCCGTTGAGAGTAGAATATGCGGGGGCGTGTTACCACGTGATCAACCGGGGGAACTATCGTCAGCGAATCTTCGCAGGGAAGGGGGCTGCGGAATCGTTCGAACGGGCTTTGGGAGAAGCAGCGACACGTTTTGGGTGGAGGGTTCACGGTATTGGAAGAATCGGGCGGTTTGGCGGACAAAGGCAATGGACGAAATTAATCGAATTTTGGGCATCCTTGATGCGGGAAGCGGAGAAACGATGAAGAATGTCAAGAATCAAGACGTCTTATGGGTGTCCCCTTATGGGTGTCCCTGACGTCTTACAGGGTGTCGGCAACGCGACTGGCGTAGAACCCGGAACGCCCGCAGCGCACGCCCGCTGCAACCCTACCGCAACGCGGTTGCATCGTATACCCCAGGGTTGCCCGCAAGGCCTACCCTGGGAATTCGATATTGCGCCCTAAAGCCTGCCAGAAACCTGAATTCGGTGAGGTCTGAATTTGGTTGAAAACCATGCGGCCTGGAAGCCGATTTTTACCCCGAAAGAAAGGGATGTTAGGCTGGAATAGAAAAAGGCGGGCTAAAAACCGTCGGTCGTCCGGAGGCGCATGAAGAGCGAGTCTTCCCCCGCGCCCAATCGGCGGCGTATTCGAACGCTTTGACTGCTGCCGTCTCCGTCCGGATCCTCATCGGCGATTTCTTCGATCACGTCGATGCCGTCCGGCGTGATGTCGGTCCAATCCGCCGGGTCTTCGGGCAGGGCGGGATGTTCCTGGAGCTGGAGACCGGGCGCGTTCGGCATTGTGCTCCGGCGGAAGGTGAAGGTGATCCATTCGTCTCCGTTTTCAGGCACGATGCGAAAAACCGTGGATACTCCGTCGAAATCCAGAGGGTTGAGATCCATGGCGATCTCCAATGCGTTCAGCAGGCCGTCTTCGTCGGGATCATCGGAACCGTCATAGGCATCGATGGTTTCGAAGTGAACCCGTTCCCAGAAATCGACGAGTCCATCGCCGTCGCTGTCTTCGATGGGGGTCAGGAGATAGCTGCGTATCCAGGTGTCGACCGGGAAATAAACGCCCACGATTTGGTTTAGATTGTTGATGCCTTTTACTACCCCGAAGCGACTGACATTGGCAGGTATGTCAAACAGCGTATCGAGAGGCGCGAACTCGAGCGCGTCCAAATCCAATACATAGACCCGAAAGTTGTTATCATTGTCGACGAAGTTGCCGACGATGACTTGGTGGTCGTTGATGGCCCGGGCCGTGGCGATCAGCCAACCCGCTTCCAGGCCTTCCAGAGGAAGATTATTGAGATCGCGAATGCCGTTCAGTTTGTCCCAAACAAAGCCATGGTTCTGATTGTCGGCGCTGCTCAGAGCTTCTCCGACGACTACGCCGTTCTCATTCAGATCGAGCGGTGTGATGCGTGGCTCGCCCAGGGTCCCTATGTCCGTGAAGACAGGCGCTTGAAAATCTTGCTCATGATCCGGTTCGATGATGAGTCCGCGCAGACCTCCACTACTTCGCGTGCCGATGGCCATGATCATCCCGTTGTTATTGATGCGGACGCCTCGCGACGACTTATCCGTTCCGAAGACGCCCAGGTTGATCATTTCCTCATCCTCGGCCACTCGATTTCCATTGGAATCTTCCCAGATGAACGCGTGCTGACCTCCCCGGCTGCCATCCGGGTTGGCGACGTCCGAGGTGCCGACGACCTGGTCGAAATCATTCAAACCTTTAATATTCGCTCTTCCGTTCCGCGCCCAGTTATTGTTACGGAAATCAAATGTCGGCAGCAAAATAGCCTCGTCATCCTCACCATCACCGTCGAAGTCCGACCAAAAAAAGCCCTGTTGGTCATCGTCCAGCCAGTCGAGAACTGCCATGTTGCCCTTGCTGTTGATATCGAACGGTTGCGAAACCGCGCCGTGAGGATTGTCGAAACCGCGCGGCTCGGGAAATGTCACCCCCCTCTGCCAGAGGTTCTTGATCAGGATCAGAGCATTCGAACGACTGTCCCATCGATACCCCAAGGCAAACGGCTCCTCATCAATCTCGGGATCGTCGAGAAGACCCACTTCTCCGCTGACTTGGCCGCTGTCGTTGATATCGTGGGGAACCTGCTCTCTGCCCGGATTGTAATTTGCAGGCACGGGAATATCTCGGAATTGGTATAGTGGCGGAATGCGGTCCTGAGCGAAAATCGTGGAAGGCAGGCACGTCAGCGATAACAAGGCGAAGAGTAGGGGTGTGAACTGGGATTCCATCTTCGCATGGTCTCCTATGGCTCCTGTAAAAACAATTGGACTCTTGCGCATCAGTTGCGCATGATGCTCCCATGCCCCACACTTCCATGCGGTTCCTCGCCAAACAGGCGAATGTGAGCCAGTCCACAATCAGTCGCGCCCTGCGCAATGATCCGCGCATTTCCCTGGCGACCCGCCGGCGGATTCAGGACCTCGCTGAACAGCATGGCTACCGCCTCGATGCGCGAGTCGCCGAGCTGATGACGAGCATCCGCCAGGGAGACACGCCGACGGGCCATGTGATCGCCTGGTTGGACCTACAGGAAACCCCAGATTACTGGGAGACGGCTCCTTATAGCAAACCTTTTTGGGAAGGCGCACTGCGGCGGGCGGAGAAACTGGGCTATCGACTGGAGCGCTTTCGCGTCCGGGATCCTGCGGGAAACGGACGATCGCTCGACCGCGTTTTGCGCGCACGGGGGATCCACTGCGTCATCTTGAGCGGACGCTGCCGACCGGATTTTTCACTTCCTTTGGATTGGCGGAGTTACTGCGTGGTGAAGTTCGGCTTCTGCCCGGAACAGCCCGCGTGCGATGTTGTGGAAGACGACGGACTGGGATTGATTCTTACTTGCCTCAAACGCATCGCGGATAAAGGCTATCGGCGGATCGGGTTTTCTTTCGCACAATTTGCCGCGCATCACGACACGCATTTAATGGCTGAACAGGAAGGGGCGGTCGCGGCGTTGCAGGCGAATCCCGCGTATCCCGGAGTTTCCTTCAGCTTGCGGAGATTCCCGTGGAATCAATCGGCCTTCGATCAGTTTGCGGAGTGGTTCCGCGACTTTCGACCGGATGCTCTTCTCGTGAATTATGAAGCCGTCATCAGATGGTTGAATGCTCTTGGCGTAAGCAACCGCGCACGGCCCGGAGTCGCTCATCTCTACACCAACTTCCAAACCGGGGACTTCGACTGGGCGGGTGGCGACGTGCATCCCGAGGAAATCGGAGCGGCACTGGTCGATCAAGTCATCGCCCGCTTTCTGCACAACGAATTTGGACCGGCCAAAATCCCTCGGGCGATCCTGGTGACCCCGTCGTGGCGAGAAGGAAAGACTATGCCTTCGAAAGCAGACCTCCCCCGACGCTGCAGTATGTCGGTTCCTAAGTAATTTTCGTCGGGTTTACTTCGGTATGCTTTGGATAGGCTGCTGCGATGGCGAAGGTCAGACTTCCTGATCTTGTCGGAATTTGCTTTGGCACCTTTTCCGAATCTGCCTTCAAACCCCGAAGGGGTGGCTGCATAGCAACCCCGCGCCCTCCACACCATCATGCATAGCGGCAAACTGCTGCATTTTCAAGATCAGGGTCATCGACTGCACATAGGACCATCGCCTATGCAAGATCGTTTGAAGTGCAGTCGATTCTGCCGTAGAAGCCGGATGCGGGAAGCCTAAGACGGGTGGAAGTGGGGTTGATTTTTCTTGAAGATCCAGTGACAGCAAAGGCTGTTGGCGATGCGGCTGAAGACGG
>CAZWFJ010000259.1:0-4726 GCA_964633135.1 uncultured Puniceicoccaceae bacterium | reverse complement strand
ACACAATCCTGCCCCACAGCCCCTCCGTGTGCTCCGTGCCTCCGTGAGAGCCAAATCATCCTGCCCCACAGCCATCCCAGAAAACAAATACACAATCCTGCCCCACAGCCCCTCCGTGTGCTCCGTGCCTCCGTGAGAGCCAAATCATCCTGCCTCACAGCTCCCCAATTCATCCATCAATCCTCCCATTGATACTTCGGGTAATCCCATTCTTCATCAACTCCTCCCCAAAATTCAAAAGGTAACCCAATTTCATTCCCGTCAGCTTCAGATAAGTCAGCAACTGCTTTTTGTGAGCCGCATTCAACTTCTCCACTGATTTCAATTCCAGGATCACCTTCCCGTTGACGACTAGATCCGCACGAAATCCTTCGTCGAAACGCTCCCCGTCAAAATGAATCGGAACCACGACCTGTCGTTCTACTGTAAGACCCGCCTTTTCCAGCCGACGGGCCAAGGTCAGCTCGTAAACACTCTCCAGCAGCCCCGGACCAAGATCACGATGCAACCGAATCGCCTCATCCACGACAATCGTTCCTATCTGATTCTCATTCATTCTCAAATTCTACAACAGGGGATAATCTCTCACGGAGGCACGGTGCACACGGAGGTTGATCGATGGAAGAGCAAACTTCCCCCTTAGAATCAGGACTCCTGGAAACCCTCTCACAAAGATAAATATTCATGCACCCACCATCCTTCCCCACAGCCCCCGTGTGCTCCGTGCCTCCGTGAGAGCCAAAACCATCCTGCCTCACAGCCATCCCAGAAAAACACAATCCTTCCCCACAGCCCCCCGTGTGCCCCGTGCCTCCGTGAGAACCAAACCATCCTGCCCCACAGCCATCCCCCTCATTCCACGATCACCCCCCAGGCCTCCGCTATTCCCCGCGTCGGCAGCGCCACCAGAAATTCCGGCGGAATCTTTCCTTCCCCCTCCTCCGACGGAAAAACGATCTGGTTGTACCAATCCCCCAGATACGCCGGATACTTCATAAAATACGCCCACTCCTCCGGCGGTGGTGCCCAGTCCGGATCCACCGCATCCGGTAGGAACGTCAGGCAAAAGTCGAAGAAGGCCAAGCTCAGCTTCCGGTTCGCCGGACTGTCGCTATGCCCTAGATTTTCCTCCGCCTTAAAAATCATGTGATAGCCCGATTCCAGTGCCTCGCGGTAGAACCGGCACGCGGCCGAATACCCCGCCTCCCGTGTTCCCGTCGTCACCAGCCAAAGCACCTCTTCCCCTCCCGGGCGCGGAGTGTCGTAGCTGCTGTTTACGTGGATATGCACGGCAAAAAACCGCTCCGGCACCCGCAGGGCCAGCCGGTGCCCCAGCTGCCCCCCTCCGCTCAGCCCGTACAACAACACATTCTCCTCCGGCAAACCATACTGGCGACACAATCGCCGAAAGCCCCGCTCCCACTGCCTCACCCGGTCCTCAAAGGCCCGGTCGAACGATTCTCGCTGCTGCTCCTCCATCTCATCCCCGCTCGCCCGGATTGAGTACCCGCCAAAATTGGTCCAAGTCACCACCGCCAGCCGGTTCCGATTCGCCCAATCCATCAAATGCTTGAATCGCCCCCCCGTATCCAGATTGGACCGCGCCGCCTCCACCTCGCCCGACCAATTGCATACCGCCAAGACCCCACGTACACTCGGAACCCGCCTCCCCAACGCATCCCTCTCCGGCCCCTCCCCGTCCCACGACGAGGGCATCCGCAGGAAGAAGGTGATGTCCTCGAACGAAGGATCCCGGACGTGCTCCGTTAGGGTGTGGATTTCCGGAACGGCGACCAGCGGGAAGAGCAGGGTAAGGCAAGCAATCCAAAGAACTTTCATTCGACTAGTATCTCCTTTGCTCCCGGCACATATACACCGACACCACTGTATCCTGGTCCGGTTTCAAATTCGTCGTACCTGAAAAAGCACACGCTAGACTCCGGAGACCCGGAGAATCGGGTTCAGCCGTCAAAAGATTACGTCTGGAGCGATCTTTCCCTTTTGGCATAACGCTAATCCTGTGCTTTTGAAAGACAATGCAACACCCTAGTCGCGCAAATCCACCTCATCCCTCACGGATAAAAGAGTCTGACGTGCAAGTCCGCTTTCTCCCGGAACTCCTAGATCCCCAAAAAGATCTCCTCTCTCTATCAATGCTTTCGTCGCCTTCAGGAATTCGAAGTACTCTGATCCAATGACATCATCCATTACTCTACTCCTCCCCTCCGGCAGTAATCCATAAAATTTATCAATGATCGACCCCTTATATAGACCACTGTTATTCCCGTATTTATCCTTAATCTCGGAAAGAGATAGAGCCAAAACCCAAGAAGTTGCATTCTCCGGAAAAAAACTCGGTGTTCCTGTCTCCGGGAAAAGAGGGCCTCGTCGAAGACCTTCAGCTAAAAATATAATCTTCCCCTTCATTGAATCATCAAACGAATCGGTGACCTCAAATGCTAGAATCGAATCGGATTCGCTGAAGCCTTGAACAAATTTCAGAAAGTCTACATCTTTATCTTCTACTAATCCCATCAAATCATCTAAATTGATCCTCTTGACGATAAGAACAGTTTCGTCTTCTGGAGAGAACAGAGTGCGAGAAAAAACGGTAGCTACCATCGAATCATGTTCATCTTCGCTGCCATAAAGAAACTCTCCAGCAAAGCCCAAAGCCAATAGCGCGAGCAACAAAAATTTCATCTTCATATTGATTAGTTCGGATTTATAGATTACCTAATCAAATGACATTCAACAACTTTCTAACTGGACACTAGTGCGTCGGAGTATTAAACTGCGATTCAAAGTAATTCTTAACTTCATCATACCTGTTCCAAAGAGGAACCTCGACCTCAATCACCGACCCTTCTCTTCTGAACAGTATTTCCACAATGATTTCATCACCCATTGCTTCGAAGAGATCTTCAACGCTCGAACCTACAAGATTGGAACCGTTAATACCAAGAATTATATCTCCTTCTTTGAAGCCGAAAGCTTCTCCCGCAGATTGCTTCACCACACGAACAATCTGAAAACCTTCCTCGACTATTCTTAGATTTAGACCGAGACGAGGCTTCTCCATCTCCTGCAACCGACGAGAAAGATTTTCGTCTTCAACAACGTTATACGTTGAAAGATCGAACAGATTACCAAATTGATCCTTACCACCTGGAACAATCCGATTCTCCACCCTGTATACGACGTTTTCCCCTGTTGAAAATATTTTTTCAATAAATCCTGAATCCAAAATCGAAAATTCTACTTTTATAAGTTCACCAAAAGCATAAGTATAATCATCAATTACCACTGGATACGTTCGGCTCTTCGCATCAGCTAGCATATCCACCATATTCTTTAATTCCCTTGGATCATCATTATAAATTCCTCGGATTATCTGATTTTGTAAGTTCAATATCCTTTTTTCTAGTCTCTCAGAACTAAAATATATTACAGACTCTCCTGGCATAGACCCGAGTCTTGTCCCGAAGTTTTTCCATACGTGAGGCTCAGAGCCAGGAACAAATTCGTAACGATGAAGATCAGTAACAAGTCTACCCTTGAGCAACCTACTGGCCACGAATTCTTCGTTGATATCCTCAAATACTGTATTTTCATCAATCTCGAAGACTAAATATCTCCACTCATTTTCATGCGGAAACGAATCCAAAAGCGCTCCCAAAAATTGATCGCCGGAATAGTCTTTAAATAGCTGAATACTCCTCAGACTATCCTGCTCGTCAACTAGCCCTAAGACATGTCTAACCAATTGGCCAGATGCTTTAGTTTCACATGAAAAAAGGACAGAAACAAAAACAATCAAGATTCTCAATTTCATTAATTTAAACTATCAAGTCATCTATGTCGAAATAAATAATTTCATAAAACAAGTATATTTATCAAACTATAATTGGAGGGTAATCGTCTGCGTCACAATGCTCATCCCTACATTCACCCCCATCTGGCACCTCTTGAACCAAGACAGCATCAGTGATGACATGATTCTCAAAAACCCATATTTCCGTAGGACAATCACCCTCATAGCCCTCTTCCGGAGTGAATGTATATTTCTTCGTGTCAACCTTTAGAGTGAGGTCGTAGTGCTCGTTAATAATATTATAATACCTTTGATTATTGCGGCATCCATCAGTTCCGCAATGAGCCTTTGGATACCCTTTGTCCACCACCATCTCGCACGGGACGTCAGTTACAGTTAATTCAGTCGATAAACTTGGAATACAGCAATCTATTTCCGGAAGTGCTTGAGGGGAACACATCCCACTATTTTCACTGTAGGCGACAGTTCCCGAAGTTAGCATGACTAAGAATACAGATACATTAATTACTTTCATGGCATTATTACATTATCGTTTATTGTTATTGTGAAATATTCTTCTGTTCCTCTATAGATTTTTACAATTTTATTATCGGCCTCATAGAAGAAATTCTTCGTGTATGTTGAGTCTTCTGAAAATATTACAATCCGATCAATTTTTCCACTTTCATCAAAGGATTTAATAGTCCGGTCCTTTTCTTCAAGAAAATACTCTATGCTCCTTATGGATCCATCATCCCTGTACATTTTCCGAGTAATCGATCCATCCCGCATTATTGTCCGAATCAGCCGCCCCTTCGCATCATAAGCCCGATGCTCGACCAACTCCCATGGCCCGCCTCCGGCGCTCCGCTTCTCCCGCCGCCGCACCTTTCCATAAGCCGGGCCGGGGGA
>CAZWFJ010000258.1:0-4744 GCA_964633135.1 uncultured Puniceicoccaceae bacterium | reverse complement strand
GCGATTCGGATTCATGGTGCGGTTAAGGGATCCTGGCTCGCGATCCGGCGGGTGCTGCGCTGCCATCCGTGGGGCGGGGAGGGGTATGACCCAGTTCCTCCCCCGCGATCCCTTTCCACTCGCGCTGACAATCGGAGACAAAACTGAGTCCGCGCCCGTTGTGCTCCATGTGACCAGAAATGCGGGATTCTTGCCGGATAAAGATCAGACGAAATCAGGGGATACTGCAGCGAGGATGCCAGTGAGCTCTGAAGTTACTGGATGTGCCAGGGGTGTTGAGCGAGCTTTTATTGGATTAGGCAGAATGGCACTTAGTTAAGGCTTACGATCGAGGGTAGAAGCGGCTTCCAGCCGCCTTCAAGCGGCAAGATGCACTTCTACTTTTGCTTAACTAAGTGCCATCGGATTAGGCATTATTCCAGAATCAGATAGATTGCATCGGTTGGCAGAGTTAGAGATGCAGTCGAGCCGCTGCGTTCGAGGGGGAGCGTGGTGCCGGGTCGACCCATTGGGTCGAGAGCGGAGGCAGTGGTCAGGTCGGGGTTGTTGATCCAGATCCGACCGTCGATGCTTTCGAGCCTGAAGGGAGCCTTTCCGGTATCGGCGATGCGCCAGCCTTCGAGGGTCGTTCCATCTTTTTGCTCATGGGTTGCGGCTTCGAGCTTCCAGCCGGTGGGTCGGGCACGGGGGGAGATTTGCACGAAAATTTTGCCGGATTCGGCAAGCGGTTTTTGGTCGAGTGCGATAGCGGTGATGCCAAGGTGTTCGTTGGTGGATTCGACGGCGAGGGTGCTCAGGGTCACGCGTCCGGCGTCTTTGAGGAAGCCCACGATGGACTGTGCCTCGGGGGTGTCGAGGGTGACGATGCCGGTCTTGCGGTCGCAGCGCACGGTGCCGTCGAGGGAGGCGATGAGGTCGCCGCCGTCGAAGGCACGGACTTCGGGGGCGATGGTGGTTTCACCGGGAGAGAAATCGGCGAGGACTGCTCCCATAAGGAAAGCCTCGGGCGGCAGCGCGCCGATTGCATCGGCCTGGCTGGTGCCCTCGCCGCGATCCTGATTGGGGTCGAAATCCGCACCGGGGGCGAGGAGGGGCGGCTGCAGCGAGGCGACTTCCTCGAACGAGCGGTGCTCGACCACGGCCGGGCGGCTCTGGGTGCCGTAGCCCCGGCGGGCGATGAGAGCGGCAGCGGGAAAGGCACCCATCTGAGCGGGTTCCGAGCAGTTCCAGCGAGCCATGAAGGCGCGGTTCCACGGCGTGAAGAGCGAGTCGCCGTCCCAGCAGATGTCGCGGGGGCCAGCGAAGGAGGCGGCGGTCTGCCCGGTGACGTTGGCGTAGATGGCGGAGATCAATGGGCCCTCGTTGGCGTATTCGTGGGGATTGGGCCAGAGGGTCTCGGAGATCCAGAAGGGGTGTGCGGCGACCTGCCGCTGGACTTGGGGGACTTCCAGGGGGGCGCGGGTGATGGATTCGAAGCGCATGAACTGGCCTTCGCGCACTTGCCAGCCGCGGTTCTCTCCGATCAGGTGGGAGGCACCGGGATAGCTGTTGCCTGCAATCACGTCGCCCTGGGCCTTCACCCATTGCTCGAGGTCGGTCATGGTTTCGGGAAGGGCGGGGCGGAAGTTGGAGGTGAGGACGAGCTGCTCGGCTCCGATCTCCTCGCGCAGCCAGTGCTCCATTTCTGCGTAAAAGTCGCGCTGGTGTTCGGCGATGAATTTGGCCTGGGCGCGAATGCGGGGAAGATTTCCGGGGGCACTCTTTTGGCCTGCGTCAGAGGCAAACCACCAGGTGAGGAAGCCCAGGCGTCCGGCGTGGAGGTCGTCGCCCTCGGCAGAGACACCGCCCCAGGATTCAAGGGCTTTATCAAGGCTGCCGTATTCGGCGGCGGCCCATGTGGCAAACAGCGTTTGGGCGTTGCGCAGGGGTTTGCCCTTCAAGGACTGAAACGTATAAAAGAGCGGACTCTCCTCGTTGAAAAAGGTAAAGGCGGCCACTGCGGGTTCTTTGGCGAGCGGGACTCCGGTGTAGGGGTTTTCAAGGGTGAGCATCTGGCGCACCCATGCTTTGTAGATTTCCTGCAGGCGGGGGGAGAAAAAGACGACGTTGGTCAGTTTGGCACCGGGGGCGTAGCCCTCAATCCCCATGTCGAATTTCTCGAAGCCGTAGAACCAGGTGCCGCGCACAGTGGAATAGATACCCTGCTCCTTGAGTACGGCGACGCGCTTCCAAAGATCGTCGAGGACCTTGGGGGCGACTACCTTGGGGTCGTTCTGGTCGGGCGCGGGCTTGGGCAGTGCGCCTGCGAGCGCCAGATTCACGCCCATGCGGGCCAGGCCCCTAGCGTAGTCGCGGTGGTCTTCGTCCGACCACTTGCTATTGTAGGTGCTGGCGTGAACGGCCCAGAAGCGGATCGGCTCCCCGTCGCCGCGGACGAAGCCGCGCCCGTCGTCGGAGAGACGGAGGAAGCCGTGTTCGCCGGCGACCGTCTCGTTGATTTGCCGCAGGTCGATGGGACTTGCGGCGTCGAGCGGCCCACTGAGGTCGGGCACCCAGCTGTTTTCTTCCGTGGGGATGAAGGGATTTTCCTGCGCCGCTGCGAAGGGGGCGAGGAGTGCGAGGAGGAGGATGCCAGTTAGTTTTCTCATGCTTAGGGGGAGGTTTATGGTGAGGTTGATTAGAGGTGATTCTTGGAGGCCCGCATTTCCTGCATTTGGATCGTGCCACCGGTCGGTAAGGGAGTTCGCCAGGGATCTTGCGCGCGAAAGGCCTGGAGCATTGGAGCTTTAACGTCAGGTGTGACGCCGATGGCTTCGGCGTCGCCGTAGTCGCCGAGGATGAATCCACCCTCCGGCGTGCCCCAGGTGTTCATCAGTTCTTTGGCTTCCTCTGCGATGAGTCGGACGTCCCCGTTTGGCAGGGTGGTCTGAATATCGCAAAGGGTTTCAAAGGCGACCTTGCCGCTGAATCGGCGTCCGATTTCCCCGATATCGTTGGTGCGGGGCTGCTGCATATTCAGCACGTCCACACCGGCATCGATCAAGAGCGGAATCAGATCGTTGATCCTGCCGCAACTGTGCATCCAGACCTTCCAGCCCTGCGCATGCACGGCGGAGAAGAGCTGGCGGTAGCGCGGCAAAAAGAAATGCTCGAAGAGCTTGGGGGAAATCATCGGCCCGGTCTGGGTGCCCCAGTCGTCGGTCAGGTAGAAGGCATCGATGCTTTTTCCTGCTTGAGCCGCCATCTTCTCAATGACCGCCAGGCACCAGTCCAGGATGCGGTCCGCGAATTGATGAATTTCGTTCTCGTCCTCCATCAAGTCGCAAAGGCAGTTTTCAAAACCGTAGAGCATGTGCATGCGCTCCCAGAGGGTGTTCCAGATGGCAAAGATGCGGAACTTGTCGCGGCTCTCGGGTTGAGCCTCGATGGCTTGAACCCGCTGGCGCACGGTGGTGAATCGCTCCGGCAGGTGCGGGTCTGGAAAGGAAAAGTCGCTCAGTGCGCCGAGATCCTGCAGCGGATGCCCGGTGACCTGGCCGATGTTCTTCTGGTCTGTCTTCGACCAGACACAGCCCCATTCGTCCACGCCTCCTTTGGCGGGTGCACCGCCGGTGATGTTGGGCATGAGCAGGAGGGTATCGCTATTTGTGCGCCCGTAGCCAGATACCGGCAAGCGGCGGGGCTGCCTGAACTCGATGGCTTTGAGAACCGTTTCGCGTGAAGTATCCATGGGGGAGATTGCCTGCGGATCTAAGACAGATCGGGCGGGCGTGAAGAGATGACAATGATGTAAGCGCGCCGCTGGCGGTCGGTGGTGTGATTACCACCCGCGTAGTGGGGAGTGCCTTCGAAGTGAACCGAGGCGCCGCCGGCGGGGAAACAGGCCGGGATGGAATCCTCCATATTGATTGCATCGGTGGCGGTAAGGCGGCCGGGATCATCGGGTTCGCCGGACGCGATGTAGTGCGGCAGGAGCGGTTTTACGTGCTGCCCGGGAATGAAGCGCATGCAGCCGTTTTCCTCGTCGATGTCGTCGAGGCCGATCCAAAAATTCAGGGAGTGGTTGTCGATCTTGGTCCCCTCTGGCGCGAAGGGCATCTGCGAGTAGGAGTAGTCCTGGTGCCAGGGGGTTTCGTTCAGGTTGCCCGGATCTTTGGAGATCAGCATGTCGAAAAAGAGCCAGACATCGTCCTGCTGGAAAACCTCGCGGGCGACCGCTTTCGCCCGCTCGACGGCGGGGTTATCCCGGAAGTAATCAATGGCCGAGTGTGGCGACATGACTTGGCGGATCTTCGAGCCGAGCATCCGGTCTCCGGGAACGGTGATCTCCTTATTAAGAATCTTGTCATAATAATCGCGGAGCGTTTCCAAGGTGGTCGGGTCAATGAAGGAATTCCAGGTCGTGAATCCGGACTCTTCAAGTTCTGTTCGTTGTGTCGATGTGATCATAGTAGTTTAGCTAGGGCGAAATGGTGCCAGGCTACGGCGGGGTTCATAGGGGTGTAAACGCGGCGATCCCAGAGCTGGACTTGGGTCCAGTGGGCGAGGTCGCCGGCGAGGTGGCTGTTGTAGCAGTCGGGGCCGTTAAAGAGGCCGAAGGGGGTGTCGGGATAGACTTCGGCGGCGTGACGGAAGCTCATGCGCTTCCAGACTTCGAGGGCTTCCTCCCGCATGCCTTCCTCCGCCAGAGCCCAAATAAACCAGGCGACGGCTTGGGGCCAGACGCCGCCGTTTTCACCTTCAC
>CAZWFJ010000257.1:0-4781 GCA_964633135.1 uncultured Puniceicoccaceae bacterium | reverse complement strand
GAAGCCATGCCCCACGTAGGTGGGTTGCTTTAGCGCCCACCCGAACCGGCATCGCCGTTTCCCGTATTCCCAAGACCTCCCGCGTAGCTGCGGCTCGGCAGTCGATTCCCATCCAAGGCTGAAGCCATGCCCCACGTAGGTGGGTTGCTTCAGCACCCACCTGTAGCTACACCCCTATCCGACTCGTCGCTACTATCTCTTTTCGATTTGATCTCGCATGGCCTGCAACGTCTCCGGGCTGAGATGGTGCTCGATCCCCTCGGCATCACGAGCGGCCGTCTCCTCCGGGATCCCGAGGGAGACGAGGAACTGCTCGACAAGGCGATGGCGTTCGTAGCATCTCAGCCCGAGGATCCGCCCCTTGCGGGTCAAGCCGATTCCGGATGCTCCCCGCTGCAGCAGCCCCTCCGCTTCCAGTTTCTCAACCGCGCGGATCACGGTGACATGAGAGACGGCGAAGACCCTCTGGAGATCGACGACTCTGGTGGAGCTTCCTTTGCGTTCCATGCGGTAGACCGCCTCCACGTAATCTTCCGTCCGCTCCTCTCTATGCTGCCCCCGGACCATCCGGTGCGCCCGCCGCGCCCTCTTGCGTCCGTCCGGGCTGATTGGGTTCCCCGCTTCTGTCATGCCGCAAACCGTAGAGGAAGATCCGCCCCAAGGAAAGCCGAACCTGTTCAAAATCCTTGCTCTTGCGAAGCGCGCCCACCTGTGCCAACTTCGTCGTCATGCGCTGCCTGGTCCTCCTGCTAGCTTTCCCCCTTTTTCTGCCGCTTGTGGCGTCGCCCGCCCCTGTCGCATCGTCCGTGAGGCCGATGACCCTCCCGCCAGCCCAGAACCCGGAGGCATCGGTGCGCGGGAAGGTCACGGCAGTCGATGCGGAGGCACGCCAGCTCTCACTCTTGCTCGATTCGGGGGAGATCCTCTCCTCTGTGCGCATTGGCATCGGCGACGCCGCGATCGGCTATCTCAATCAGGAGATAGTCGGGGAGCGAGTTGAAGAAGGGGATTCTCTGCGTCTGGTCCGCATCTGGCCCGACAACCCGATCGCAGCCAATGCGATGAAGGGAGTGAATCGCTCTCTCATCCGCAAAGCCGCCGTTCTCGGACGCGGCAAGAGCCTCGGGCGCGGCGATTATCTTCCCGATTTCTCTCTCTACAACCAACGGGCCGAGGCGGTCTTCGCCTCCCGCCTCCGCACCTCCCCGGTGGTGATCACCTTCCTCTTCACTCGCTGTCGTGACCCCGAGATGTGCCCGGCCACCGCAGCCCGCCTCTCCGAACTCGGGAAACGGGCCGCCGAGGCGGGATTCGAAGACGCACGCTTCGTGGCCGTCTCCTTCGACCCCGATTACGACACTCCGGGCATCCTCCACCAGTACGGCCAGGCCACCGGTATGAACTCCCCCTCCTTCGAACTCCTCACCGGCGACCCCGAGGCGATCCAGGCCCTCTTGCGTCTGGTCGGCGTGCGGACCTACGATGAGGACGGCACCATCGTCCACAACCTGGTCACCCTTTTGACCGATAACCACGGACGGATCGTACTCCGGCAGGACGGTAGCCGGTGGTCTGCCGATGCGATTTTTGGTCAACTTGAGGAGATGGACAAATGAGTCACCCCCGCAAAAAATGGCCCGCGATCACCGGCCTCACCCTGGCCTTTGTCGCCCTGTTTTTTGTGCTGCGGGCCATCCCCGTCTCGGAGTGCAAGTTCCTCCACTACGAGCCTGTCGAGACCGCCCTGGCCGGGAGCGACGAGCTGTGCAGTATCGCCCCCGTCCCTTTCGTCGACGTGGCGGCGGCCCCCTACCCCGTCGAACTGAAGATTCTTTCGATCCGGCCCGCCGAGGGCGATCAGGTCGAGCTGCGCTTCACACTCCTCGGCCCCACGGGCGAGCCGCTTCTCCCTCATGAACTCGCCGTCACTCATACCCGCAGAATTCACCTCATGCTGATCGATGAGTCACTGAGATCCTATCATCACCTCCACCCTGAGTCCATCGGAGATTCCGGCGACTACCGGGTGACTTTCGCACCCCGCACCCGGCAGTACCGCTACTTCGCGGAGTTCGTCCCCCTGCGAACCCGCCTCCTTGCCGTGGCCGACGGCTCCTTCACCCTCGACCCCTCCCGGGCGATCTCCGATCCGCCAGAAGTGCCCATCCAGTTTGAGCTGGAGGGCCTCGCAAAACCGCTCCGCCCGAACCGGGACCACCGGCTGAGCCTGCGCCTGAAAAACGAATCCGCCGGTGCCCCCCTCCCCCTCGAGAAAACGATGGACGCCTACGCCCACCTTGTCGGCTTCGAGGATTCGCTCTCCGGCTACGCGCACATGCATCCCTTGACGGTCGACCCCGTGATCGGCGACACCGCCGAGATGGAGTTCCTCTTCCACCCCACACGGAGCGGGAACTTCCGCATCTGGGTGCAAATCCGGGCCAACGGGGAAGACATTTTCCGCCCCTTCGACGTCCAGGTTCTCTGATCGCCGGCACCATGCCCCGACCGCAACGCCTCCTCCTCCCGACCCTTGCCATGGCTCTCACCGTCCTCCTCGGCGGATGCGATCCCGACACCCGTGCCCTCGCCGATTTCAGGGAACAGTATGCCCGCCTGCACGCGAACGGCGACCTTGATGGAATTCTCGAAATGATTGAAATCGAGGATCCAGACTCACCCGTCCTCCGCCAGGTTCGGAGAGCACTGGCGGAGGAAACCCGCTGGCCTGTTGCGACGCTTCTTTTTCAGCGAATCCCGGCCCGGGAGGCCCGGCTCCTCGCAGAGAATTTGCCCTCCGCCCCGCGCTGGCGTTTCGTTGTCACTCTCGATACCGAGGATCGGCTCACCTCCGTCTGGCTTGTTGGCAAGACCCCCGGGGGCCTGCGGATCCTGTTGCCATAACGCGATTCCGCCAGATCTCAGGCGTAGACTTTGCGGGCCTTCACCTGTACGATCTCCATATCGGGAAGAATGCAGGCCGTAAGGTAACCACCATAGACGCAGGCAGTGTCGATGCAGAGGGCGTGGGGGGCGTAGCGAATCTCGGGGTTCGGGGTGTGGCCGTAAAGAACCGTCGCAGGCCCCTCCCACAGTTCGGACCAGTGGATCGAATTGTTCCCCCGGCGCTGCCCCGGCGGAATTGCCTCGGGCGCGATCCACTTCGTCCGGCAAACCGTGGCCAGGGACTGAGTGCGCCAGGACTCGCCAGGGTGAAAGCCTCCATGCACAAGAACAAACTCCGAGTCCTCCGTCTCATAAAAGGGGTCCATTTTCGAGAGGTATTCCCAATCCTCGAGATGGAGCTGCTGCAGCGTATCATAGTCATACGCCTTGAGAATCGAGGGATCATGATGCTCCCGGTAGGTGAGCAGCCGATGCTCGTGGTTCCCCATCACGCTCTTGTATCCCTGATCCCGCACAATGCGCACGACACGATGACTCTCGGGGCCGCGATTGATCAAATCGCCAAGAAATAGCACCCGGTCGCCCTGCCGCGGCGAGAGTTTGTCCAGCAAGTCCTCCAGTTCATGGGCGCAACCGTGGACGTCACCGATGGCGATGAGTTTTCCCGACATGGACTTCTTTTAGCCTCATGCAGGCGAGCAGGTCACGATCAAAAAACGTATCTGCTTCGCGACGGGAAATAATATTCGAACTCCGATGGCGATTTCGATTTGGCCCTTACCGGAGCGCTTTTGCCCGCTGATAGGGGTAGGGATGGCGGGATGGCGATCTTTACACGAATAGAGCTATTCGAATAGCTTCCTTACCCATGCTCTCATTGACCAAATACACCGAAGCCTTGATTGCCTACGAAGGAACTCAAAGGGTCGAAACTTACTCAGTGCCAGAGAATGCTCTGCGGGAAGCGGTGACGAATTTTATCGTCCATTCGGGGATTTGTTGTCGCGGGCGCGGCAAATGATGTAGGTGGGCTGCTCGCCCTTTTTCTTGACATTCCGGGGTTTCGTGTGATTTTCGTGTTATGCGCGGAAAGACAGTCACATTAGATTCAGACGCCTATCACAAGTTGAAAGCGCGTAAACGACCAGGGGAAACCTTTTCTTCTGTCGTTCGCCGAGCTTATTTTACCGATTCGGTGCCGACAGGAGAAGATCTATTGAAGTGGGCCGATGATGCCTCCGATCCGGCTTCCGAAAAATATTTATTATCGGTCGAGGAGGCCGCCAATCAAGACGTGCCTCCTGAAGATCCATGGAGTTGATTCTAGACACCGAATTCGTCATCGCCCTTGAGCGGGAGCGGAAAAGAAAGCAGGAAGGGGCTGCCAAGTGCTTTTTAGGTCAGCACGGAAGGGATCGTTTTTTTATTACATTCACCGTTGCCGGCGAACTTGCTTGTGGGCGTTCCGCCGATGCGAAACAAGTATCGCAACGACTGTGTCGCCCATTTTTTATTATTCCCTGGAATCCTGAAATCTCGTGGATATACGGGGAAGCATTCCGGGAATTACAAACGGATGGCAAGCTCATTGGAGCCAACGACCTCTGGATCGCCGCGACGGTCCTCTCCCGCAAGGCGACTCTGGTTTCGAACAATCGCCGCGATTTCGGGCGCATTCCCAGGTTGGAGATTGTGGGCTACTGAATTGGAAGCACGGGACGCCCGAGAGGCAGTGGGGGGCGACTAAAGTCAACCCCCCCACGTAGCATCCCGCCGTGAGGCGGATGACATCCAAAATCCAAATCCAAATGGGGATCAGGCACACATTCCTAAGCTGGATTCTTTGTTTTCAGTTAATTAATTTGGCTCGTTTT
>CAZWFJ010000256.1:0-4801 GCA_964633135.1 uncultured Puniceicoccaceae bacterium | reverse complement strand
AAGACGACGAAACTCCCTTGACAAAATCTCCCATAGCAGGGGTCAAACGCAAAATCTAAAGATTTTCCCTGTTTACCAAGTTGCTGACGTAGTTCGGGTGCCCCATCTTCAACTGCTCTGCGATCCAAGGATTCTTTGCCGTTGTTTCCTTTCACCAGCTCCTTGGCCAATTCCTTCTTTGCCTTTTTACTTCCCAGAAACCAACCCCGGCAGCACCGCTTGATCAGCCCGAGCAACGGACGGTCTTCTTCCACGACGAGCGATTTGTTGTACCTTCCCTGGAAGACATGGCCCCGTTCACCGTGGAAGCGGTTGAACCGCGTGGCAAAGGTTCCCTGCAACCACCTCATCCCTTCCACCAAATTCGGTTCGGGCGTTTCAAGGGCAAACCGAGAGAAAGAGTTCAGACAAGAATCAGGACCGGAATCTTGACAAACCTGCAATTGTGGACAAATAATGTTCACCATGAAAACGGCAACGGTTAGGGATTTGCGCAACAACTTCGCCAAGTTGGAAACTTGGCTGGCTGCGGGCGAGCGGGTGGAGATTCGCCGCCGCGGCAAACCGATCGCGGTCCTGGGTCCCACTTCCGAGCGGGCCGGTTCCGAGCAACCTGTAAAACGTCCGGATTACCGGGCTCGGCTGAAAGCGATCTGGGGCGACCGGGTCTTCAGCGCCGAAGAGGTGCGTCGGATGCGCGAAATGGAATTGGAGGGAGAGGAAGGATGACGCAACCCTTTCCGGAAACTTCGTTTCTTTGTGCCTTGTATCGCAAGCAGGAGCAGACCCCGCAGGCAATCGATCTACGCGAGTCCATCTCCGATCCACTTCCCGTTTCCGCCCTTGTTCTCTTTGAGTTCCGCCAATCCGTGCGTTTGCAGATGCGCTTGCACTGCAACAACCCGCAGCTCGGCTGCGGGTCGCGAGAGGGCCAAGCCATGTTGCGCGACCTGCAATCCGATCTGTCGTCGGGGGTGTTGGAGGTGTTGCCGGCCGACTGGGCCGGTGTCTTTTCCCTGGCGGAAATGTTGAGTGCCAAGCATACCGAGAACGGAGGCCACCGCTTCGCCGACATCCTGCATGTCGCCACCGCTCTCCAACTCGGAGCTTCTACTTTCCTGACCTTCGATCCCAACCAGCGCGACCTCGCCGAGGTCGAGGGGCTTGCTGTTCCATAAGCCATGGCCACGTTGCACGAAACGGAATTTTCGGAAACGGAATTTTCGGACACCCATAGATTTCCCATAAAAAATTTCTTGGTAGGCGACGGAAGGTGAACAATCATACACTCATTATACCACAAGCGCGTCATTCCATCGTATCCCGAGAACAGGTGGGAGAATGGCGTTGCCGACACCCTGCGCCGAAGGCGTTCCATCCTATAGCCCAGGATCGCGAGGAACAAGCCATTCTGGGGGGCATTTTGGCCAAGATTTTCAGCCGATCTTGAGGGATTTCTGCTTGCGCCGGGTTTTTGTCAAGATGACCCGGTTTCGTGAGGTGTGAAATTATGGGTGTCCTCTAATTTTTCTGCGCCAACCAGCCCCACACCGTGCGGGCGTCGCCCAGATCGGACTTTCGCGCCCAGGCCTCAAAGTCGGCGAAGGATTGGCATTGAAACTGCTTCCTAGATTCCCAATCAATCGTGCAGGATTGAGTATCAGGGATCAAAAGAATCCTTGTGTAGGGTCCGGTGTTTAGGGGTTTTCACCGGACCCTTTTTTTTATTTGTGCGCTGGTCGGCTCCGGTACAATCGGGGCGCCCGGAGGGTTGCTATTCGGACGAGCCGGTTTGCCAATCGTACTTCGGGGTGAGTTCGCGGTCTTCCACGTGCTTCCTGTCTCCTTTATGCCACCAGTAGAAGACGGGGCTGGCGATATAGATAGAGGAGAAGGTTCCGGTGATGATTCCGATCAGGAAGACGAAGGCGAAATCGACGATGACTCCCGAACCCGCGATGTAGAGGGCGAAAGCAGCCATAAAGGTAGTCACACTTGTCAGGATGGAACGCCCCAGGGTCAGGTTGATAGCGGTGTTCACGACCTTTTTCAGGGTCATAGTGGGATTCAAATCGAGTTCTTCCCGAACCCGGTCGAAGACCACGATCGTGTCGTTGATCGAGTAGCCCACAATCATGAGGATGGCCGCAATCATCGGGGCGGAGAACTGGCCGTCGGCCAGGACAAAGATCCCGATGGTCATGAGTACATCGTGAATCGTGGCCACGACTGCCCCGATCCCATATCCGACCTCAAACCGGAGGGCGATGTAGAGAAGGATTCCGATCAGGGCCACGGCAACAGAGATGATGGCATTTCGTTGAATACTCTCGCTGACCGAGGCTCCAATGCTGGTTTGCCCCTCGAGCGAGAGTCCTGCGTCGGGGTATTCTGCGGCAAGGGCCTCGAAGAACTCCTGCCCCTTTCCGACTTCGGTCTGGACGGTCAGGGTTTCCTGGTCATCGACCATGCTTACCTGATAGACGGAGGTCACCTCCCCAAAACCTCGCTCATTGGCGACTTGTTCGATTCCGGCAACGGGAAGCCGCTCCTCAAAGGCAACGGTGATCTCATCACCCCCGACAAAGTCGATCCCGAAGAGGCGGTCCCAGTGCGAGTAAATCGCAAAAACCCCGCAGGCCACGATCAGCCAGGAGATCAGGAAGGCGGGCTTGCGGAAGCGGAGGAAATCGACGGAAAACGGTCCGGGAAGTCCCCAGCCAAGGACCCGCTTCACTCCGGCCTTGAAGACCAGCATTTCCAGAAGGAAACGGCTCACGACCAAGGCGCAGAACACCGAGGTACAAATCCCGATCGCCAGGGTAACTCCGAAGCCCTTGACCGGACCGGATCCCAGCCAGATAAGGATCGACGCCGTGATCAGGGTGGTGACGTTGGCGTCGACAATGGTGGAGAACGCTTTGTCATAACCACCGAGCAAGGCATTGCCCGGACTCTTTCCCGCCCGCAGTTCCTCGCGGATCCGTTCAAAGATGAGAATATTTGCATCCACGGCCATGCCCACAGTGAGCACGAGTGCCGCCACACCAGGAAGGGTCAGGGTGGCACCGAGGCTGGCGAGCACGCCGAGAACGATAAGGACATTGGTGATGATGGAAATCACGGCTACGATGCCACTGAGGCCGTACCAGGAAATCATGAAGACAATCACCAGCCCGGCTCCAATTTGTGCGGCCAGGATACTTTTCTCCCGGGCGTCGGCGGCGAGGGAGGGACCGACCTCGCTCATCTCGTCCACGGTCAATTCATACTCGAGCGGGTTGTTGAGTGTGTTCGACAGCTCAATCGCCTCGCGCTGGGAGAAGCGCCCGGTGATCGTGGCTCCGCCCCGGATGACCTCACGAACTGTGGGAGCACTTTTCAACTCCCCGTCGAGGACGATTGCCAACTGGCCTGCTCGATTTCCCTGTGACTGCTGGTTTGCCTCGACGATCTTCTCAGTGATGGACGCAAAGCGACCGCTGCCTTCGGAGGTAAAATCGATATACACCTGAAATCCTCCGGTTTGGTTCTGCATCGCACCGGCACGGGACACGATCGACCCGGTGGCCTCGGGCAGCCGCTTCACAAAATACCCGCGCTCGACGATTTCGCCAGCGGCATCCTCGTCTTCGATGTACAGAGCCTCATAACCCGGAGGTGCCTCAACCCCCGGACCAGGGAACAGGTCACGATGCACCAGGCGGAACTCCAGCCGTGCGGGCTTCTTCAGCGACTCGATCCCCTCGGGATCGTCCCGCAGGTTCATCCCGGGGAGCTGGATCTGCACGCTGTGATCGGAGACCGGGCGGATGGATGGCTCGGAAACTCCCAGGCCATCAACGCGGTTTTGCATCACTTCGACCACCTGCTGCAGCTGGCTCTCCCGCTGAAACTGGCTCATTTCGGCGATGGCCTCTTCGTCCAGGCGGAGGGTAAAGGAGACCCCTCCCTCCAGATCGAGGCCGAAGCGAAGATTCTTCTTGGACCGATTCAGCAATTCGCGGAGCAGGACCTCGTTGCGCCGTTCCTGATTGCGGATGTCGGCCAGGTTGATCTCTGGAAAATAGGAGGCCAGGTCGATCCCCTCGGAGTTGACGATTTCGCGCAGGCCGACATAGACCGACGGATACTCCCCTGCATCGGTTCCCGCCCGGGCACGGTCGACCAGCGCGATGACCTCCTCCGCGCCGTTCGACTGCTCAATAACAAAGTTGTCGAACTCGCGGTCTTGAAACGGGACGAGATTCAGCAGCGCCCAGGCCAGGATCGCCACCGAGAGAATCGCCTTCCAGAGAATGCCCCCGGACATATTCTTTGCAATCAAACGCCCCTCAGGAGGGGTCGTTTACCTTGTTGGCTACGAAGGCCCGTCCGAGCTCAATTTTGACGCCCTCGGCGATTTTCACCACCAGCCGGTCGTCCTTGACGTTCGTGATCTCGCCGAAAATCCCCCCAGAGGTCAGGATTTTGTCGCCGGTCTTCAGGGCTTTGATCATCGCCTCCTGTTGTTTTTGCCGCTTGCGCTGCGGTGCGATGATCAGGAACCACATCCCCGCGAACAGGAGGATAAAGAAAAGGATCGGGGTGAAGCTGCTGCCCGGGGGCGGCGCAGTCTGTTGGGCGAGATGAGTCAGAACATCCATGGTGGTTCGAATCGGTATTGAGCTTGGTTAAAGACGAAACCCCAAAGCAAAAATCCCTCGAAGCCGATTGGCAAGGATGAATCGAAAGAAAATCTGAAAAGGGCAGGGCTTTTTCATTTAGCGGCTGGAAGCCGCCAAACGAAAAGAAATCGCAT
>CAZWFJ010000255.1:2787-4826 GCA_964633135.1 uncultured Puniceicoccaceae bacterium | reverse complement strand
GTTGCTGCAAGACTGCGCTGACCGCTTTTGAGGATAAGGGGTTTGTGAAGTGATGCTATGTCAAAACCGCAGCCCGGCGAACGTAGCTTGCGAGTGGCAGCCGGGTAATCGATGCAGGAAGGAACGACCGGAGGCGATTAGCGGATCGGACATAAAGTTCTTGTGCGAACGCGTAGGCCTATTCCTGAGATATTCGCAGCGCGGGCGGGGCGAGGCTGGCGGGGCGGCAAAAGGGCGGTGGAGACGGGATTCGGGGGCCGGATTTTTCATCGTCGAATCTTTATATTTTGCGTCTGACCCCATCATCCGTCCCCCCCGCGAGGGGGGCGATGGGAGGTCACGGCCTCGAGGGCGCCGGTCCGGTTGTTTCAATCCGCGCCCCCGCGAGGGGGGCGATCCCGTAGGATTTAAGACGTTCTCTATCAAGATGTTCAACAGTAGAATCCGCGAACCGGAGTCGCGCTGGATCAAATTTCGTAGAAATTCCTATGATGCAACTGTCAAAGAACACGAAATCAGGACCTTACGTGCTTCGCGAAAAGTCTAGGAATTCACAGTTCACATGAGGTTCGCGGACCTCAGACGATAAGGGGGCCACTTGGATCCACTGATGGATGAACTCCATAGTGTTCGACACGTCGATCCCATTCTGCTCCCAAGTTATAGAATCGGATCGAATCGGTTTCAAGGTTTGCGATTGCAAGTAATTGAGCTCGAAGTTGGGCGAGCTGAGCGGTGTCGACCTTGCACTCGAAGACGGAATTTTGAACTCTTTGGCCGAAGTCTAAACAGACTTTGGCGGTTCGCCTGAGGCGTCGTCGGCCTTCTTTCGTAGTAGTGTTCACGTCGTATGTCACAAGGAGGTGCATGAGAGAAAGAAGACCAAATTGTTACGCTGGGAGGATAAAAGGAGAATCTGCAGAATTTATTTTGCGAGATAGGCCGGGTAGGCGTCGAGATCGCCCCGAAGGTATCTCGCGAGCAAGCGAGCCTGAAGGTGCGGGATAAGGCCCATGGTTGTCTTTTCGTCGAGGAAGGGATGGTGGATTTCAGTTTGCTTGCGTTCCTGCCAATGTTGGAGGACTTTTTTTCGGGAATCGGGACGGAGGGAGACGGCACCGGTCTCAGAGGTTTCGAAGTCGCGGGCGCCAATTTGTTTCCGGTTGACGAGGGAAATTGCGGCCCGGTCGGCGAAAACGGGACGAAGTTCTTCCATGAGATCGAGTGCGAGGGAGGGGCGTCCGGGGCGATCACGGTGTAGAAAGCCGCACTGGGCATCCAGCCCGACGGATTCGAGGGCCGAGCGGCAGTCGTGCATCAATAGAACGTAGAGGAAGGACAGCAATGCATTGATCGGATCGCGTGGAGGGCGGCGGGATCGGCCATTCATCCGAAAGACGGAATTTTCTTCTGTAAGGAGATTTGAGAATGCGGCGAAGTAGAAGACTGCGGTGTCTCCTTCGAATCCACGCAATGAGTCGAGTCCGGTGGCATCTCTGGAGAGCCGCAGCCGGACTGCGAGCTTATCGGCGGTCTCGATTAGGATCTTTGCTCTTTCAGGGGCTTTGGTTCCGTGATCTCGGGCTGATCGAAGCAGAAGTTGTCGGCAATTGGCGATCTTCGCTGAGATACAGTTGGCGGCGATGGCCATAGAGGCGGGTTCGTGGTCGGAGGCTTTGTATTGGGCGCGACGCAACAGGATATTGCCGGAGGTGAAGCCCGTTGCGGCTGCGAGGAATTTGCCGTGAGGGGAGTGGAAGGAAAGCGCAACGTCAGCCTCGGCGCAGGCGGCCATGAGGGAGGCACTTGCGGTTGTGTCCCATCCGAATGTTGCGATCCCGTCGAGGTTGTGAAGAGGGACACGAAGTTTGCTTTGCCCCTCGTGGCGGACCTCAACGGCGGCACCGTCTTTGCGAAGATAGGCTCCTTCAAGGGTGACAAAAAGGGTGTTAAGGTGGGTGCGCATTATTTCAAATTTCAAATTTCAAATTTCAAATATGAGATATGAGATATGAGATATGAGATATGAGATATGAGAT
>CAZWFJ010000255.1:0-2687 GCA_964633135.1 uncultured Puniceicoccaceae bacterium | reverse complement strand
TCAAATTTCAAATATGAGATATGAGATATGAGATATGAGATATGAGATATGAGATTCATTCAATTGGTCCGTAGCGGGCTTCGAAATTGCGGCGGGCGGGATTGTCGGGTGGGAGATTGCGAAAGATCGTCCGTTGTTTCTCCTCCCATTTCGCAGCACCTTGTTCCCGTATCTTTTTCTGCTTCCAGTTTTCACGGGAGGTTTCGTTGAGATGGCGTTGGCCCTTGATTTCGGAGTTTTGCAGCGAATCCGCCCATCCACGCAGTTGGCGGGAGCAGGACTCGGCGATGGATTTCAAATCTGAGATCTGAGATTTGAAATCTTTGAGCTTTGGGCGGCGTTCGAAGTAGCAGAGCATTGAGCGGGCTTCACCAGCGGAACCTCGGGCAATGTAGAGGAAGGCCAGCAGCTCGCTGGTTGTCCCTCGTTCGAAGCCTTCGGCAATATTGTTGGAGACCGAGAGCGAGCAGCGATCAAGCTGGTCGCGTTTGGACCAAGTGATACGGTCTTTGGCCTCGATGAGGAAGTCTTCGCAGCCTTCGGCGAGTCTGATGGCTTCCTGCCATACAGGCAGATCTTCGAATCTCTCGTAGGTGGGCATAATTTTCAGGAATCTGATTCTCGGGAATTTTCGGAGTGGCACTCGGGGACCATTTCAAATTTCAAATTTGAGATTTCAAATTTGAGATCTGGGTCTGTATCTGGTTCTCGAACCATTTGCGGGCACCTCTCTTCAAACGCTGTGCGTCGGGAAGGCAGAGCGGAAAAAGTGAGCATTGGTCGCACGCCTTTTTGCGGATGGCTTGAGGAGTCGCTCGGGAGTGAATCATTTCGTGAAGTTCGCTCGCAGTTCGTTCGACTTCCCTCCTCAAATCGGGGGTGAATGGAACCTCGCGGCGGTGCTTGCTGGCCGCGAAGAATAACGCTCCGCCGGGTACGTCGACACCCAACGTCTCTTCCAGGCACATGCCTTGGGCGCAGACTTGAATGTCGTCGTTCACGAACGACTTCCTGCGGCTCTTTTTGAACTCAATGGGGCGGTAGCTCCCGTCCGGGTGTTTCTCGACCACATCGCATTTCCCGGAAAGTCCCATGCGCTCGCTCCAGACCGGCAGGGCGCGCAGCACCTTGACCCCGCGCAGAACGTGATATCCCGGAGTGTCCACACGGTCGTGGACGATATTGCCCTCTACCGTGTGGACGTTCTCCGTGAAGAGTTGTTCCAGATGAATCAACGCCGCCCTCCTCTTGCAGAAGGTGTAGTGGTTTAGAGAGGACAGCGGGAGGCGTTCCATTAGAGGTGGAAGCAGTTAGATTTTTTCCATGACTTCTACGGTTTCCGGAACGGGGGCTGTGTCGAAAGTTACGGTGTAATCTTCGAATGAGCGTGGGATGCCGCCATTCTCCTTTTTGCATTCGTCGGATAGTTCGACTTTGAGGCATTCAAACAATCTGTGCGCGGGCGCATTGCCCAACTTGCTTTGGTGCTTGAAGACAATGAGCTTTTTGGGTGCCATAAGGCCGCGGGCTGCGGAGCGATCGTGATCGAACATGCCGGAAAGTGCTTCCCATAGCAGTTCGAGATCGTCCTCGCCAAATCCAGTGGTCCGAGCCTCATGCGCGGAGACAAAGCCGTGGGTGCAATAGAGTCCGTAGGGGACAATTGATTTGCGGCCCATGGTGCCGGTGATGTTGCCGTCTTTTCCAATCTGTTTTTCCGCCTCTTTTGCTTGGGTGACGGATTTTCGGGTGATACTGACTTCCTGCTGCAGGATGCGGTCGAAGGAGCGGGCGAATGTGAGCTGGACCGGACCCCGAACCTGTCCGCAATTTACCTCGGTCGACATGACGGCACCAAAGCTACGAACATCCCAGAAGTGCTGGCACATCCAGTCGCGGGCCTTGATCTGATCATTGTATTTCTTATCCTTGTGATCGATTCCGAGCGAACTGTAGGCCTCTTCGTGAAGATTGTTCAGAACCCGCTTCTCCGGGCCTCCTTTGGTTTGGAAGTAGATTTCGAAGCCCGGTTGGGCTGAGGTTTCATCAGCCTCCTTGGCAAGCAGAACATAGTCCCGGATTTTTCGTTTCAACGCTCCGTCAGTGATGAGTCCTTGGAAAGTTTCGGGGTCGACACGGGGTAGGTTTCCGGCGTCTGGATCCCCGTTGGGGTTTCCGTCCTTGACGTCGAAGAGATAGATGAAGTCGTAGGGGTTTTCGATGGGTGTATTCATAATATTTATTAGTTAGATTCTTCGTTGGTGGAGGTTTCGACGAGATCGTCGGCTTCCGGCTTTTTCTTCTTAACCAGGGTTCGTTGGTAGTAGAAACCGAGAGCGAATTCGCCTTGTTCGACCGGGCTGTGGGTTGGGCGGAAGCCGCCGTCTGCCACGATCCCTCCGATGATCTCCGTCAGTTGTTCTTCGAAGAAAAACGCGAGTCCCGGGCTTTCGGCGCGTATCTTTGATAGGTGAGGGTTTGATTTCGCCACCAGAGAGCCGAGCACGACGGATGGTGTGGCGGATGCGGAGGCGTAGAACTTATCAACGAGCGAAGCGTTGACGGAATGGAGAGCCTTTTGCTGAACCGAGTTCAAGACTCTAAGTAGGCGGCCGCTCAGGAATGCGGCACTAGTATCAGAGATCCTGACTCGTAGGGCTTGGCGGTGATACCATTTCGTATTTAAT
>CAZWFJ010000254.1:0-4877 GCA_964633135.1 uncultured Puniceicoccaceae bacterium | reverse complement strand
GGGCGATAAGCGGCGAGGCCGGCCCCAGTGGGCGCTGAAGCAACCCACCCACTGTAGGGCATGGTTACGCAACTGCTTCGTTGGGAAAGAAAATAATCCAAATCGAAATCGGGATCGGGATCGAAATCGAAAAAACATGGCCTTAGGACACGAAAAGCTCGACGTATACCGCCTGGCCATCGGCTACGTGGCATGGGTTTTTGAGCATTAAATGAGAGTCGTGACCGAAAAGTTGAACTGGACCGGATTGCTGCCATGTTGAGCCGTTTGGGGAAGCGTGGCTATGCAGTCGAGGAAGAACCCTCAAACTACGGAATCGAATCCCGATCCCGATTTCGATTTCGATCCCGATGAAACAAAATCCCAACCAGACGCTGCACTCAACGCAGACAAGCCGCGCGAGTGAGCTTCACGTTCGTAACAGGTATTCCTGTTCGAAACCCGATAGCGATTTCGATGCAGGCCTGAACGGAGCGCTATGGTCGAAAGGGGGAGCCACTCAAAAGTTGCCGTCCCGGTCCCTTAGGGATTACCTTTCCTCGATTATGCCTGCTACCGATTCGATTCGCATTCGCGGAGTCCGCCAGCACAACCTGCGCAATCTTGATGTCGAGATTCCCCGCAACCGGTTGACCGTGATCACGGGGGTGAGCGGATCCGGTAAGTCGTCGCTGGCCTTTGATACCCTGTATGCCGAGGGCTATCGAAAGTACATGGAGAGTCTTTCTCCGAAAGCGCGGCAGCTTTTGGACCAGGTGGATCGTCCGGATGTCGATTTTATCGAAGGGTTGTCTCCGGTGATCGCGATTGAGCAGCTGACTGGCCACGGGATCAATCCGCGCAGTACGGTCGCATCCATCTCCGAGGTTGCCGATTATGCGCGGGTGCTATGGTCGGTGGCCGGGGTCCCGTTTTGCCCGAAGGATGGGGGACGGGTGAGCCGGCGCTCGGTGGATGACTGCCTCGCCCGGATTTTTGAGGAACCCGAGGGCAGTCGGATCCAGATCCTGGCTCCCCGGGTGGAGGCGAAACCAGCGGCCATTCGGGAGGAGCTGGAGACCCTCCGGCACAAGGGCTACACGAGGGTGCGCATCGACGGGCGAATCGCCAGCCTGGACGAATCCGACTTGGTGGACCGCAAGCGGAAGCTGCAGCAGCTCGATCTGTTGATCGACCGGGTCGTGCTTCGCGCGGATCAGCGGGGCCGGGTAGCCGATTCGCTCGAGTTAGCCTTCGGGGAGGGGGGCGACCGGGCCGTGATCCTTGTCCAGCGCTCGAAAGATGAGGATTGGCAGGAGATTCTCCTCAGCCAGGCCCATGCCTGCGAGACCTGCGGCGAGGTCTACCCCGCTCCCTCCTCCCGGCTATTTTCCTGGAACAACCCGGACGGAGCCTGTCCAGAGTGCGGGGGGATCGGCGAAATCCTCCGGTTTGACGAGAACCTTCTCGTCCCCGATCCCTCCCTTTCGGTGAAGAAGGGAGCCTTGAAACCATGGCGGATCGGCACGAAGCGAATGATCATTCGTCGCAATGCCCTGCTGCGCCAGCTGGCCGAGCAACTTCCGTTCGATCCGACGGTTCCGTGGCAGGATTTGCAGGAGCCAGTCCAGCAGCTGATCATTCACGGCTCGGGGGAGCAGGAGTTCGCTTTCAAGCTCGGACCGGGCAACCGCAAGCCGCAGCCGATGCCGTTCCCGGGGGTGATCCCGGACCTGGAGGACTCCTTCCGCACCTCGACGAGCGACGGCCATCGCGCCCGTCTTATCGCCTTCCAGCGTCGCCTCCCCTGTCCGGCCTGCGCTGGCGCCCGCCTCGGTGCTTACCCGCGAAACATTCGGGTCGAGAGCGTTTCCTACCCGGAGTTTCTCGCCCTGTCCGTGACGGATGCGCTGCAGCGGGTCGAGGACTCCTTTCGGAAGACGGCTGGCCTCCTGGTCGCCGAGGCGGTAGAGGGGCTGGGGCACCGCCTGCGCTTCCTGGAGGAGGTCGGGCTGGGGTATTTGACGCTGGACCGGTCCTTCCAAAGCCTGAGCGGCGGGGAGGCCCAGCGGGCCCGCCTGGCTACCCAACTCGGGATGGGCCTGGTGGGCGTGATCTACGTCCTCGATGAACCCAGTATCGGGCTGCACCCGATCGACATCGAGCGCCTCATTGCCAACCTCCATCGTCTCCGCGACCGGGGAAACACGGTTGTCGTCGTCGAGCACGAGGAGGCCATGATCCGCGCTGCCGATCACCTGATCGAGATGGGACCCGGAGCGGGGGCACTCGGAGGGGAGCAGGTCTTTGCCGGAAGTCCTGATTCGATCGGGAACGCTGCCAGAAGTCGCACCGGAGCCTATCTCAGCGGACGGGAGAACCTGGGCGACCGCCGCAAGCCGAGGCCCGCAGGCGGCGAATTTCTGGAAATCCTCAAAGCCTGCCAGCACAATCTCGACGGGTTCGATGTCCGGTTTCCGGTGGGCGGCCTCACTGTGGTCTGCGGGGTTTCCGGCTCGGGCAAGAGTTCGCTCGTACACGATATCCTTGCCGCCGCAGCGGCCCGGAAGCTGAACCGTGCCAAATCCGTCCCGGGCGCACACGGGGGCATTCGCGGTCTCGATCATTTTGATACCGTGGTCGAGGTGGACCAATCGGCGATCGGGCGCAGTCCCCGCTCGAATCCGGCCACCTTTACCGGGATCTTCTCGGTTCTCCGCAGCCTTTTTGCGAAGACGCCACTGGCCAAGGTCAGGGGATACGGCCCGGGGCGATTCAGCTTCAACGTGCCCGGCGGACGCTGCGAGCGCTGCAAGGGCGATGGCATGATCGCCCTCGATATGCAGTTCATGAGCGACGTCTATGTGGAGTGTCCGAGCTGCCGGGGGCAGCGCTACAACCGCGAAACTCTCGAGGTTCGTTACCGCGGCTTGAACATTGCCGAGGTCCTGGACCTCACAATCGACGAAGCCCGGGACGCTCTGAGCCGCAATCCGGCCATCCTCGCCAGGCTCGATCTCCTGATCGAGGTTGGCCTTGGATACCTGCGCCTCGGGCAATCGGCGACCACCCTCTCGGGCGGAGAAGCTCAGCGCCTGAAGCTGGCGACCGAGCTGAGCCGCCGCGAGCAGGGACGTACCCTCTACCTACTCGATGAACCGACGACCGGTCTGCATTGGGACGACATCGGCAGGCTGATCGACGTCCTTTACCGATTGAGGGACTCCGGCAACACCATCCTTCTCATCGAACACGACCTCGACCTGATCCGCATGGCCGACTGGATTGTGGAGCTGGGTCCGGGAGGCGGTGCTGCCGGAGGACATCTCCTCCACGCCGGTCCGCCCGAACAATGGAAATCCGCCGGCCAAACCCCCACCCGTGCCGCCCTCGCAAAGGCACTCCGCTCCCGGCCATAAACTCCGGGTAGCCTACGCCGTCCTGTTCGAGTTTCTTTTTCACCACGAAGAGCACTAAGGAGTCGACGGGGGGTCAGAGCTATGAGCGATTCCGTTCAGTTCCAGTTTTCGAACGAGAATCTGGAGGCCGGAGAGTGAGCAGTGCTTCGACTCCCCGTAGAAACGACTATCGCCGTGCCCCCCCTATAAAAAAAGGGCCGTCCCAGAGGAACGGCCCTTGTCGAGAGAGAGGCCAGTGGTAGATGGCCAAACAGCTGCTCAGGAGCGGCGGCGGCGGCGGACAACCGCGAAGCCGAGAGCGAGTAGACCGGCGAGAGCACCGTAGAATTCGGGCTCGGGGACGGGCGCGAAGCCGGGGGACCCGACATCGGTTCCTACACCGCCATCCCCGTCTCCAGGGGCAACGAAGGCACCGTTTACGCCGTCAGCGCTGCGTCCAAGGGAATTGCCAGCTTGATCCCATGCGAAGGTGAACCCGGCGTTCGGCGAGCCTTGGTCTCCGGTGTCGAGAACCTCCGCAACCAGGTTTGCGGATCCTGCATTCGGATCCGCATCCCAAAGCTGGATCTGGTCACCGCCCGCACTGAGTCCCGAGAAAGTATCCGGTCCGCTAAAGTCGTCCTTGGAAATGGCGGTAAATCCACCACCCCAGGCTGTGACAAAATCCGCGACATTGGACGAATTCTCATCGACGATAACAAGTGACTGACCCGCAAGGATGTCAATGTTCGGGAAGATAGCTCCGTCGTCACCAGAAGGTCCGTCATCGTCCCAATAGTAGCCATCCAAGTTGATTGTAGAGGCACCAGTATTGGTGAGTTCCCACCAATCACCATTGGCCGCGCCACCTGGGTGACTCGAGTTAGCCATCGCTTCCGTGATGACCAATTGCGCCGAAGCGGAAGCGGCGAGGAGCGATCCGGCCGCGAGTGTAAGTAGTGTTTTTTTCATGACAATATTGATTATTTGAATTTTCCAGTTTCGGAGAGCCGCGAGAGTCGCGACCTGAGAGGAGACTCGGGGAAAGGAGGGGCGGGCGTCAATAAAGGTGCTGTTACAAGTTTGTTACATGCCATGAAACTGTAACAGCGGGGATGGAGTGCTCCGGCGATTCGGTTGCGTTCGGACGGAAGGCCCCCGCACTGGTGTTCGCGGGCAAGGCTCAAGCCATGCCCCACTGTGGGTGGGTTGCTTTAGCGCCGACCAGGATGCCCCACTGTGGGTGGATTGCTTTAGCGCCCACCTGCTGTCTCACTGTGGGTGGGTTGCTTCAGCGCCCACCAGAGAGGTTCCTGCGGCAGCGATCCCGCCATCCCGGTTTCATCCGGCTGAAACGCAGCTTCACCGCCGTTCCCGGGCAAGGCTGCTTTCGACAGGCTCAAGCCAGAGAAAGCCATGCCCCACAGTGGGTGGGTTGCTTTAGCGCCCACCGGAGAGGTTCCTGCGGCAGCCATTCGGCGATCCCGGTTGCATCCCGGC
>CAZWFJ010000253.1:0-4960 GCA_964633135.1 uncultured Puniceicoccaceae bacterium | reverse complement strand
GACATCGAGAAAGTCTTCGACCAGAACAAAAACAAACTCGGCGAGAACAAAGCCTAGGCCAGTAGTCCTCCCGATAGGTTTCGATGCCCATCTGGTTTTACAATCGCCCCCTCGATAAAGCTAACCCCACCGAATTGAAGGTGGCCGAGATCTTGATTCAGTTGCCCGAAGGTTGGCGGATGTGATGGGGGTATTTCTATGGGAGTAAGGCTGCTGCGGATCTGCAAGGAGGGCGATTTTATCCCTTTTGAGTGCAAACAATATTCGTCTCGTTACAGGGTCGGAGCTCCAGTTCGTTTGCTCCAATTGACATCCATGTGTCGGGTCTCTGATAAATATCCAACCCCCGTCCCAGAGTGATAATCCACTTCTTGTCGGTCTCGATGCGGCGGTCGTGGAAGGACGGTTTAAAGCTGAACCTCAGTTCGATTCCGTGCTCGGCTAAGCTGTCTTTGATGGTGATCAGACTGGATTCCACTTCCTGCTTTTTGAACTCATCATCGTAGGCGGTGGTGAGTTGGATACTTTCAACCGTGCCTGCCTCGACGCAGACCTCGCAGAATCTCAGGAAATTGGTTACTTGGTGAGGCAGACGGATATAGGGGTCCTCGATTTTAACGGCCTTAGCTCCTTTGAGATAAGGAAGGAAGAGTGTGCGGAACGAATAGCCCCGGTCTCCGTGAAAGATGCGGATCTCCTTTTCTTTGGCCTCTACTTCGGCAACGCTTTCGAGTGGTTTCTGCGCGATGATTTCTTCGCCAGTGATTTCCGGTTCATCTTCGGTGAAACTCTCGCGATCCTCTTTCCCTTCCCGCGGAGCCACGACCGCCGCGACACCCTTGCTTTCCGGGCAATAGACGATCTGCTCCTTGCCCTCGAAATTGGTAAAGCCCAAATCGATATTTGCAAATTCGTCGTCCTTCTTGCGTTTGTTGAGCTGTTCTTTGACGCGCCGTCTGCCTTCGATCGCATAGGTGGTAAAACTGTCGAGGGTGCCTTCATCAATGTCGGCCCCGGGATAGAGTAGCTTCGATAGGGCGGAGACCGTTTTAATTACGGCAGTCTCGTCGCGGCCTTCGTGCTGCTTGTTTAATTTGATACGAGTCTTTGTGCGCGAGTAGAGGTTGATCCGGTTGAACAGATAGTGGAAGGCCTCGGCCAGATAATCAGTGATCAGCCCGTAGTGGCCTGTCGGCATATGGCTGCTATTTGGCGGAATTTCCCATCCTGGCACGAAGGTGTGAAAGCGGTGAATGACGGCCAGATCGAACTCCTTGGGCAGTGGTTTGCACAGGTCGTTGTCGTGAGAGGCCACTAATTGATCAATGGCATCATCAATATTGCCGACAAAGGAGAGGCTGGCAGGTGCCGCGACTTCTGCTGCCACGTTAAAATGCCCGTTGGCCATGAAATCCTTCAGGATCGTGATGGTGCTGGGGTCTTTGATTTTGATCCCGGCGACTTCGTCGAAGGCCACTGTGTCCCAGTAGCCGATGATGCCGACCTCCTTGCGCTGCTTGTTATAGAACAGGGTGGCCGTGCTGGTCTGGCCGCCACTGATGAGTGTGGAGTAGGGGGTGAACTCACTATAAACGTAGGACTTTCCGGTTCCACGCGGACCAAGCTCCAGATAGTTGTAGTTCTGCTCGATCAGTGGAAACAGACGAGCCAGCAGGTGAAGCTGCTCTCTTGGCTTGAGCACGCTGGGTTCAAGCCCAATCGACCTAAGGATGACTTGTTGCCACTCCTCGGCTGTAAAGGCTTTCCGTCCTTCGCAGAAATCTTCGTAGGAGAAGCGGGAAATCTGGATGGGACGCAGCTCTTCGATAAAGAAGGCGTAATCATCATCCTCGACATCGTTGTAGGCTACGGTGACCTCGCACCATAGGCCACCTTCCAGTAGGCGGGAGTTCTGGGCATAGTGCCGCTCATTGATGGCGATGCGCTTGGAGCCGAAATTTTGCATTTCCGCCCAGTGCCGCTTCTCGCGTTCGTTGTGTCGGACATGCACTTTGTCGATGTATTGGTGCCGCTTTTTCTGCTGCACCTTCGACTGTGCGCTATTGGCCTCATTGGGTCGCACGTAGTTGTTCTGGATCGTCTCTACGACGGCATTGATGCCTGCTTCGATCTCATCTGGATCATCGGTGGCGCAGTAGCGGGCAAGCAGGAATTCCAGAACGAAGGTCGGGATGTTGGTCCCCTTTTTCAAACGCTGGACCAAGTCCTTACGGACACACCGACCGTCGAATACTTCGACTAGTTTTTTGTCTAAATCATCCAGTTCCATATTATACGAAGGGTTTATAGGTGAGTTCGATACTGTCCAAGACTTTGTCGGTCATGGGATCGATTGCCTTGATGTGGATCGGGCCTTCTTGAGCTTCTTCACTAAGGCGCAGTGTGATCTTCTCGGGATTTTCAGGCACGGTGACGAGATTTGCGGAAGTGTCGATTCCGCTGCCCGCATAGGGGCGACCGACTTCATTTTTGTCCTGAAGTGCAATGAGCCGGATCTTAGGGCTCTCCTCAAAGAAATCACCGATTTCCGGCCCGGTCAGAGTGATCGAGATGACGCGACTGGAGAATGTCTTTTTCACGCAGGACAAGGCGACTTCCAGATTGGATGTCCGGGCGGGTGCGGTTTTCGGGAAGTGAATGACGACCCGTGGCACGATACTCTCCTGCAATGAAAGCCCCTCATGGAAGTAGCCGTTTCCTTTATGATACATGGCGAGACCCCTCGGCACCATAAAGCTCGGATCGTCGGTCGGAATACTTATCGCGCTGGTGGCAAATCGGGTTTGGCCAGGGCCCTGGTCGCCACTGCCGATCAGGCAACGGCGTTTCTTCAAGTTCCATTCGCCGGCCGGTTCCGCGCAATGGTGTCCGGTTTCCATGTCGCCAAAATAAACAAAACCATGATCCGTGGCGATGACGGCCGCATCGAAACCCAGCGTGCTGAGTTTGGTGGTGGCAATCATCAGGTCTTGGATGATCTCAGAGAGGAAGCGCATGGGCGCGCTGGCTTGTCCCTCTCCCTGGTTATCCAGCTCTGTGCTGGTGAGGACAAATAAATCCAGATTCTTCGCCTTCGACTCAAAGCTCTCGCGTCCCTTTTTGGTGCGAATCTGTGCCAGGAAGTCCTTCAGGTTGGAGCTGTTCACCTTGTCACGGCCCACGTAGCTCGCGATCGCATCGAGGCGTTTGCTTCGTGTCTCGCATTTCGATCCCGCATAGTAGGGCTCCAGGCCCGAGTCCTCTTTCTCGAAGCGAAGCTTGGTTTCGGCTTCAGGGAGGAGGGCCGCCATGCCGAAGCGCGTGACGCAGGGGAGCTGTGCACAGACATAGCTGCTATTAATTTGCCCCAGGTTCAGCTGTTGGCGCAGGTCTTCAGCCAGGTCGAGCCTGAGCGCGTCGATCAGGAAATAGACCACTTTCTTGCCTTCGCGCAGAAGTGGCGCAACACAGTCGGTGTAGGTCGAGTGGTTATGCGCCATGGACTGCAGCGGCCAGCCCTCCACTTCTGTCGCCTTGAGCAAGCGTCCCTGTAGGTTGTTGAAGTAGTTTAGGTAGTTCTCGCGGGTGGCGTCGATGATGGCCTCGACCTCATCATAGCCATTAATGGTCTGGGCGGCGATCTCTTCGAGCGAGCGATAGGCCTTTTCGACCTTGATAAACTCGTTGGCATAGGCCTTGCAAAGCACTGCACCGCTGCCGTCGATCTGTTTCAGGATTTCACTGGCCCGACCGATTTCCTGAATCGTGGTGAGGCCTTCTTCCAGGATGCGCCAGAGCAAGTGGCGTTCACCTTCCTCCGCCCAGAGTCCATTGTGGTGCCGGTCGCAGATGGAACGCGCCTGTTCGTATTCACCGGCCCGGACGGCCCGCATTGCCAGAGAGAGGAAGCGGATCTCCTCAAAGGAGAAGGTGTCGATAGAGCCCAGCTCAACGAACCCCTCGCATTCTTTTTCCAGGTCGAGTTGAGCCTCGATTTTGGTGGCGCGTTCACGATACACCTCCCGCCAGTCACGGGTTTTGCGCAGTGCGCTGCAGATCTTCCTGGCAAAGCTGACCTGGACGCCCTCGGCCCGTGGCAACTCCTTGAATCGTTCCCGTGCGTTCTCTGGCAGATCGTCGAGAAACTCACTGACCAGCAAGTATTGCCAGAGCTTGTCCCGAAGCGTCGCCGGATTGCTGATCTGCTGGTTGACGGGCATGCCCAGCGTGCGTTCCAGACAGCCCCGCATTTCGGTGATCGCCAAATCATCTTCGTTCAAGCTTTTGGCCGAACCGTTCTCTGCGACGAGGAACTCCGGGATGATAGCCGTCAGGTCCGCCGTATCGAAAATGGATTGCAGGCGGGGGTGGGATTGCGTGCCGCCCGCGAGGTTGTCGATCAGGTCAAAGCCGGGTGAGCCATCCTGGTCGAAGAGTTGCTCGATTTCGACGGCACGGTCGGGCAGGAAGGCCATACAGAGTTCCTTGTAGTCATCGCTCGGCTTGGCGGGAAAGCTCTGCCCCAGGGCGGCATAGGAGGTAAACGGATGGCGCTGTTTAGTTTCCTCCGTCTTCGGCGTGGGTTCCGGGCAGTAGATGAGCATCTGACTTTGGAAAGTCGTGTCGGCCAGCATTTCCTTCCAGCGCTCCATTGCCTTTAGTCGGCTGCTGAAGGGGTGGTCTTTGGTATTGATCAATACGCACTGCTCGGAGGCGAGAGCTTCGCAGACATCGTGATAGCGGCCATTCTCGTCGTAAACGACCAGCACCCGGTGCGTTTTCAGCTGTGGCAGGAAAATTTCGTTCTGTATGTATTCAGCTAATTTCATTTGGTAAGTTCCGATGGCAGAAAATGTCCCTGTTTTGTCCTGATTCTGAAAAGATGGTCTTTGGCTTTATTTTGGAACTGAGCGGGACCCGAAAAATTGGACAGGTTGCGACAAGCCACTAAGGTAAAAGC
>CAZWFJ010000252.1:0-4977 GCA_964633135.1 uncultured Puniceicoccaceae bacterium | reverse complement strand
TATAATAAAATTCTTTTCATCAGCTTTTTAGATGTCGCTTTTCATGGGCGATGTCGTAAGTTGACTGATTACACATCTCTGCTGATCCCTTATTCTCTGAAAGCGACCCAGCCACTGCCTCACCAGATGATGGACCATTTCCTGAATCAGGCCCAAAACATGGATGGATGGGGACGTTTTTTCGGCAGTCTGGACATGTCCAAAGTCAAGCCCGTCCGTAGTACAGACATGGCAATCACCGAGCTACAGAAGGCGGTGCAACAAGGAGAGTATGTGGATGTTCACTGTTGGGTCTTCACCCCGAAAACATTTGCGGAATGCATGGAAAGGTTATGCCGTGATGGGTTGCTGGAAATGCGTTGCAGTGCTTTCATTGACACCAGTTTTCCGGGCGGAGAATTCTACGTTTTCCTCGAAAAATCCACATCGCATTCAGATAACATTGTCTCTTGGCAAAATATGGCGACGAGCTGCCCTGCATAATCTACATCTTCATTTCACCATGAATGATGTATGAGTATAACCATTACAGAAAACTTCCCGTTGGAAAAACTCCGGGCTGCGTGGAAGCAGCCTTAATCAGCACCTCGAAAAACGGGGTTCACACTGCGCCGGCGGGAGAATCATGAGGAGCCGCCGACCTCTCTACGGCTGGGTCACTTGCAGGCGGAGGAAGCTACCGGTTCACTTGGCCGTCACCCCCGGGCGATCGGATTCATGCCGAGCGCGAATTCGATCAGGTTGGGAACGCCGTCCCCATCGATGATAAACGGCGAGGTGAGGAGACTCCCCCACCGTAGCAGGCGACGTGAGGAGACTCCCCCACCGTAGCAGGCGACGTGAGGAGACTCCCCCACCGTAGCAGGCGACGTGAGGAGACTCCCCCACCGTAGCAGGCGACGTGAGGAGACTCTTCTGGCCATGACGATACCTCTTCCGATCCCCCCAAGGGTCTCCTCACGTCGACCACTACGAAAACGCTTCCCTTTCGGCCCAGGCGATCCGCTCGATCCAGAGTCCCGGCAAGGGGGATAGCAGCCGGGATCGAGCCTTGGACAGGCTCACGGTCGGTCGAGGGGTAAACCCTCTCCTACAGGGCATCCATTGTAGGAAGAGGCTTTACGCCTCGATCCCGGGGCCGTTCGAGACTCCAGGCCAATCCGCGTTCGAGGGGTAAACCCTCTCCTACGGGGCATTCGTTGTAGGAAGAGGCTTTACGCCTCGATCCCGATCCGTTCGAGACCACAGGCCAATCCACGTTCGAGGGGTAAACCCTCTCCTACGGGGCATTCGTTGTAGGAAGAGGGCCTCTCTACGGCTGGGTGACTTGCAGGCGGAGGAAGCGACCAGTGTCGCCTACAGCGCCGTCATCCGTCACGGTGACTTCCCGCACGGTGCCGCCGGGGTCGCTCACCGTGGATCGGTCGCTGACCGGTTGCATCGGGCCGCCGTCGACGCTGCGGGCGATCGTCATCCAGTTGACCAGGTCGTCCGAGGCCCGCACCTCGTAGGTGATTCCGGTGAGGTCGCCGTCGATCCGGACGGTGAGGGACATGTGGTTGCCGGACTCCATGGCGTGTTCATGCACTTGGCCGTCACCCCCGGCGGTCGGATCCATGCCGAGCGCGAATTCGATCAGGTTGGGAACGCCGTCCCCATCGTAGTCCGCGTCGGGACCGGTCAGAGAGGGATCGGCGCGTTCCGCTTCCGTGAAGTGATCTTCCTGCCAATCGTCCCAAGTTTCTCCGGCCGTTTCGATACCGAAGTCCACGTCTGCGACCGTCGCGCCGGCTTCCACCCGGACCAGCCAGGTATGGGGCGCCGGATCGCGGCCCATGGCCAAGATCGCCTCCCCGAGGGCGAACATGTCCACCCGGGGGAAGTCCAAACGGGTATTGGTCACGTTGTCGTCTTCGTCGTCCCCGTCGTTGATCGTCACGGCGGTGCTCCGCAACAAGGAAATGAATTCCGCTTGGGTCAGGCGCCGTCCCAGTTCCCGGTCCGCCAATTGCTGGGCCAGCACCCCGACGCCCGCGACCAGCGGGGATGCCTGGGAGGTGCCGGTCATGCTCGAAGTCCCGCCGTCCAAGCCGCCGCCGAAGGCGATTGCTCCCGGGGCGAAAACGGTCGTGAGCGTGTCGTCACGCTGGCTGAATGGAGTGATCCGATCCACATCAGATGAAAAGGCTTCCGCCCCACTTGTCCAAGACACCCCGCCCACGTCAGCGTCAAAGGTCGCCCCGATCGAAAGCGAGTTCGGATCGGCCGAGGGATACGCCACGCCTTGTTCGCTATCGAAGGGGGAGAAGAAGCTGTTCCCGGATGCCGAGACCACGAAGCAATCCTGGGCCGCGATGGCCTCCATCTCGTCATCCACGCCGTATCGCTGCTGCTCCGTTTGGTAATTGCCTGAGTCCCCGAGCGACATATTGATAGAAGCGATCCGATACGTATCCACATTGGCGTTCACCCACTGCAGCGCCCCTTCGGTCATGCCGAAGTTCCCCGAACCGCTGTCGGCGAAAACCTTCAGGTTGATGATGTCCGCGCCGGGGGCGACCCCCAGCATGTCGGTCCGCGACGCGGCGGCTACCGAAGCCACGTTCGTCCCGTGCGCGCTCGAGGCCGCCGAAGCGTCGGTATCTCCATCCCCGAAATCGTATTGATAAACGATGCGGTCGGCCACGCCATCGGAATCGGAATCCGGTCCGAATGCGTCGTTGTCGTTGTCCAAGCCGCTGTCGAGGATGGCCACGGCCCAGCCGGAACCGTCGATTCCGGCGAAGCGCGGATCGGCCCGGAAATCGTCGAGACCTACGACCGTGTTGAACTCCACGTCCAGGGGGTTGATCGGCGTCGAGCTGCCCAAGGGGTAAATCGGCGCATTCGTGGCATTGGTCTTCACCTCCGGCACGGGCGCGGGCTTCAGCGCCCGCGCTGCGTTCAGGGACGAAACCTCGGCACCGGCCGCACCGGGATAGGTCACCGTCCCTTCGGCGGGCGGGACGACCGCGACCTGCCGCAGTCCCGACGGAACATCCGTGAAGGTAAAACTGCCATCGGAAGCCGTTTCGACCTCGGTTTCTCCCGCATCCAGGCTTCCGTCGTAATCGGCGTCGAGGAAGACGGTGATCCCGGAGAGCCCGTCTTCGCCTGCATCCTGCGAGCCGTCACCATCCGCGTCCTCCCAAACCATTCCCTCGATATTTCCGTAAATCGGCTGCTGCCGGGAAGACTCTACGTTCGACCAAGCGCTTTCCACGCCCTCGTGCCGCGCCTTGACCCGGTACCAATAGGTCTCGCCCGGTTCCAGTCCGGAGAAGCTCCACTGTTCGTTCTCCGTCCACGCGGACTGGGCGACGATGGAGCCGAATCCGGAATCGCTCGCGCATTGGGCCAAGTACTCCGGCCGCTCGCCGAGTTCGCGAATGATCCTCACGTCGTCGATGAAGCTGCCCGCATAGCCATCCGCACCGGAAATACTCCCGTCGCTTTGGAAGATAAAGGCGATCCAGACCTGCGGCTCGCCGGTTAGGTCCCCCAAAGAGTATACATTCGTCAAATCCAAGGACTGCGACACCCAGCCCCCGGTATCCCCATCGGTGATCGATCCCGAAAAATCAGATCCGTCGATCGAGGCGTACCACCCGATATAATCGTAGTCTGACTCTGTATCGCTGTTCAGGGCAAAGTCCATTCGGGCGGAAATGGCGTTTTCAAGACTAAAGGGACCGAAAACCATCCACGCCCACATGTTGTCCGCGTATCCGTTTGCCGGATTCAAGGTCGTTGCCCCGCACCAGGCGCTCCGCGACCCGTTTGCCGCAGCATACGTCGTATCGTCCCACATCGGGTCATCGCCATACAGGGTCCAACCGGTTCCGGGAAAACCGGATTCGAATCCTTCGTCCAACACGGTTTCCGCCGTCGGTTCCAATGGGATCGGCTCCGACGCGGCGAGCACCGCTGCGGGAATCGTCGCGGAATGGTTCTTGACCTTCGACGACTGCGGACTCTCCGACGCGACCGAAACGCCTGCCCAGGAAATCGTATTCGAGGTGCCGGAGGTCAAGGCGGGTTCGGGCGACAATACCGGCGCGCCATCCGGCGCAAGCGGAACAACCCGGACGTCCTCCCCCGTGCCCATTTTGGCGGAGGCGTCGTCCTCTCCAAGCGCATCGGCTCCATCGGGCGAATTCTGCACTGCACGGGGGGGGTCTTCCGGAATCACCAGCACAACTTGCGGAACCGGGTCGCTCTCCGCCAAGGGCAGAGGACCCGACACCTCGCCGACGCCCTGGCCCGAAACCGCCGCGAAAAAACCGATCAAACCCATACCGAAATAAGTAGACAGCAAAATTTTCATGCCAAGATCCTACAGCTGCTCCGCCCTCACGCAAGGAAAAATTTGTTACAAAAGCTTGACAAAGATTAAAGGATGTTTCCGAGATCGGCGAACACTGCCTCGTTTTGCGAAAGTGCGCAAGGTCGGCAGGGTGGCGAACCTCTCCCGTGCGTCCGGAGCGGAAAAGATGGGGAGGTCAAAATTCTTACAGGCTTCCGTTGCCGGAAAACCGCAATCGGATGGACGGCAGTGTCCGGTAACCTCCGGAAAAGGCGGGCAGGGGTCTCTGTGCCTCCGTCTTCCGGCAGGTTTCTTTCCGATACGGCCAGGATCACAGGGTCCCCGCGATCCGGAAGTTCTGCCCGCGGCACGAAACCGGCTCCCGCATCCACGACTTCTCTTTCTATTTCATTTTCTTCCCTCTTAGCGTCCTGACGTCTTGATCCCGCTCAGCGAGAGCGCGTGAGTTCATTTCTTTCTGAGAACTCCGAACTCGGCGGGCGGTCTCGAACCGCCCGGATCGAGGCATAGGTTCGACAGGCTCACCTCAGGAAAGCCTCTCCTACAACGAATCGACCGTAGGAGATGGTATGAGAAGGAAAAAGTTGAGGCCGCGCCAGCGGTCTGAAATC
>CAZWFJ010000251.1:0-5005 GCA_964633135.1 uncultured Puniceicoccaceae bacterium | reverse complement strand
AGATCGCCCGCAACGGCCTCTTCCGAACAGGCAGTGGCCTCTGGCGTAACGGACGTATCCTAACCGATGATGAAATTCTCGGTGAAAATTCCAAGTGGGCCTCTTTATCCATATCCGCCCTTTGCGACAGCGGCAACTTCATCGCCGGCACCGCCACCAACACCGATACAGGAGAAAAGCATGCCGTCCTCCTACTCAAGGTGGACATAGTGCCGGATTGGAACCGGGACGGGATAATAGACGAAAAAGACCGCCATCAAGTAAAAGAAGATAAACCTTTCCGCTTTTGGACGAATGCGGACTCGGACGCAACGGACGATGCGTTGGATGCGGATTCTCCGGAAGATCGAAACTCTTCTCCGGCAAATTCCTTCCAAGCGAATGGCCAGGACAATAATGTAAACGGCTACCGGGACTTGGTAGATTTTTTCACACTTCAATTGGATATTGGTGACCTCCTGAAGTCTCTTCCTCAGGACGAATACGAATACCGGCTTTCCCACTCTGACGGGATGTTGCGATTTTTCTACACAGGCCTAACATCTGAAAACGTTGGTGATTTGCATCGTAAACTGTTTAAAAGTTCAGATCACAATCCGCTTAATTTCTCCTTTGCCGAACCATGGAACTCCGCAACTACCCACCTGATCACGCCCTTTACAGGAGGTGCCGGAGGAGTGAAGTTGGAAGAAGAGTTTCTAGCTGCGATCGTTTCCGATGGGATGGGTATCCTCGCCTTCGAAGGCGTATCCGAGAGCCAAGGATCATGGAGTTCGGACGAACCATTGGAGTTGCACGTTGTTAAGAAAGGCAGCGGTGGCAGTGGATTCAAGATCTCCTTCCCGATGCGACTTCACCCGGTTTCCGAGATGTATCGCACCCTGAACCTGAGAGGCGAGGAGGATAAATTTACTCAATCGAGCACCGAAGATCTCTCGGCCTGGTTGGACTTGGTCGATTTCTTTTTGAGCTTGGCCGGTTATGGCATTGCACCGAACGATCCGGGCCGCTCCGAGTCTCGCAATGAGCCGGCTAATTTGCCTGATTTCTATTACGCAAGCGAAGAAGTAAGTAGCCCCTATGGCTTTACTTTCGTCCATGGCTACAGTTGGAACGGCGACGAATCGGGCTGGGGCTATGATGAAATCTTCAAACGGTTTTTCCAATGCGGCATGAACGCGCCCTTCCTCGGAGTGGTTTGGAGGGGAGACGAATCACAGCTGGGCGGGGACGACCGGTTTACCCCTGATTTTGCCGAGAATGAGATCAACGCCCTCATGACGGCACCCCATTTGGCCTCAGAGCTACCTTCCCTCTTCAAGGGACAGGACTCCGTGATCATGGCTCACAGTCTGGGGAACGAGGTGGTTTCCAGCGCGATCGCCGAGCACGGCTTGGATATTGGCTCGGCGGTTTTGATGAACGCGGCGGTGCCCAAGGAAGTCTTCGGGCATCCGGTAAATACCTATCCCGGCACCGCGATGGTCGAAGAGCGTTTCATGACCGCCCGTGATTCGCTGCTTGGCCATGACTGGCGCGACTTTTCCTACGAGGACGACGGCACTTACGCGTTCAAGAAAACGAACAGGGCTCTCTCGACCGAGTGGTACCGGAATTTTGAGGGGACCGACGATGCGCGTGCCGACCTGACGTGGCGGGACAAGTTTGCCAACTTTGGCAGCACCACCTTTTACAACTACTACAGCAGCGGCGAGAACGTGCTCCGCAACCCTGTCAGTGCCGATGGCGACGAGTTGTCGGATACGAGGCTCGTTTGGGGCATGATGGCCCGCGGAGGTGAAGGGGCCTGGGTGTACAATCAGCGCAATAAGGGCAAAGCGATTTCGGGCGTGGCGACCAATGACCGGCACGGAGGCTGGGATTTTAACGGCGACGAAACGTGGGACCCGAGGCAGAGCGGAGGCCCCCGGCATCACTGGATGGTGGAACGGACGTTTCCCGACCCAGATGATCCGAATCAAACCATCATGCTCGAGTCGATCATGTTTCCCTCCGAACTGGAGTCGGCTTTTACCAACCTTACCGCGTCCGAGTTGGCGGACCGCCTCGTGGAAACTCCTTTCTTCCGTCCCTTCGCCTACACTTTCCACGGACCGGGTGGCAACGCCGAGGACCCGGACATCTTCCCGGCTTGGGGAGACGGCTACTGGCTCTACGCACCCATCGGGGACGCAAACGCCTCCGCCAAGGCTGCAGTGCTCACGAATCACGCAAAGATTTTGGCCGAGGCGATCCCGGCCAGAAGTTATGCAGCGGGGAGTAACGAGGTTGTCGATTTTAACATTGGGGGGAACCAGAGAAATTTTGACATGCAGACCGAATTCTTGGGGACCGAAGACAATGAGTGGCCGGATCGTAGCGGACCCAGTGCGAACCGCTGGCTACATGGCGATTATCTAGCCCCTGCATTTTGCTACGTATTCCAACTGTATGAGGATGTAATCGAAAACCGAAATCTAAAATGAGTATCAGACTAATAGCTTTTCTTTCAGGGTTTTTCCTTCTTCAGGGCTGTATGCTGGCCGATCAAATCCCCCGCCAGATTACCTTACGCGTCGTAGACGATTCAGGAGAACCAATCCAGGGCGCGTTTGCTGCTGGCTATTCGAGTAACGAAGGAGGTGGCGGAGAAGGCATTACGAATGATCAGGGCGAGATTACGGTCACTGCGCGACGCGACTTCGCTTTTTGGGTGCGGTCGTCGAAGGATGGATATTACAAGACGATGGGTTCAATCGCCTGGCCCCCTCCGGATCCGCTCGAGATTGTTCTCAAGCGCAAAATCGATCCGGTGGCGATGGTGGTAGGAAGCGTTCCTGACCACAATATACCCCAAGTTGATGCCGTGTTAAAATATGACGTGGAAAAAGCTGATTGGTTGCCGCCGTTCGGGTCCGGACAAAACGCCGATGTTTACTTTCGGGCAAAAGAGCCGTTCTTCTCCGAACCAGGTCCTTATCGTGCTGCGCAGTGGGAGTTGATCGTCGAGATGTGGGTAGAGAACCCCGAAGACGGATTTATTTTATTTGAGCGTCCCGAAGCCAATAGTCCTGCAATCGCAAGCGAACTTGCCTCGCCGCAAGAAGCTCCTTTGACAGGTTATGATCAAAAAGTGCTTTCACAGGAAAATACAAGACGTGACGGTCGACAGATAGCTCAGGCAGTTGACGCCAAAAGAACCTTGGTGGTTTTTCGCGTTCGAACCGAATTAGATGAGAGGGGAGAGGTTGTATCCGCCCACTATGGAAAAATCTACGAACCTATGAGTATTGCTCCTGGAGGAAACGAGGGAACTCCCTTTTTGGGGAACATTTTTTATTTCAACCCAACCCCAAACAATCGTTCGCTCGAGTATAACAAGGAAAATCTCAATTCACACCAGTCTTCCCGAAGATTCCCGTATTGAGTGGCAACGCCGAGTGCTGGAACATCTTCCCGGCTTTGGGAGGCGGTTATTGGCTTTACGCGCCCAGCGGAAACGCAAACGCCCGACCCACTTCCGATCCCCGGACCCCCAAGGCCGTATCGGACGCCCTCTTGCCGCCCCGACACCCCCGCCCCGCCCGCGCCGCGAATATGTCGGGCATGGGCCTACGCTTTCGCACAAGAACTTTATGTCCAATTCCGCCCGGGAACCCGCCCGCGTTCGCAAGCTCACTAGTCGGGGGCGGAGTTTGACATAAAGTGGTCTTGTGCGAGTCTCCGGCCGGAATAGGCGGCGCGGACGGGGCGGGGGTGCCGGGGCGGGTGCGGGCTTGCGTTGTTTGGGTCCGGAAGCTCCCCGGTGTCGCGGAAAGGTCCCTCCGCGTCCTTCGGCCGCTGCGCGCTCCTTCGTCGCTTTGCCAAAAGCTTCCCTCCGCATCGACTTTCGATGCTCCAAAGTTTGGAAAGGCCCAGCGCCCGGCGTTCACGGGGTGCGGGAGCATTGTCTCCGTATCCATCCGACTCCGACAGCCTGAAATTTTTCTTAGTCGCCTCCCGCCACGCGCCCCCAGTGTCACTTGCTTCGCTGCGTTATGGGCGGCTTCCCCCCGCCACCCGTGGCGCGGTTTCCCCGCGCGTTGCTCTCCCGCTTAGGCGGGATTCGCCGCGCGGGGAAATCCCACTCCGACGAGGAACGCGGCACCCATGGCCGGGCAAGCGGGCCATCTACGCCGCTTGAAATCTTGGAAATTTTGGGACACCCATAAGTTCCCAAAAAGAAATTTTGGCACCAAATAAATTTTGGGACACCCATAAGTTCCCAAAAAAACATTGCTTTTCGCAACTAAATTCGCGCAAAGGTTCACTTTTGCTATTTCACACGGGCGGGAATATGCCGGGATATTAGCTCGGCGCATAGAAAGAATACGATGGGTGCCCAGAACCGACCCATTCGTTCCTTTTAACCGCCAAACTGCACGGTGGCGGCAGGACAAGAAGCAACCGGAAAAGCAGTGACAGCTTGCAAGGTGGGAAATCCCACTTATGGTTTTAGATATTATGGCAGTAGCAGTTAAAAAGAATTACGATGCGAAACTGGACACCAAGCGGCGCGTGACCATCCGGAGCGCACGAACCGAGTTTTACCACGTCACCGAATACGAGGACGGCACGGTGAAACTGGAGCCGCGCGTTTTGGTCTCTCCCGACATGCTGGAGCAGATCGACGCCGCCGCGAAACGCCACAAGGCGGGGCACAAGGGAACCAAGCTCGACTGGTCGAATCTCCCCGAAGTGTAAGCCGTGTGTTCGCCATCTACTTTGACGGCGAAGCCGACGCGCTGATTAATGATCTCGCAGGGAAGGCAAAATTTCGGACACCCATAACCGAGGCGATGGCAAGGAGATAAAATCAATCGCAGTTTTGTTCCCCTTATTATCATGAGATCCATTCTCGTGTGATATTCTCGAGCGCAACCATAATAGGACGGAGCTATAAGTGGGGTGCCAACGGTGTTGGAAATTCATTTGATATAATGGAGCATGAGAGGTCTTAGTTCGC
>CAZWFJ010000250.1:0-5040 GCA_964633135.1 uncultured Puniceicoccaceae bacterium | reverse complement strand
CGAGAACCAACGACTTACGTAAAATATACCCTAAAACAGCTTAAGTCGGGCTAACGGTCCTCCCGCGGAAGATCCGTCGGGGGAGAGCTGCCCTCGTCTTGCTGAGAGCCGGAACGCAAACTCCTTGACGCAAAACTTCGGCGAAATGAGCGCAGCCAGGTTCTCCATGCCCGGCGTTTGAGTTCGGCCAGGCAATTCTCGACCTCCTGCTTGCGAAGGCGCAGGTTCTCGTTGGCGATCTCGGCGAGATCATCCATGTTGTAGAGAAAGACTTGATCAAGGGAACCGGCGGCGGACTCGACATCGCGGGGCACGGCGACATCGACCAGGAGAACCGGAGCGTAACGGCGCTTGCGAGAGATTGCCCGAATCACCTCGCGGGTCAGGATCGGGTCTGGTGCCGCCGTCGAAGAGATTACGATGTCGTAGAAGTGGAGATTTGAGCGGAAGGTCTCGAAGGGGAGGACGGCTCCGCCCAAGGTGCGGGCCAGGGTCTCGGACCGGTCGAAGGAGCGCCCGGTCACGGTGATATCTCGCGCGCCCCGACTCAAGAGGCTTTGCGCGGTTTTTTCCGCCACCTCACCGCTGCCAATGAGGAGGATGCGCGGGTGAACCAGATCGCCGAAAACACGGCTGACCAGGTCGACGACCACGTTTCCGATGGTGACCTGCCCTTTTCCTATGCCCGTGTGGGTCCGGGCCCACTTGGCCGCCTGGAAGGAGCGCTCGAAAAGAGGTGCCATGACGCTGCCTACCCACTTTTCGGAGCGTGCCTGGACGAGAGCGTCCTTTACCTGCCCGAGGATTTCGGTCTCCCCGACCATTTGGGAATCAAGACCAGAGGCCACGGAAAAAAGATGCACCAGCATGTCGCTGTTGGCAGCAGAGAAGTGGAGGTCGCGGAGGAGTTCGAGGGGTTGCCCAGTGACTCGTGCCATTGCGATCAAGACTTTCTCCGGGTCGGGTTCCGTGGCACTGGCCAGGTAGGCCTCGACCCGGTTGCAGGTATTCAGAAGAACGACCTCCTGGATCTCCTCCATCGACAGCAGACACTCCGCGAGTTCGCGCACGTCATCCTCCGAGAGCGAAAAATGCTCTCGAATGTCCAGCGGGGTGCGGTGATGGGAAATCCCGAGGACCACAAGTCTTCTCGGCAAACTCATTTGGTTCCGGGAGAGCGATCCGAACTCGTGGAGGGGAGCGGCTCGCCTGTCTCTGCCTCATGCGCCTTGTTGATCGGCCATAGCGAAAAGAGGGCAAATAGGTAAAGAGTCAGGAAGCAAATAGCGGCCCGGTGGGGCGAAAACCGCTGGCGCAATCGCATCACCCACACCCCTCCATAACCAAGCCAGAGAACCATAACGGTGAGAATTTTCCAGTGGAGCGCGCTCCAAGCCTCCTCGAACCAGACCATCAGTCCCGAGACAAACGCAAGAGAGAGGACCAGAACCCCCGCCGAGAGGAGACGCCTGGCAAGGTTGTCCAACTGCACGATCGACGGCAAAAGGGTGAAGAGGCGCGACTTCCATTTTCGCTCAAGAGCGTTGTATTGGAGGATGTAAAGCAGAGCTACGGTGGAGAGGAGACCAAAGATGCCGTAGCTGAAAATGGAAACCGCCGCGTGGAACTCAATCAGAGGATCGCCTCCAAATAGAGCGGCGGAGTGCGGGGCATCCCAACCAGGGGCCAGGAGCGCAAAAATCCCCGTGATGGCAACAAGGCCGGAACTGGTGGTCCCGAGCAGGTGAACCTGAAAAACCGGGCCGATTACAAGAAAGAGAAAGATCGTCGACCAGAGAACGAACTGGACAATCTCGTACGGGTTGCCGAGCGGGCAGGCCCCGATCTCCATTCCCCGGATGTAGAGTCCAGTGGTTTGCAGGAGGAAGCCGACCAGGATAATCGGATAGGTGACGGAGCGTCCACCGTCCTTGCGCTGGAGGAGGCGGATCAATCCGTAGATCGCCGCAACCCCATAGGCCGCCATGGAAAGCCAAACGAAAAATCGATCCGGGTCGCTCACGTTATGCTTCTGCTGCGGAGAACTCGGGGGACTCAACTGATTTGCGCCAGGAATCGATTCGCTTGCGGAGGACTTCGATCCACGCCGGATGATCGTTGAGGCAGGGGATCTGTTCAAAGAACTCGCCGCCCGCTTCCAGAAAGCTCTCCTTCCCTTCCATGGAAATCTCCTCAAGAGTTTCGAGGCAATCGGTCACGAAAGCGGGACACAGGACAAGGAGACGTTTGACCCCCTTGCCAGGCAATTCCTCAAGGGTCTTGTCCGTGTAGGGGGTCAGCCAGGGATCCCGGCCCAGGCGCGATTGAAATGAGATCTGATACTGCTCCCGGCTCAGCCCCAGGCGGGCCGCTGTTTTGTGGGCTGTCGTATAACACTGGTGCCGATAACAGGTGGCATGGGCCGGGTGGCAATTCTCGCAGCAATCGCTGCTCGCGAGGCAGTGGGCGTGAGAGGGATCGCTCTTGCGCAGGTGCCGCTCCGGGATTCCATGAAAGGAAAAAAGAATCAGATCCGGCCTTTTCTCCAAATAAGGGCGGATCACCGTTTCCAGTGCTCCGAGATAATCTGCGTCCTGGTAGAATGGCTGGAGAAGCTTCGTGCGTATCTCTGGAGCCGTTTCGCGCAGGGCTTGCTTCGTCTTCACCACAACCGTCTCGTAGCTCGACATTGCATAGTGAGGATACTGCGGCATGAGAAAAAGGTCCGTGATCCCATTGTCCTTGATCCTTTGTATCTCCCCCGCAATGGATGGCTCCCCGTAGTTCATGGCGAGAAAGACAGGGCAATCCCCTTCGTCCAATAGCTTGCGGACCTTTTCGCTCGTCACGATCAACGGCGACCCCTGCTCGGTCCAAACTCGCTGGTAGGCCGCTGCCGAATTCTTGGGGCGAAAAGGCAGAATGAAGCCGTTCACAACCAACCACCGAACCGGCTTTGGGGCATCAAGGACACGACCGTCCATCAGAAACTCGCGAAGATACGTCCGGACATCGCCGACCTCCGTTGAGGCCGGAGAACCCAGATTGAGAAGAAGAACTCCTGGTTTCGTGGTCATTATCCTACCGTGTCTGGAGGAGGCCTGGTGTCAATTTCCCGGAGGCAGAATCCAGCCACCAGAGTTGGGGGCGGGGGGCCGTCTGGCTGGGGACTCTTCGGGCACAGGCTCCGGTTCGGGCTGGGGAGCCGCTTCGGCCGCCATTTGCTGGGTCTTTAGGCGCACGACCTCCGAAAGGGCTGAATTGTATTCGGTCCGAAGCCGCTCCATTCGCATCTGAAATTCCTCATTCTCGGAACGCAGCTCCGCGAGAGAATTGCGGAGGGAACGAAGTTCCGTCGGAGTGATCAGTGCCGATTCCCCGCTCCTGGCTTCCGCCAGGGATTCCTCGAGGTCGGCGATCTTCCGCTCCTGCCTTTCTAGAAGAGTCTTCCTCTCACTTGCCTCCTCAGGAGTCGGAGCACCCGGGTCTGTCGTGACCATTTTAATCCCAAGAAATTCAGCTCCGCGTTCCGAGTTCAGCAGCAGGAGCAGCACCCCCCATGGCAGCAGGGCCAAGATCAGGATTACTACGAAAAGGGCGTTCTTCGATCCATTCATGCGATACTTTTACCGTGTACCATCCGCAGAGGTCGAGACGGGAAATTTCCCTCCCGGAAAGCCGATTGCATTGATTGGTCGGGCATGAAGCTTTAGCGACGGCTGGAAATATCACCCAGCCATCCCTTCCGGTGAAAATAGACGACCATGATCACCGCAAAAAGCAGCATCCCCGCCAGGCAGATTGGATACCCCCAATACGAGTTGAGCAAAGGCATGTTCCAAGGACTCTTTTCCGGATTGAAATTCATCCCGTAGACTCCAGCAACAAAAGTCAGCGGAACAAAAATTGTACCGATTACGGTCAGAAACTGCATCGTTCGATTGATGCGGCTATCCTGCCGGGCCGAGTGAAAATCCTGAATGTCGTGTAGCATTCCCCGGGCGTGCTCCACCCGCTCCGCCGCCCGGCGGGCATGGTCGAGAAGGTCGCGCAGATAGATCTCCAGGTCAGTGTCCAGCACCTCCCCGGAAAGGTCATGAAGGTCGTGGATGGCATCGCGCAACGGGAACGCAATGCGGTTCAGCCGAAGCACCTGACGTTTCCGGCGATAAATCTCTCCAATCGGGATCGGATCCATTTCATCGTCTTCATCCAGCATTCGCTCCTCCATCTCAACCACGATCTCTTCAAGTGCTTCGGTTAGAAGCAGGAGCCGGTCTACGAGCGTGTCGATCAGCGAATACGCCAGAAACGCAGTCCCACCCGACCGAATGCGACTCAATGGATTCCGCAGGCGGGCCTTTACCGCCCGAAAAAGATCGTCGTCGTTCTCCGCAAAGGAGATGAGAAGATTATTGCGGAGGACGATCGAAACTTGCTGCCCCTTTGGGTGAGACGAACCCGCCTCAATGTCGACAGCCCTCCCGGTGAAAAACAACTCCTCCTTGTTGATGTCAACCCGGGGGCGTGCCCACAAATTCATTACGTCCTCAATTGTCAGGGCATGCAAATCCAAAAGATCTCCGAATGCTCTCAGTTTTTCAGCAGAATGAACCCCGCTGACGTGAATCCAGGTGGCCAGTCCCTCCCCCGTTTCCATCAGTCGCTTTACCTCCATCGGTTCATCGGTCCGGTCCTCCTCCAGCTCCTCCCTCGAAAATCGGCAAACATCAAAGACTGTATGGCACTGGCGATCAAAAGCACTCGGAATCGAAGGCAAATCCTCCCCAGGAGGAAGTCCGGCCCGACTAATGCGCTCCTGCAACTTGGCACGAAGCTGCCGCACCCCATCTTTCCCCTTCCCATCCCAATCGGACGAACCCTGCTTCGCTTCCACCGTGTCCATAAATACCATTCCTACAACGGAAAGCTCCCAGCTAGCAAGGAATCATCTGGTCTGTTCGAACGGTGTTGGAAAGACTCAGAAAAAATTGCGCCAGACCGGCCAACAACGGCCCACAGGAGCGCTTGATGAGGGCT
>CAZWFJ010000249.1:0-5045 GCA_964633135.1 uncultured Puniceicoccaceae bacterium | reverse complement strand
GCCGGAAATCGGGGCATAAAGCCCCTCCCACTCCCCGCACTTGTGGTTACACCCGGTTTGCAGACCCAGAAAAGGCCCTGTGGATTCGATTAATACCGAGGGACATACACTGTTCAACCTCGCTCCTGCGGGAGCGGACAGAAATAAAAGAAGTGTCCGGTTTGAGCATTCGGCTCTATAGGAACCAATCTACGCAACAAGCCACTAACGCAATTCAAGCTCTTCCGGTCTTCTTTCCTGGGCGTCGGCCCTCATGCTGCCCACCCTGACACGGGGTGCAAAGGCATCTTGCCATGCCCCTTCACCCTCAAGGCGGACAAACTCGTTTCTGCCGTCCAACCGCTCCTCGAACGCCTTAACCCGTTCGACAAACGATCTCACCTGTGGATTCGGAGGGAAATAGCCATTGTCTGGATTCATTCTTTGATCGACAGCCGTGAAAAGGACAAAAAGCGCGGCCAAAGTCGGCCCCTTCCACGAGGTCCGCACCCCGAATTTGGCAGCGAGGCGGTCTGCGGCCAACAGCAGGTAGAAGAGCCAGAAAAACTGGGAAATGAGAATGTGGCAGTCGTAAGGATCTGGATAGAGGATAAACTTCTGGCTCAGAAAAAGCGGCACTACCGCAAGGACAACGATGAGAAGAAACACGGTCCCGATTCGCCGAAACTCTCCGTCCTTCCAAAGGAGCACATACGAAGCGAACACGATCGCCATCGCCAGGATCGCACCCGGAGCCAACCCGACAACTCCCCAACCGAAAAAGAGCACCCGCTCGATCATCACCTCACCCATACGGAGCAGGACCGAGGGTTCCAGCACGTTCTGCAACCGGACCAACCCGGAGGAGGTCTGCAAAAAAGCGATCCCCGCCAGAACCATGGAAGACCAGAAAACGGATTGTCGGGAAGGGCGATAGAGCACGAGGAGCACAAGACCCACCGGGACGACCACCACGGAATACGGCCCGGAAAAGACCAAGAAGACCCCCAGGAAAATTCGAAGGAGCAGCCGGAATACCGACTTTGGTTCCGGCAGAAACATCATGACGAGCAAGACCAGAACCGCCACATACATCTGAAAGGTAAGGGTCGTATAATAGAAGATGTGATTGAGTCCGCTCAACCCGAGGACCAGCGGAGCCACAAAGGCGATCCAGCGGCTGCGGAACCAGCCGGTCTGCACCGGAAGAACAGCAGCAAACAGGGAGAATGCGACCGCAAATCCCACGTAGGCACCGGGAACGAAGCGGACGTCCAACCAGGCAAACGACCAGGCCAGTAAATTGGGCAGCAAGTTCAAATAGTCATTTGGTTGGCGAAGCAAGCCGTCGAGGAACAGCACCTGCGCACCATAGTAATGGTTGAAGTAGTGAAAAGCGTCCTCCACGAAAAGACTGGGATGGAGGAAATTCGACCACGAGCGGATCAGGACGAAAAACCCGAGCAGCCCGAGAGAGGCGAGACAGATCCACCTAGGGGGCGGATGGTTGGTTCGGCAGGATGGATACGAATCCCGAAACTCGGCAATCCTCCCGATCCCGAGGGGATTTCGGCGGCAAAGCTGCAGCGAAGTCCAGAAAACAACCGCGCCCAGAGAGAATCCCCACCCAATGGCAATCCAGCTCTGAGGCGATAATCGATGAACACGCCCGACTCCACCGTTTTGGGAAACCGGAAGGATCAAGCGATAGTAAGCACTCCCATCTGCCGCCTCGACTGGATAGGCCGAGGCACCCTCCCCTCGCCGCACTCGCGCTGGATCAAACTCATAAACCACCGAACCGGCGAGATCTTCCAACACGGCCGACTCCACTTCCAGACGCCCGCCCCATCCGGCAATTCCCAACCGGATCGAGTGGATATCCCGTGCATCGAAGACCCACCGATAGAGGCGAGGATCGTCCGTGGAACCATCGAGGGGTTCGCTCACCCGCAGGCTGTGAAATCCCCGTCCCCGCTCGTAATTTAGATTGAATGCCGGCTCGGAGCCATCCGGAGCCTCCACAAAACGGATCTCCAGTACCATCCGGGAATCGGCCACCCACAGTGGTACGGCCACGATTGCTCCGCACAGCAGGCCGGCGAGAATGGCCCCTGCCAGTATAAAAGGATTGGCTCGGCTCCAGGACACAGGGTCTCAAGTAGTTGACAGCCATCTGGAACGGACCCATCCCAAGCGGGCAAGGCGAAAAAGAAGGGCGTTCCACAAGCACCCCAAACCATACCGGGTACTGCGCCGGAAATTGATCGAGGAGGCCTCGGGAAAATACTTCGTGGGACAGGAAACCTCCCCGATCTGAAAGGACTTCCAGTGGATCTGAGTCAACATCTGGTTGTCGAAAATAAAGTCGTCCGAATTCCTTTCCAGATCCAGCCGCTCGAGCACCTCCCGGGAAAAAGCCCGGTACCCGGTATGATATTCCGACAACTTTGCCCCCATGAGCAGGTTTTGGGAAGCGGTCAAAAAGCGGTTCGCTACGTACTTCCAGACAGGCATGCCGCCCCGCAATGCCTGCCCGCCAATGATTCGCGAGCCGAGGACACAGTCGTAGAGGCCGCTCGAAATCATCGATACCATCGCCGGAATCAGCTTCGGCGTGTATTGATAATCCGGATGCACCATGACCACAATATCGCCCCCCTCCCGCAGCGCCAATCGGTAGCAGCTTTTCTGGTTCCCCCCGTAGCCACGGTTATGATCGTGCCGGTGGACAATCGTACAGGGGAGCTGTTCCGCAACCGATACGGTGTCGTCCGTGCTCCGGTCATCAACGACGATGACTAGATCAACGATGCCCTGGCCCAGCACTTCCTGGTGGGTCTGCTCAATCGTCTTCTCCGCATTATAGGCGGGCATGACGACGACAACCTTTCGCCCTTCGTACATCAAGTTCAACTTTCAGGACCGGCAGGGGAAACCCCGGGACGCACCTCGCGGACCAGATACGTCCTCTTGCCCTGCGACTCGAAATAAGTCCGCGTACCCAGCTCCGCCAGGAGGCCCATCAGAATCGAAATCACCCCCAGGCCTCCCATAAAAACGGTCAACAGCGGCAGCGGCGTGCCCGTCAATTGGATACCCGACACAAATTTAAGCCAAAACATCCATACAAAGGAAAGGAAGCTGAACAGAAAAAAAACCAGCCCGAACCCGCCGAATAGATACATTGGCTTATGCGAGTAACGGTGCAAGAACTTCACCACCATGAGGTCCAGGATCACCTTAAAGACCCGCTCCAACCCGTAGCTGGACTTGCCCCTGGTACGCGGATAATGGCTCACCGGGATCTCGGCCACCTTCGCCCCCTGCCAACTGGCATAGATCGGGATGAACCGGTGCATCTCGCCGTAGAGGCGGACTCCCTCCAACACCGGCTTGCGATAGGCCTTCAGGGAACATCCGTAATCGTGCAGCCGCACTCCGGAAATCCAGGAAATCACCCGGTTGGCGATGCGACTGACGAAAACCCGGGAGATCTTCTTGTCCTTCCGATCCTTCCGCCAGCCCGAGACCACATCGAAGCCCTCATCGAGCCGATCCAACATCCGGCGGATATCGGCTGGATCATTTTGAAGATCCCCATCCATCGGCACGATCACATCACCCCGGGCCGCATCGAATCCGGCCTGCATCGCGGCAGTCTGCCCATAATTTCTTCGGAAATGAATCACCCGGAATCGCTCGTCCTCTTCCTGGAATCGATCGAGAATCTCCCCGCTGCCGTCCGAGCTTCCGTCATTCACAAGCACACATTCCCAGTCGACCCCCACCTCAGTCAGGGCCTGAAAAACCTTCTCTCGCAGGTCGGGCAAATTGCCCTCTTCATTAAAGACCGGAATGACCACGGAAATGCGTTCTATACTCATGAGTGAAAAAACAGAAAACCGCGAGGTTATCCGCAACACATTGCCCTTGTCCACGAAACAATGTAATCCTTGAGCCTACGGATCGTAACCCCTTCGCCCCCCCGGGGACCCAATGGCACTCGGTTACGGCCGAAATCAAAATCGCGATCGGGTTTCGATTCTTATTACCTATTGCTAGGCAGTTCCGTAAAAGTCCTCTGATGCCGCCGCCGGCAAGACACTACCGCACCCGCTCCCAGGGCGAGCAGTAACCCAACCGTCGCCGGCTCGGGAATCACGCTTACCGGATCGCCAAAGCCGACCACCCATTCATCAATTTCGTAACTGACGTTATCCTTCACAAACTGCACCGTATTGACCAAGGGTCCGCTACCGAGACGGTCCGAGAACGGAATGCTGTAGGCACCATTTTCAGAGGCGTCGAACAAGATCTGCGCCCACTCGTTGTAGTAAGGGTGATCCGGCTGGATTTCGTCAAAGGCCTCCATCGGGTTCAGCTTCCACCAATCCTCGCTCGGCATGGCATTGAGTGCCGTCCCATTGACCATGGTGGTGTTCCCCAAGAAGCCCATGAGGACAGCCGTTGTAATCCGACGAATAACTGCGGATGCTCATCAGGGCCGTAAAATAATTGATGTTGGTCAGGTTCCCCTGATCCCCGCTCCCACCCGTACGGGTAATCTCAAAATTTTGATACGTAATATCCGCGCTCGGTGCCCCCTCAAAAAACGACGGTGAAACCGCCAGATTCGAAAATGGATCCCCATAGCTCACGAATACGGCTACGCTGCTGACCGAATTGATCGTAAACGCATGGTCGGTTACATCCGAAAGCCGGATGGAACTGCTGAGGTGATTCGTTCCGCTCCCACTGGAGCCAAATGTAACCGCCTTCGCGCCCCCTGCCGTCGAATAGGAAACATCGAACGGGGTATTCCCTCCCCCGTTGTCAAAAGTAATCCAAATATCCCCCGAGTCGTAGTGGGTAGAATGGTCCTCAAAGACCAGATCAAGCTGAGCACTGGCGGTTGTCCCCAAGAATCCAAAAATGTAAAGCGCGGGGAAATATTTCATAGCCGAATGAAAGAAGGTGTGAGTGAAAGTGGTAGAACGCAAAACCAATCTAAGCTCAGAGATCCTGACTCGTAGGGCTTGGCGGTGATACCATTTCGTATTTAA
>CAZWFJ010000248.1:0-5054 GCA_964633135.1 uncultured Puniceicoccaceae bacterium | reverse complement strand
ACCTGCGAACTTCCGAAATCACCCTTCCCGAACAGTTGAAAAAGGCGGGCTACGCCACCTGCCACGTGGGTAAATGGCACCTCGGCTTCCTCGATGGCACCCATGCGCACCCCACGCCCGCCGACCAAGGCTACGACCATTGGCTAGCCACCGAGAACAACGCCGCCCCCGACCATATCAACCCCACCAACTTCATCCGCAACGGCGAACCCTGCGGCGAAATCGAGGGCAACTCCGCCGGCATCATAGTCGATGAGGCTATCCAGTGGATCGGCGAGCAAAAGCCCGCCGACGCGCCGTTCTTCCTCACCGTCTGGACGCATGAACCGCATACACCCATCGGGACCGAACCCCAGTTCAGCCAGCCCTATATCGAACAGGGAATCGACCCCCATGACGCCAACTACTACGGCAACATTACCCAGATCGACACCGCCTTTGGCCGACTCATGGACTATCTCGAGGAGAACGGTCTGGCCGAAAACACTCTAGTCGTTTTCACCTCCGACAACGGCCCGGCCTGGGATCCGAAGAGCCTCGAACGCGTCCGCGCCTCCGCCGGGCACCATCGAGGCACCAAGGCTTGGATGTATGAGGGCGGTCACCGCGTCCCCGGTCTCATCCGCTGGCCCGGCGTTGTGCCCGCTGGGGCGGTTTCCGACACCCCCGTCGTCCATAGCGACCTCTTCCCGACCATCCACGACTACCTCGGCCTCGATCTGCCGGCCGACCGCACCATCGACGGCGAGTCCATTCTCCCGGTCCTGCGTGGCGGCACCATGCCCAACCCCGCCCGCCCGCTCTACTGGCGCTACCAGGGGGCCGACGGTCAGATCAAAGTCTGCTACCGCGAAGGCGACTGGACACTCGTGGCCGACGCCGACCTCGACTACTGCGAACTCTACAACCTCGCGGAAGACTGGCAACAGCGGAACAACCTCGTTTACGAGGAGTTCGAACGCTTCGCGGCGATGAAGCCGCGGATGGTCGCCCTCCACAATGGGATCGAAGCGGAGGGACCCAGCGAGTGGTGGAAGGCAAATCCCGATCCCCTCGTCCCCTGGAAACAGCGCAGCACGGAAGGCATTACCCGCCATCTCCTCGGCACCATCCCCGATCCCCGTCCCGCGCCCTATCCCCGGCCCACCTGGCCAGATGGCGAGTGAGCCGATAAAAATCCTTCATTCTCACTTTCACTTTCATTCTCACTTTCACTTTCACGATGACACCAACTCAAACCTTTCTCGCTGAAAGCCAGCGCATCTTTAAGGCCGTGGCCGCCCAGGAGGCCACCATCCAACAGACGGCCGACTGGTTTGCCGAGACCATCCTTGCCGGCAAAATGGTGCATGTCTTCGGGAGCGGTCACAGCCGCATGATGACCGAGGAGATGTGGCCGCGCTACGGCTCCTTTCCCGGCTTCAATCCCATTGTCGAGCTGTCGCTTTCGTTTCACAACCTCGTCGTCGGTGCCAACGGGCAGCGGCAGGCCATGTTCATCGAAAACGTCAGCGGCCTGGCCGAGCGCATCCTCCGCAACTTCCAGCTCACCCCGGAAGACTCGGCCTTCGTCATCTCCTCAAGCGGCACCAACATTGTGCCCATCGAGATGGCCGAGCAGTTCCAGAATGCTGGCGTGCGCGTCGTCGCCCTCATCAGCAAGGAGCACTCCGATGCCAGCTCGAGCAAGCGCGAGGACGGCAAGAAACTCCAGGACTTCGCCGACCTCGTCCTCGACACCGGAGCCCCCAAAGGCGACGCCATGGTCCCGATCGAGGGTATGGAACAAAATGTCGCCCCCGGCTCCACCGTCGGCGGCTGCCTCGTCGTCAACTCCATCAAAGCCGAAGTCGCCCAACGCCTCACCGCCGCCGGGCATCCGCCCCTCGCCCTCGCCGCCGCCTGCACCGTCGGCGCCAAACGTGCCGCCGAAATCTTCGAAGCCGCCTACGACGAACACGCCCACCGCATCGCCAAATACTACCGAACCCTCGGCGTGCCGTCGTATGTGAGCGAGGGGGAGTGAGAGTGAGAGTGAAAGTGAGAGTGAAAGTGAAAATACAATGAATTCTCCCCTCAATCACACCGCCATCCCCACGCTCTCCGAAGTCGATGTTGAGACCGCCCCGGACGCCCGCCCCCGCGCCGTCATCATCTGGACCAAACGCGGCTTTTTTAAGATTGCCGCGAAGCGCTTCATTGATGCCTCCGGCGACGCCGACTTTTGCCAGCTCGCCGGGATTCCCTACGAAAAGGCCGGGGAGGACGAACCCGCCCAGACGCTTACCACCACCTTCCGCATGAGCAATGTCGATCTCGACCGCTACCAGGCGGCGGGCGGAAAGAGAATGCTGATGGAGCGAATGGAGCACGCCCTCGACCAAGGCACCCATCCACTCCCGCGCAAGGCGGGCAGTGCCCATAAGATGTGCCAGAAGGGCTGCATCGCTACCGTCGCCGTACGGGTGGCCGATATCGACGCGACCGACTTCGAGCAACTCACTTCAGCCGAGATAGAAGGCCGCCGCCAGGCCTTCATCTACGAAGCCTTCTTCCGCGACTGCGTGCCCGGCTATGAAGAAGCTAATATCATCGGCCTCTCCCACCAGATCGGGGTGCGCGAGACCCGCCGCGTCTATGGCGAATACCGCCTCACCCGCGAGGACTGCCTCGGAGCCGCCCGCTTCGACGATGTCGTCCTCCTCTGCGGTGCCCCGATCGAAGACCACCGCCAAGCCGCCGACGGCGAGGAGGAAACCCACTGGGCTTACGTCCCCGAAGGCGCCGCCTACGATGTTCCCTACGGCACCCTCGTCCCAAAAGGCAGCGACACCGTCTGGGTGGTCGGGCGCTGCTTCAGCGCCACCCACGACGCTCACGCCTCCTGCCGCTCCATGGGCCAAACCATGAGCATGGGCCAGGCCGCAGGTGCAGCCGCCACCTTAAGTCTAGCTTCAAACAGCTCTGCGCGTAGCATTGATGTTAGCAGATTGCAGGAGACGCTTGTAAACTGGGGTTCGATTCTTCGCGAGCCGACTGAAGTCGCTCAGATTGCGGCGGATGCGTGGAAAAAGAACCAGAAAACAAATTTGTTATGAGTTTTATACGCACAGTCCGGGGCGATATTACTCCAGAAGAACTCGGCTTCTGTTATGCGCACGAGCATATCATTATTGATCCTTCCTACATGAGGGAAAAATTTCCTGAGTTCGCGATCGGTTCCGTCGAAAAAGCGACTGAGGAACTCAAAGAATTTTACGGAGTCGGGGGACGTGCAATGGTCGACTCCATGCCCACGGGTGGACGCAATGCGGCTAAGTTGGCCGAAGTGTCCCGCCTCAGTGGAGTTCATATCGTCTGTCCGACCGGACTGCATTTACAAAAATACTACCCCGATGGCCACTGGGGAGGGAGACTTAGTGCTGACGCTTTGGCAGAATTGTTTATTGCGGAAATCGAATTGGGTATAGATGGCAACGATCTTTCAGGGCCGACGATCCAGAGATTACCCGTTAAAGCTGGTCTTATAAAAATCGCCAGCGGCCTGAACGGCCTCAGCGCACACGAAGAAAAAACTTTCGAAGCCGCCGCTCAGGCCCATCAAAGTACAGGTTGCCCGATCCTGACCCACACGGAGCAGGGCACTGCAGCAGATCACCAAGTGGCTAAACTTAATGCGCTTGGTGTGGATTTAAGCAAAGTGTGTCTTTCACATACGGATCGCAAACCGGACATCGGCTACCACCGGGATTTCCTGCAAAGCGGCGTCAAGCTGGAGTTCGACAGTGCCTTCCGCTGGAAAGGGAGAGAGGGCAACCCTACACTGGATCTGATCCTGACTCTATTGCCGGAATTTCCTAATCAGATCATGCTGGGGATGGATGCGGCCAAAGCGGCTTACTGGAAGCACCACGGCGGTTCTCCAGGCATGAACTACCTGATCGAAGATTTTTCTCAACAGCTACTTTCTGCAGGCCTGACAGAAGATCAGTTGTCTCAGATTTTTGTCCGCACCCCAGCCGCTACCTACTCTTTTGCCTTCACTTGAACCTCACACCGAAAACCCTCCACCCCACCTACCGAAAACCTATGAAAACTTGGAAAATCGTTGGCATCAATTTCGACCACATGCACATGGGCGACCTCCTTCGCCAGCGCCCGCCAAAAACGCGCCCTCTCACTTCTTCCCTGATTTCCCCAACTTGGCTCTTTACAGAGATCCGCGTTCTGCACCCTTTAAATGGTTTCCCTCTTCTCTAATTGAACTTGCATATAGGATAATTTACATTTTTTATACATTATCCCATATGAAGTTTGATTCGCTCAGAGTACTAATTCCCGATCAAGAGTGGTTTGATTTTTCGACTGTCTTACAACTGTCGGGGGAGCCGCGAGCTCACCTGCGCACGCAGTTGCATCGCTGGCTCCGCTCGGGCAAGCTGGTATCACTGCGCAAAGGTCTCTATGCCTTCGGGCCAAGCAACCGCCGGGACTCGATCAACCCGGCGATTCTGGCCGGGGTCATTTATGCTCCCTCCTACCTTAGTTTGCAATGGGCGCTAGGGTTTTATAGCCTAATCCCCGAGCAAGTTGTGACCCTGACCTCGGTGACCACCCGCCAAACGAACTCTTTCTCAAATTGTTTCGGAACCTTCGATTACCGTCACGTCCGACCAGCCCTTTTCAGAGACTTCACTCGGGTTCGCTTGGGCGAGCGCGAGGTGTGGATGGCGACTCCAGAGAAGGCGTTGCTGGACTTCTGGTATCTGGAATCGGGCCGGTGGACGGGGGTGCGCATGCACGAAATGCGCTTCCAGAATTTCGATCAAATCCATCCCTCGCGTCTGCGTGAAAGCGCAAAACCGTTTGCATCGAAACGGATCGACGAAGCGGTGGAACATTACCTGAAAATCGCGACATCAGAAGAGGAGCAAGGCGAGGAATTATGAAAGAAGAAGCACTGGATTTGGCCCGCCGGACCGAGAACCCTGGCGAAAAGATGGGTCTTCCGGAAAATCCGTGGGTGAGAACGCCGCTTAGAGTATAAAAACGCG
>CAZWFJ010000247.1:0-5079 GCA_964633135.1 uncultured Puniceicoccaceae bacterium | reverse complement strand
AAACGAGCCAAATTAATTAACTGAAAACAAAAAATCCAGCTTAGGAATGTGTGTTAATAGCTGTCGTGTTGCTGGATTTGGGGTTCAGGTGGATTGGTGGCGAATACGAGAAGAAGCTGCGAGACTCCAGGGCTTTTGCCAATTCGGGACTCGTTTAATCTTCGGCAAAAATTTCCACCTCAATGGGGATTCCGATGCGTCGCAAGAGGGAGATGCGTTCCTCGAGTCGACGGATTTCGGCTTGGAGGAGGACGAGTCTCTTGCCCGTGCGGTCACGAGCAAGGAGAGAGGTTTTGAAGAGCTGCGATACTCTGGCGCGTTGTTCCGGATTCGTTGTTTCTGCCAGTTGCTGTTGAAGTTGCCAGGTTTGATCTTGCAGGCGCTTCCATTCGCGGGCGAGCAAGCGTTCTGTTTTTCTGGCATCCCTGAGGGCGAGGATGAGTGGTTCTCGCGGACCTGCGGCCAAATACTCCTGCAGTTGGTCGAGTTGGGGGCCGGTAAACCCGTCAATTACATATCAACAAATCTGGATTCGTTGATATAAAAGGTTGAACCGTGTATCGATTACTCTAGTGTAACGGCCATGATAAGCAATCAACACATTCCCGAATCGGAGGTTTTCAAGCCTTTGCGGGAGATTCTGAGCAAGCGCATCGCTTTTCTCGATGGTGCAATGGGTACGATGATTCAGCGTCACAAGCTGGCGGAGGAGGATTTTCGCAATGAAGAATTGCGAGACATCCCGGGAGACCTGAAGGGGAACAACGATCTGCTGAGCATCACCCGTCCCGCGATCATTGAGGAGATTCACCGGAAGTTTTTCGAGGCGGGTTCGGACATCGTCGAGACCAACACGTTTAGTGCCACGCGGATTGCCCAGGCGGATTACGGACTGGAGGACTGGGTGGATCGGATCAACCGGGAATCGGTGCGGATCGCCCGCAAGGTGGCCGATGAGATCAGCGTTCGGGAAGGTCGCCAATTGTTTGTGGCGGGGGCGATGGGGCCAACGAACCGGACCGCTTCGCTATCTCCGGACGTCAATCGACCCGAGTATCGGGCGGTGACTTATGACGAGCTTCGGATTGCCTATTACGATCAGGCGAGGAGTCTGCTGGAGGCGGGAGCGGACATCCTCATGCCTGAAACGACCTTTGACACGCTGAACCTAAAGGCCGCGATTCATGCGATTGAGGATCTTTTTGAGGAGCGGGGCGAGCGGGCACCGGTCATCTTGTCGGTAACGATCACGGACCAATCGGGTCGCACGCTTTCGGGCCAGACGGTGGAGGCTTTCTGGAACTCGGTTCGGCACGCCCAACCTTTCTGTGTCGGGCTGAATTGTGCATTGGGGGCGGATTTGATGAAACCGTTCCTGGCGGAATTGTCTCGTGTCGCGGACACCTACGTTCACGTTTATCCCAATGCCGGACTGCCGAATCCGCTGAGCGACACGGGATATGATGAGACTCCGGCTCACACGGGGACTGCTCTGGCGGGGTTTGCTCGGGAGGGTTTGGTCAACCTTGTGGGAGGATGTTGTGGTACCACTCCCGAGCACATTGCTGCAGTCGTCGAGGAAGTTTCGGAATTTCCACCGCGAGTCGTGCCGACCATTGCCCCCTGCTTACGATTGAGTGGACTGGAGCCGCTGAATTTTGATTCCTCGGCTGAGGGATCCTTCCTTATGGTCGGCGAGCGGGCGAACGTCACGGGTTCCCCGCGGTTCAAAAAGCTGATCAAGGGCGGCGATTTTGACGGGGGGCTTGTAATTGCTTCCTCGCAGATTCAAAAGGGGGCGCAGGTCCTGGACATTAATTTTGACGAAGGGATGCTCGAGGGGGAGGAGTGCATGCGGAAGTTCCTCAACCTGCTTGGATCCGAGCCGGACATATCGCGCGTTCCCTTCATGATCGACAGCTCCAAGTGGTCGGTGATCGAGGCTGGATTACAATGTGTGCAGGGGCGCCCGATCGTGAACTCGATCAGCCTGAAAGAGGGCGAGGACGCCTTTCGCAAGCAGGCGGCCAAGATCCGTCGTTATGGGGCGGCTGTCGTGGTTATGGCCTTTGATGAAAATGGCCAGGCGGTTTCAGTCGAGGGGAAGTTGGCCATCGCCAAGCGATCCTTCCGCATCCTCACGGAAGAAGTGGGGTTCGCGCCGCAGGACATCATCTTCGACCTAAACATCCTCACGGTTGCGACCGGGATGGAGGAGCACAATCCTTATGCGGTCAATTTTATTGAGGCGGTTCGCGAGGTGAAAAAGCAGTGTCCCGGGTGCCTAACCAGCGGGGGTCTTTCCAACGTCTCCTTCTCGTTTCGGGGGAACAATCCCGTGCGCGAGGCGATGCACGCATCGTTTCTGCATCATGCCCGGAAAGCGGGTCTGGACATGGCGATTGTCAACCCGGGGCTGATGATGGACTATGATAAGATTGAGGAGCCGCTGAAGACCCTGGTCGACGACGTGATCCTCAATCGCAACCCCGAGTCGACCGAGCACCTGATTGAACTTGCCGAGGCGATCAAGGAAGGGCGTGCCGGAGGTTCGCCGGAAGATCGGATCAATGCGGCCATGATTCGGGGAATGAAAGTCCTGCAGGAGCTTTTTGAACGGGCTACGCAGGAGAAAAACCCGGATGTCCTCGAGAAGTTTCTCCAGGGTGGAGAGGGTTCGGTTCCTGCGGGGGATTCCAGTAAAAAAAAAGACGGTGACCCTGGAGACTGGCGCTCGCAGGATTTGGCGAAGCGCATTGAGCACGCCTTGGTAAGGGGGATCGGGAGCCACATAGAGGAGGACACCGAGGAGGCACGCCAGCAGTTGGAGCGTCCCCTCGACGTGATCGAAGGCCCTCTCATGGATGGGATGAAGGTCGTCGGCAAGCTATTTGGGGAAGGGAAAATGTTTCTGCCCCAAGTGGTCAAGAGTGCCCGGGTGATGAAGAAGGCGGTCGCTTATCTCCTCCCCTACATGGAGAAGGAAAAAAAGGATTCCGGATCGGCTGGAACCTTTGTAATCGCCACCGTTCGCGGTGATGTTCACGACATTGGGAAAAACATTGTTGGCGTGGTTCTGGGCTGCAACGGGTACAAGGTTGTGGATCTGGGAGTCATGTGTGAGTTCGACAAGATCATCGCCGCAGCCAAAGAGCACAATGCGGATTACATTGGAATGTCGGGGCTGATCACGCCATCGCTCGACGAGATGATTTCCAACGCCAAGGCGATGGAAAAGCTCGGCATGAAGACACCGCTGTTGATCGGTGGGGCGACCACATCGAAGGCCCATACCGCCATCAAGATAGCCCCGCACTACAGCGGTCCGGTGATCCACGTGGTCGATGCATCGCTGGTAACGGGAGTTTGCAACCAGCTTTCAAACGAGAAGACGCGGGATCAGTTCCTGGTCGATCTCGAAGAAACCCATCGAAAAGCCAGAGAGCGTCATGCCATGGGGGAGGCGACCTCGGCGAAGTATCTGCCCCTGGTCGAAGCGCGGGAACGTGGTCTCCAGGTCGATTGGAGCTCATACGAGCCGCAGGCACCCGAGGCTCTGGGGGTGGAATTCTTCGAAAAGATTTCTGCGGAGGATGTGATTCAATATTTCGACTGGTCACCCTTCTTCCATGCCTGGCAGATGCGGGGGAATTTTCCGAAGATCCTCAGCCACCACCAGCGTGGGGAGGAGGCCACCAAGCTCTACGAGGACGCCTTGCGTGCGCTGGACGATCTGATTAATGGAGAGCGGGTCAACCTTCGCGCGCTCATCGGTCTATGGCCGGCAAATGCGGTTGGCGATGATGTTGAAATCTATTCGGATTCAGATCGATCGCAGGTAATGCAGACGTTTCGCTTCCTCCGGCAGCAGAAGGAGAAGAGTACGGCGGACGAGCCTCACCTTTGCCTGGCCGACTTTGTGGCTCCGAAAGAGTCAGGGAAGGTCGACTTCGTAGGTGCCTTTGCCTGCACTGCGGGCGAGGAGATCGAGGAATATGCGGCGTCGTTCAAAAAGAACGGGGACGATTACACGGCGATACTGATCCAGGCTCTCGCCGATCGTTTCGCGGAGGGTCTCTCGGAATACTGCCACAAGAAAGTGCGCGACGACTGGCAGTTCGGGCGCGAGGAAGGGTTTCGCTTCGGTGATCGGCTGGAAGCGGATTCCGGCTCAGTGAACCCACATGTAGACTGGATGATCAAAGAGCGCTATCGCAGCATCCGACCGGCAGCAGGCTATCCCTCTGCTCCCGATCATACCGAAAAGCAGGGCATCTGGAATCTGCTCGATGTTGAACAGAAGGCGGGCATATCCCTCACCACCAGCTACGCCATGAACCCTCCGAGTTCGGTCTCGGGTCTTTACTTTGCGCATCCGGAGGCACGATACTTCGGTGTCGGTCGCATCGCGCGGGATCAGGTTGAGGACTACGCGGCGCGGAAGGGGATCAGCGTCGAGGAGTGTGAGCGGTGGCTTCAATCCGACCTGGCCTACGAACCGGAGGAGGCTTGAGTTGCGCAGTCGAATCAGTTGAGCTTGCCTTGTCATGCATTACTGGATACGGGTGTCCAGACCACTCCCATGGAAACCATAGCTGCAAAACTGAGGGCTTTCGGCGTTTGCGAAGATCTCGCCAAACGGGTTGCTGAGCAGTTTGCGAACCGCAGCTGTTCCGAGGAGGTTTGGGAGAGATGGGTCGCATCGGTTGATGATTCTGACTATGGCTGGCCGGAGTGGACGGAAGCACTGCTGCTGCTCGACGCTCGGATAGCGGCCTGCGCCTCGGCCCGCCCGCCGGCTTTGTCGCAGCTAGTGGCTTATGTGGGTTGCGTCGCTGAGGGATCAACGGCGGCGGGGTTGATCAGTTCCCTGCCGGAAGAAGTGGGCGCGGCTTTCGACACCTTCGGGTTTGCAGACGGGGATTGAATAACCAATCAGGCCGCTGACAGCATGGCCGAATAACCCGATCTCCTCCATTGGAAAAGGGATTCAGATCGTCCGAGCTTGCTCGGATCCTAGTATCTTGTAACAAAATCAATTTCGTATCAAAGCGATAGGGGTAGGGATGGCGGGATTAA
>CAZWFJ010000246.1:0-5110 GCA_964633135.1 uncultured Puniceicoccaceae bacterium | reverse complement strand
TAAGCAATCCCAACAACCGAAGTAAAGACCTAAATAGCTATACATCAACGGTTTGAACTTTTCGATTTTGTCAGAAGCCCTTCTGTGCCCTCTGAAGGCAATCAGAAGCCACTCCGAGAATGTCTGAGACTCAAAAGCAGGGCACCCCGGAAAAGCCCTCATCAAGCACTCCTGTGGGCCGTTGTTGGCCGGTCTGGCGCAATTTTTTTCTGAGTCTTTCCAACACCGTTCGGCGATGGTCTTCGGGAGGCGATTGGCTGTTGCAGGACCGATTGGCTCGTGAGGGTTCCCGGGAACTCGGGCTGTTGGGTGGCTTTCGGGCGTCTTCAACCTTCCGGGGAAATTTCTTCCAAGGCTAGTTTCCGAATTCCCATTAGATCTGGCTTTCCAGTGCCAAGCTGTGGGATCTGCTCCACCTCGATCCAAGAGTTTTGTGATGGTTTCCAGAGATTCGGCAGGTTGCACCGACCCAGAGCTTCGGCCAGCCGGGAGGAGGTCATGCCCACCCCTGCTGTGGCCACGACAATCAATCGCTCGCCTCGTTTCTCATCCGGAATCGAGGTCACGCATGCCTGATCCGCATCAAGATCCAAAGCATCGCGCAAGGCGTTCTCCACTGTCGAGTGGGAGATCATCTCCCCGCCAATTTTGCTAAAACGGGAAAGTCGGTCAGTCAGGGTCAGAAAATCGTCCTCGTCAAGATGCCCGATATCTCCGCTGCGATACCAGCCGTCGTCCATGACCTTCTCTGTCTTCGACCGATTACCCAGGTATCCCTCAAAAACGTTCGGTCCGCGAATCTCAATCAGCCCCTCCGTCCCCCTTTGCAGTTCTACACCGCTGTCCGGATCCACGACCCGCACGCGCACATTCGGCAGGACCCGCCCCACCGTCCCGTGGCGATTTCCCTTCTGGCAAAATCCATCAAGATCAGCATCAGGCACGTTAACCGAAACCACAGGGGAACACTCCGTGGCACCATACCCCTCGTGAGGACGGATGTCGTAGCGTTTCTCGAAAAAATCCGCAACCCGGTCGGAAAGTTTTTCGGCACCGGCGATGACCCAGCGGGCGGAGGCAAAAGACTCGGGTGGGATCTTTCGAGCCCAGGCCAGCAGAAGAGAGGGGGTGCCCAAGAGGATCGTCGGCTTAAACTTTGAAGCAAACTCTCCGATCGCTTTGGATTCAAGCGGGTTGGCGTGAAATCCCACCGCAATTCCCTGTGTCATTGGCATCCAGATCGTGACTGTCAGCCCGAGGGAGTGAAAAAATGGAAGCGTGCCTAGAATTCGATCGCTTTTGCGAAAACGCCCTACCTCCTCAAATGCATTGATATTCGAGAGAATATTGCCGTGAGAGAGGACGATCCCCTTCGGCTCGCTGGTGGTGCCGCTGCTGAAGAGGATCGCCAGCCGGTCATCGGCTTTCGCCCTTTTTCTCCCCAAGATGCAAAAGGTGGGCAGCAGGAGAGCCGAAAGCCCGGCGCGGATTCGGCGTGCGCTCGAAAGCCGACCCATCAGATCCTCGAGATAGACCTGCCTTTCGGGCAACTTGAGTTCGGGGAATTTCTCCAAGACCCGCCGCGAGGTGATCACTGTACGGATACCGGATTGCTCAAGGGTTGACGCGAAAGAATGATTCGGCATGGTGAAGTTGAGATTTACCGGCACCCGCCCGTCGAGAACGAGTGCGAGATTCGTCAAGGTGCCGCCAATGGAGGGGGGGAGGATAATTCCTATCTCCGCTGGGTCGTCGCCCAGCTCCTCACGAAGAAGTCCCCGCAGAGCCAATGCCCCAGCCAGAGTTCGCCCGAAGGATAGCTCCTTCCCCTCTGAGTCTGCCATGGCCAGCCGTCGGCGATTCGCCCGTGCACAGCGCACAAAGCGTTCCGCTGCCGAACCGGAACGGAGAAGCCGCAAACGGGTAGCCGCTATCATTCCCTCCGTGATCGCCTCGCGAACCCGGTCCGGGAGGGAGCCGTTGCCCGGTTTGTTGCCGATCGGCGTCTGCTCGACCTCCGTCCCTATCGCCAGAAACACCTCCCGACGAAAATCCCCCGGGTGAAATAGCTTTGGCTTTTCCGCCAATCCGAGTCCTGCGTAGGTGCGAAATCCTCCATGAATTGCTACTGGCAGAATCGGAACCTTTATTCCCCTCACAATTCGCTCGAAACCCGGTTTGAAGGGGTGCATATGCCCGGTCCGGGTGAATCGACCCTCCGGGAACATCCCGACAATATATCCCTCCTCCAAAGCGGCCCGTGCTTGCAGAAGTGCCTTCGCCAAAGCCTTGGGTCCGTCCTCCTCATGGATCGGAATCGCGCCGGATATGTTCAAAAGGATCCGCAAGAAAACGCCGCGCTCTTCAAGGTATTTTCGCGAAACCAGAAAGCGCACGCGGCGCGGTTGCAAAGAGAGAATCCAAATCGCATCCATGAAAGAGGTGTGATTTGCCACCAGCAGTGCCGGACCTTGCGCCGGAAGGTTTTCCCGTCCGGTAACGCGCACCCGGTAGTAGAAACGGGTCAGGACGAAAACGAAAAACCGGGCGAAGAAGTCCGGCAAGACCCAGATGCCCAGCCCAGTGAAGCCTACAAGCAGCCCCGCAAGAACCAGAAAGCCCTCGCCCGGATTGAGTCCGAACACGCTGGTGTTGATAAAGAGCAAAAGGGCACCGCTCAACACCCCCAGCCAGCTCAGCCAAGCCGATGCGGCTACAATGCCCCCGACGCGCTCCGGGGGACTGCGGAACTGGATGAAAGATTCAATGGGTACGAGAAACATCCCCGCTCCTACACCCATCAGGAATCCATACGTCCCGGCGAGAAAGACTCCTGTGTCCGCATCAGTTGTAAACAAAAGAACACAGCTTGCCGCCATGAGGGCCGTACCAATCGGAACGATCCCAAATTCGATTCCCCGCCGACTGAATCGACCGGCCAAAAGAGCCCCCGCTCCAATCCCGATTGCTGTCAAAAAGAAAAGTCTCGTGGACTCCTCCCTTCCCAATCCCAGGATTAACTCCCCATAGGCAAGAAAATTCATCTGCACATACGCCCCGATCATCGAAAAAATTCCCGATCCCCAGACCGCCATCGCGAGAAAGCTGTCCCGGTGAACCTCCCGCATGCTGTTCCACAGGTCGCGATAAAAGAGATTGCTCAGCCGCCTCGCCCCGCCGCTTGCCGGCGTTGGCGCAATCTTTCGCGAACAGGCATAACCCACTGCCGCGATGCCGATACACAAAAGACCCGCCGACCCGTAATCCTGATCAAGCCATAGACTTACCTCTGGAGCCAATGCCGTCCCGAGAATAATTGCCGCATAAGTCGCCGACTGCAGAAAGCTGTTCGCTCGCGAGATCCCCTGATTTCCCACCAGCTCTGGAATGATCCCATACTTCGTCGGACCAAAAAGAGCGCTCTGCGTAGACATTAAAAAAACAGTCAGCAGCATCATCCAACCCGATCCAGAGTAGAGCGATAAAGCACCAAAGGCCATGACGCCAATTTCCGCCAGCTTTACCCCGCGAACCACCCGGTTTTTCTCAAACCGATCCGCTAGAATACCCCCCGCACCTAAAAAAAGAAGAAACGGCAGAGCAAAGAGCACTCCCACCAAAACCAGGGTCGTGTCGACACTTGTCTCAGGCCAGGCTGCCGCAAGCGCGTAAAGAATAAGCAGTTTGAATAGATTGTCGTTGAGTGCCCCCGTAAACTGGGTCGCATTGTGCCAGCGAAATGTGCCAGGACTGGACGAGGAGGTGTGCGAGGTGCAAGGTGAGGTCATGCCGATAGGGTGATTCCTGACAATGATGTTGTCAATCTGGAAAGACAATCTTGTTGTCGCTTTGCGGGAAGTTGATAGGAATATGAAGAATGACCGAAAAAAGTGAAGCCGCTCAAATCCTATTTGATGAGATACGGAAGATTGACAACCGTCTCCGCTGGTTGGGCGACACCCTCCACCCGGAGATGGGCCTGACCGCCGCCAAGCGGAGCCTGCTGCTTTCGCTTCACCGGGAGGGGCCGCAGACTGTACCCGATCTTGCCCGCGAACGCCTGGTCTCTCGGCAGGTGATTCAAACCCAGGCAAACGATCTGCTTAAAGAAGGCCTGATCTGCAACCGTTCCAATCCAAACCACCGCCGATCCCCCCTTCTGGCCCTTTCGCCCCAAGGTGAGCGTTGTATCAGCAGAATGCTCGAGAAAGAAAAAGCCATGGTCGAAAACAGCCCCCAATCTCCAACAGTCGAAGAGCTGGTTGACCTGCAGAAAAAACTACGGAATCTTCGCGAACGCTTGGAACGCTTCGGAGAAAAAACGCCTCCCCCCTAAGCCAAGTGACCAAACTTCCGCCCAGAAAATCAGTCGGCAAATAAATTTTTATAGAACCGTCCTAATATTCTTGCATCGTTCTGTGGGTTCTGGAATTTTCCTGAGCATGGCCAAGAAGAGACTGACACTACCGAATAACTTGAGTTACTTCCACCTGATGAGCCGGACGGTGAATGGGGAGGATTTGTTTGGAGATGTGGAGAAGGAGGTTTTCCGGAAGATGATCTGGAAGGTGGCCGAGTTTTCCGGGGTGCGGGTAATCACCTATGCGGTGATGAATAACCATTTCCACCTTTTGGTGGAGGTGCCGGAGAAGGCGAAGGAGGTCTCGGATGAGGAGTTGGTGCGGCGGTATCGGCTGCTCTATCCACAGCCCACCCCCTGGCAGCCGATGAAGTGGGAGGTGCTGGAGGAGCACTTGAAGGCGAACCTCGGGGAGGGCCGGCAGTTGCGGGAGGAGCTGCTGTCGCGGATGCACGATGTCTCGGAGTTTATGAAGACGTTAAAACTGCGCTATTCGCTGTGGTTCAACCGGACGCATGAGCGTTTCGGTCCGCTGTGGTCGGCGCGGTTCAAGAGTTTGCTGGTAGAGGGGGAGTCGTGGGCGCTGCGGATGGTGGCGGCCTATATCGACCTGAATGCAGTGCGTGCGGGCCTGGTGACGGATCCGAAGGATTATCGCTTTTGCGGTTACGGGGAGGCCGTGGGCGGCGGCCAGCTGGCCCAAAAGGGGTTGGCGGTGCTGGACCGGAGTTTGAGCGGTTATCGGCAGAC
>CAZWFJ010000245.1:0-5113 GCA_964633135.1 uncultured Puniceicoccaceae bacterium | reverse complement strand
TCACCCTTCACCCTTCACCCTTCACCCTTCACCCTTCACCCTTCACCCTTCACCCACCCCACGATCGCCCGCTTCTGCTTGCTGAACTCGATGCCGACGCAGTAGACCTCGTTCCCCGCCGCGCGATAGGGCTCGGCGTAGCCTTTTTCCAGAATCTGCGGCAAGGCTTTTCCCTCCGCAGCGTCTTCGACCAGTTTGAACTCGAAGATCCAGGCCCGGTTCTCCAGCAGCACCGCCATATCCAGGCGCCCGGCGTTGCTGGACTGCTCCACCCGCACATCCAGCCCCAGCGAGGCGAAGAAGGCGTAGAACACACTGGCGTAGTAGCCCTCGTACTGCGCGATCGGGTTGTTGGTGTACCACTGGTGCGGGATCGAGGCGTAAAAGCCGGTCATCAATTCCCGCAGGCCTTCCAGGTCGTTGGAAGCCAGCAGTTCGAACACCTTGGGCGCTTTCTGTGAAGCCTCGGCGATGTCCGGGGTCCAATCCTGTATCAGCGCACCCGTCAGACTGCTCTCCACTTCCCGGTTCGGGTAGCCCAGCCGATAGGCCGTCATCTCCCCCTGCGGCAACTGCTCCCGGATGGTCAGGTAGCCCGTCTGAAACAACAAGGCCTCAATCGTCATCCGATCCACTTCGAAGGTGGAAAGCAGGGTGTAGCTGGCATGACGGCGGGTGAGATCGGGTAAGAACACCGGCCGTTTCCGCAGAACCTTGAGCAGAAACGAGGGATTACCCGTCTCATACCAATAGGCACGGAAGTCTCGCTCCTGGAAAAGCAGCAGCGCATCGAACGGATTATAGACCGCCTCGCCCGTCCAGTTGTAGCCATTATACCAACACCGCACTTTTTCACGATCCAGTCCGACAAGTTCCGGCGCGAAGACCGTGTCCACGTCTGCCTCGGTATAACCGCAAATCGCGCTGTAAGGTTTCGACACCGTAATGTCACGAAGATTGTTGAGCTTGGAAAACAGGTTCACCTTCGAGAACTTGCTCACCCCCGTGAGCAGCACAAACTCCAGATAAGGGTCCAACTCCTTGATCGCGGAGTAGAACAGGCTGAGGGTGTCCCGCATATCACGGGCGATGTCTTCCTTCTCGATATAATCCAGAATCGGCTTGTCATACTCGTCCACCAGAACCACCACCCGCTGGCCGTATTTTTCATGCGCGCCACGCACGAGCATATCCAACCGCTGCGCGTGATCCGGCTCAGGAGCCAACCCCACCCCCAAGCGGCGGGCGTTGTCCTCCAATTGCTCCGATATTCTCGCGTGAAGCGCCGCCGCGTCCCCCGTTACGGTCTTGCCGAAACTGATCCGAATCACCGGGCGCTTCACCGACCACTCCCATTTCGTCTCCGCATACAACCCGTTGAATAAGGCCTGATTCCCCTCGAACAGCTCCTTCAGCGTGTCCACCAACAGGCTCTTCCCGAAGCGCCGGGGGCGCGAAAGAAAGTAATACTTCCCCTCATCATACAAGCGGCAGGCAAAGGGAGTCTTATCCACGTAGTAAAAAGGACCCTCACGAATCTCGCGAAAGTTCTGGATACCGATCGGCAGTTTTTTACGTATGAGTTTTTCCGACACGCTCGAAACCTAGCAGGACCGCTCAAGGATGCAAGTGCGGGATATTTGTCGTAGCGTTGCGAAATTTTCATCTACGAATTCGATTGGCATTCGCAGAATTGGTCGCTCAAATTTAGGGCATGAGAAATCTCCCCTTGAAATCCCTCCTCCTTCTCTCCGCCGTTGCTCTATCCGGCACCGGCATTTCGCAGGCCGAGTCCGTCGAACGCCCGAACGTGGTGGTCATTGTCGCCGATGATGTTTCCCACAAATACCTGAGCAGCTACGGCGGGGCATTAGATACTCCCCATCTGGACAAACTGTCGGAGGAAGGTGTTCGCTTTGACGATGCTCATGCCGTCACGCCTCTCTGCAACCCCAGCCGCTACACCCTTCTCGCCGGACAGTATCCCGGGCGCAATGCCCACCTGCTGAAGAACAGCCCTGAGGGCGAACCCTACTGGGTGCAGCAGACGACCTCATGGGAAGCTAGTGATCCGTCCATTGCGCGAATGCTCAACGACGCCGGGTATTTCACTGGCTATGTCGGCAAATGGCACAGCAACTTCGGAATTGTTGCCGAAGACATTGGGCTGGAAAACAGGCTCGACCCCTTTGATCCGGCGGACAACGAGCGCCTGCAAGAACTTACCGCCTGGCGCATTGACCGTCTCAAGCAAGTCAGCGGCTTCGACTGGTTCAGCCATCCCCAGGTCGGCAACCTGCGGGGTGCGAATGCCGCCGATCCCGGACTGGGCTACCACAACCCCGAGTTCCAGACGCTCGGTGCACTCGAATTTCTCGACGCGGCCGCCGATCGCGGGGAGCCCTTCTTCCTGCACTTGGCCAACTCCATTCCCCACTCCCCCGATAATCTGGAGTCGCTGGAGCAGGATGCCCGCGTCACCCACGACGGTCTCCTGGAAAAGACCACCACCGAGCTGGCCGGCCACCCGCCGCGCGAAACCGTGCGCCAGCGGCTCGCCGACGCGGGCCTGGACACTACCGGCCCCGTCGCCAGCAACAACGCCGGAGTCCTCGTGATGGACGACCAATTGGCCCTCGTGCGGACAAAACTCGAAGAACTCGGCCTCGCCGACAACACCATTATCGTATGGCTGGCGGACCATAACATCTACGGCAAAGGCAGCCCCTACGCCCCCGGCACCCAAGTCCCCTTGCTCATCTGCTTTCCCGACGGCCAATATGCCGGAACCGCCATTGAGACTCCGGTTTCGCTGGTCGACTTGTTCAAAACCACCGCCGAGTGGACCGGTGCCACAGTGCCTGAAGGTCACCGGATCGATGGGCAAAGCCTCAACCCGCTCATCGCGGGGGAAACCACCGAACACGCCCTGCCCTACCAGGAAATCGGCTGGTGGCGCGGCATTCGCAAGGGTCCCTTCCACTACGTGGCTTTCCGTCCCGACTCCGAAGCCATCGAGTTAATGGAATCGGGTGAGGTCGATTTCGTCGTCGATGGCAGGGGCAACCGAAAGCGCCTGAAGAACATTTTTAGCGAAATGAACCTGCCCTTCAAGCCGGCGCAGTTTGACGCCGATCAGCTCTACGACCTCCGGGTCGATCCCTTCGAGCGGCACAATCTCGCCTACCAACCCGGCTACGCCGAGAAACTTGCCGAGATGAAAGCCGAGCTGGCCGCCGTCACCGAAACCTTCGAGCGCCCCTTCCCCGTCTATGAGGTGCCCGAGTTCATGCTCTCGCCCGAATATGCGGAACTCGTCCGCAACCGCAAGGAAGTCGGCTTGGAGCGCGACCGACATGCAGAGGGCTACGACTCCGAGCGCATCTTCAACCTCAATCTCCTCGACCCCGAAAACAGATAATCCCAACAAATCCCTGCCATGCCGAGAAAGCCGAACATTGTCATCGTCATCGCCGATGACGTCACCCCCGCCTACCATGGCTGCTACGGCGGCCCCACGCCCACGCCGCACATCGACCGCCTGGCCCGCGAAGGTGCCCTTTTCCATCAGTCCCACGGCGTCGCGCCGCTCTGCAACCCCAGCCGCTACAGCATCTTTACCGGTCAATACTGCGGGCGGGCACACTCTTGCTCCGAAGGCTGCTCGACGGCAGAGCCCTATTCGCTCTCACAAAATGCCGATCTGCAACCCGACACTCCTACCCTGGCTAAATCACTGCGCGAGGCAGGCTACTTCACCGGACACGTTGGCAAGTGGCATAGCAATTTTGCCATTCTTGGCGAGGAATGGGATTCGGAAATCCTCGGCCCCGACGCCGATCTTGACGATCCGGCGGTCGACGCTCGCCTCCGCGAACTGCAGGCCAACCACCAAGAGGTGGTCAAAACCTGTGCGGGCTTCGAATCGGTCGGTGCCGTCAATTGGGGCAATCTTATGGGCAACCGCCCGGCTCGCCTGCGCTTCCACAACCCCGGCTGGATGACAGATACCGCCCTTGAGTTCCTTGAAGCCGCCCCAGGCGACGAGCGCCCCTTCTACCTCCACCTCGCCAACACCCTCCCCCACGGCCCCGACCCCAGTGATTCCCTCGGGAAGGATCACCGCTACACCTTCAGCGGCAAATCCGAGCAGCCCCCGCAGAGCCTCCCCCACGACGCCACCGTCTTCGAGCGTCTCCGCAAAGCCGGTCTGCAGACCGACGGCCCGGTGGCGGCCATCAACGCCGGGATCATTCAGGTCGATGACCAGGTCGGTGCTCTGCGAGCCAAGCTCGAAGCCATGGGCGAACTCGACAATACCATCTTTATCTACACCGCCGACCACGGCATCCACGGCAAGGGCACCTGCTACCTCAGCGGCTATCATCTGCCGCTCGTCGTGCGTTGGCCCCAAGCGGTCGATGCCGGGCGAGAGATCGAAGCCCAGGTTTCTCATGTCGATTTTTACCCCACCCTCTGCGAGGCCACCGGGGCGCAGATCCCGCAGGAACATCAACTGGACGGGCGCAGCTACCTCAACCTGCTCAAAGGCGAAACCGACGCTCACCGCGAGGTCACCTACCAGGAAATGGGTGTCGGGCGCGCCATCACCAAAGGCCGCTATCGGCTGATCCATTTCTTCTACCCCGAGAGCGTCATGCGAAAGTTGCGCGCTGGCGAAATCGACCCCGCCCCGCCCAGTCTGCAAGCCTACGTCGAAGGCCCCTTCTGCGACTACAACTTCGTCAACAAGCCGCACTACTTCGACCCCGAACAGCTCTACGACCGGGAAGCCGATCCCTGCGAGCGCCGCAACCTCGTCCACGAACCCGCCTACGCCGACATCCTTGCCGATCTCCGCGGCCAGTTGCACCGCATCACCGACACCCTGCCCGGCCCCTACCGACACGACATCCCCCCCTACATGACCAGCCCGCACTACCGCCGCCTCGTCGAGAAGCGGCGGCTGGCAGTCCAACAAAAGAAATTCCACCCCCAAGGCTTCGACCAGGAACGCATCTTCAACCTCAACCTCCCCGATCCCCTCGCGGTTCGCTGACCATCGCCCATGAAAAGCGACATCTAAAAAGCTGATGAAAAGAATTTTATTATA
>CAZWFJ010000244.1:0-5334 GCA_964633135.1 uncultured Puniceicoccaceae bacterium | reverse complement strand
CGAAACCCGATAGCGATTTCGATAGCGATTTCGATTCAGGCCTTAACCGAGTGCCGCCGCCACTATGGCCGCTTCCCAATACGAAGTCAGCTGATCCCAAAACACACCAAACACCGCAAACCAGACGATCGAATACCAATCAACAACGAACACTCGAACCTTGAAATTAATCAGTAAACCTTTCTCCGAGGTCAAAGTTTTGGAGCCGTTCATTCATCGGGATCCGCGCGGTGATTTCGTGAAACCTTTCCACGAGGGACAACTTGCCGAGCATTGCATCTCGCTTGAGTTGAAAGAGGAATTCTTCTCCACTTCTGCGGCTAACGTGATCCGTGGCTTCCATTTTCAAAAGCCTCCCCATGCCCACGCAAAACTGATCTACTGCATCGGTGGGCGTGTTCTCGATGTCGTGATTGACATTCGCAAACACAGCCCGACTTATGGACAATGCGCTGGTATCGAGCTAAGTGTCGAAAACCACCATGTCATCTACATTCCCGTCGGCTTCGCCCACGCCTTTGCCAGCTTGGAGGACGGAAGCTGTCTGGTTTACAAAACCGATGCCGCCCACGCGCCCCAAGCCGACGCTGGGATTCTATGGTCGAGCGTCGATTTCGATTGGCCGTTTACCGAACCGCTGATCTCCGCCAGGGATGCCGGATTTGAATCGTTGAAGGATTTTAATTCTCCGTTTTAGAAGGATAGCCCAATTCCACTTTGTCAGCGACCCAGATAACTGCTGATTGTTCGCTTATGATTACTACGCCACCGTGTCCTTCATAGTTATCTGCGGGCCGACGCACGAATCAGCAATTACTCATCATCGATTTGCCATCGAAAATTGAAAATTTTCTTCACAGGTGCCAGTTCCTTTACCGGATACTGGTTTGCAAAGACCCTCGCTGGGGCTGGGCATGAAATCACTGCAACATTCACCCGCAGCGGCTTGGGAGACTATGGGGAACTCTACCAGAATCGAATGGAGAGACTCTTGCCATCGATTCAACCGATCTGGAATGGCTCTATGGGCAGTGACGCTATGTTCGATGCCCTGAAAGGGACCCGCTTCGACTTGCTTTGCCTGCATGGTGCCGTCGTGGGGAACCACAAAGCGCCCGACTTCGATGTAATTGATGCACTTGGCCAGAATACCAAGAATTTGGCAGAAATCCTGCCGATTTTCGAAAACCAAGGGGGAAAAGCGGTTGTAGCGACAGGTACTTACTTTGAAGCAGACGAGGGTATTGGGTCCGAACCTCGAGAAGCCTTTTCACCTTACGCCCTGAGCAAAACCCTCACATGGGAGACCATTCGCTATCACTGTCATAGAGCTAAGATCCCTCTGGCCAAATTCGTCGTCGCCAACCCTTTCGGCCCCCTGGAGAAAGGCGGCTTCACGCAATACCTCACCCAATCGTGGAAGAGAGGAGAAGAAGTCACCGTTCGGACCCCGGATTACGTTCGCGACAATGTTCCGGTCGATTTGATGGCATTGCATTACTTGGAATTGTGCGAAATCCTATTCGAAAGTCCTCCTGCAGATCAATGTATAGCGACTGCTCCCAGTTGGTTCGCTGCGTCGCAGGGGGAGTTTACCCAATACTTCGCCGAAAAGTTTAATGAGGTGACCGGAATGACAGCACCGTTCCAGTGTGCCCGACAAACTGATTTCTCGGAACCTCTCGACCGCCGAAACCAAGGTCGTCCCGATAAGTTGCGATCACATACATGGGACGAAAATCGTTTTTGGCAGATGTATTTTTAGGAATCAATATAGCTCTTTGGAGAAAACAGCCGGAGTCCTTCACCATCTCGGGAACCGGGAAGCAAGTGCGCGATGTCCTTCATGCGAAGGATCTAGTTGGGCTTTATGATGCCGCTTATCAGAACCGTAATGCTGCTTCCGGTACGATTTTCAACATTGGTGGCGGGCTGCAAAATAGCCTTAGCTTGCTTGAGCTCTTCGATTTGCTACAAGAACTGACAGCCATGCCCGAGCCGATGCGCTTTGAACGCCTACCCCGCCGCCAAAGCGACCAGGACTTCTTTGTCGCGGATGTTTCTCAGGCGGATCTGCTCTTGGCCTGGAACCCACAGGTCAGTTCCCGCGAGGGAATTTCCCGAATGCTGGAGTGGTCGAAGAGTTTTATGACTACTCATTGTCACGCCGTAGCCTAGCGCGAAGAAGGAAGCGGCCTGCCCTTCGTAGCCCGCAGAGCAAAGTAGGGTCGCCAGCATTCAAAAGCGCGAGTTTAAGAAGTAGTGGTTTTCCCATCTTCGATCTTCCAACTCCAATCTTCGGCACCGCAGGCGCTCATCTCCCATCTCCCACCTCCCATCTCCCGCCTTTCCCTCTCCCGTAGCGCGTTGCTTCAGCTAGCGTTCTTCACTGCCTCTCGGCCTCTCCCGTAGCGCGATGCTTCAGCTAGCGTTCTTCACTGCCCCTCGGTCAAGAGACAGGAGACAGGAGCAGTTCGATCTTTAACTTGCCTGCCCGCTATCTCCGCCCTCCGCCCATCCCTCCTCATTCCTAATTCCTCATTCGAGCTTCCTCATTCCTCATTCATCCTTCATAATTCATCCCTCATCCTTCATCCTTCATCCCTCAAAAACCGGCCCAAAGAAATAAAACAGGAAACATTGGCCTGACCCCCATTTTCCTGGACTGACCCTATTTACATTTCGCTGCCTTCCTCTCAGCAGCCGTCTTCCGCCTTGTCATTCAATAGAAACTTACTAGAATTCCCATCATGCGTGAATTAATTTTTGAGGTTACCGAGGACTTGGAAGGCGGCTATGTCGCTTCCGCTTTGGGAGTTGGCATTCATACGCAGGCGGAAACCGTGGACGAATTGAAAGAGATGGTTCGCGACGCCATCGCGTGCTACTTCGATGAAGAAGATGAAAAACCATCTCTTATCCGGCTGCATTTTGTACGCGACGAAGTCCTCGCGGTATGAAATTGCCGCGAAACCTGAATGGCACTGACTTGGCAAAAGCGCTGCGGGTTTACGGCTATGAAGTTTCCAGGCAAAAAGGTTCGCATATACGGGTGACCACCCGGATCAACGGTACGCATCACGAGGTCATACCTGCCCATAAGCCGATGAAGCCGGGTACGCTTTCATCGACCCTAAAAAGTGTCGCCAAGCATCACCAAACCTCGACTGCAGATGTCATTAAATCCCTGAAACTCTGAGGTGGCTTCTGTGACCTTCGCGGTCAAAAAACCCATCAGGAACCACCCTTTCAGCATTTCAGCGTCTCAGCGTCTCAGCTTTTTAGCATTTCCCCCGTATCCCATCTCCCATCCGAAGGGTGCATCCTTCGAGAGCAGACGTGAAGGAAAAACATGGTAAATTGCCCTGACCCCATTTGCCTGCCCCCCGTGGTCTATCGGAACTCCATCTTCGATCTCCCAACTTCCACCCCATCGCAAAAAATCAAAATCAAAATTTATCGCTTGCATGAGAGACACAGTTGCTGACGTCATCTTGGGTATCTCATGTTCAGGCGAAAAAATGAAAATAATAAGTCATGCTAGCCTGCGATTTATTAGATAAGTGCGCTGAGCGTTTTGCCAGAGAGCCTTCTCTTGTGGCGGTCTGGATCTTTGGGTCAGCTGTGACGGATCGATTTCGTGAGGACAGCGATGTCGATTTCGCCCTCTACTACAAGCCTGGCACGAAAACGGACTGGTCGACCTTCGGAGAATTGGCCAGGGATTTAGAAGATATTTTGGGATGCAGACCTGACCTCGGCCGCCTCGACTCCCGCAATTTGATTTACGCCGTGCAGGCCTTTCAGGCTGGTCGCCTCATTTATGCCGCAGACGAGCAGGACGCCATAGCCTTTGCCAGTCGGCTGCAATCACTCTATCTGGATTTGAAACAGGACCGAAAAGTCGTTGAGGAGGCCTACTGTGCCTGACGATGTCATGCTCAATAAGGCGGCGGTAATCGAGCGATCCCTGCGTCGTGTTCTGGAAATCTATCGCGCCGATCCGAAATTGGCTGATTTGATGCACGTCGATGCGCTTACCTTAAACGTCGAGCGCGCTTGCCAGGCAGCTATCGACCTTGCCATGCATGTGGTCGCGTCCAAGCATTTGGGCATGCCGCAAAGCCAGGCCGATGCTTTCCGCCTACTGGCCGATGCCGGTGAGATCGACCGCAAGCTATCCGAGCGGATGATCGGGATGTGCGGTTTTCGCAATATTCTAATCCACCAATATCAGGACTTGGAAGTTGAACTCTTGCATAAAGTTGCCTCTGAACATTGGAAAGACCTCGTCGATCTCTTCCAGGCATTCGGATTGAAAATTGTCGTTCACCCATAGCAAATGGGTTCCCAGCCCTCGGCTGCAGCCCTGACCAGCTCATCCCTCATTCCTCCGCCATCTCCCATCCTTCATCCCCTCGCCCGCTTCCCCCTCGTGGCCCACACCCTGACATCCTCATCCTTCCAACATCCCCCCATTCCCGCGCTCCGCACGACCTCGACTGACCCCTTCCGCATTTTCCCATGTAGAATTGAATTGCAGGAGACAGTAATCGAGTCGAACATACGAGCATGACGTATACAGCCATTTTGACCAAAGATCCTGGCGGAGGTTACATCGCTCAAAACCCAGAGACGGGCACCACGACTCAGGGAGATACGCTCGAGGAGGCCCTGGCCAATCTGCGAGAGGCTACCGAGTTGTTTTTGGAGGAATTTCCCCCCGAGACCACTTCGCCCGCGCTTATGACTACCTTTGAGGTGGCCGATGCCTAGGCTGCCTCGAATCAGTAGCCGCGAGTGCATTTCGACCCTCCAGAAATTAGGGTTTTCCGTAACACGGCAGAGGGGCAGTCACATCGTCCTTCGACGTGGTAGCTCAGGCTGTGTTGTCCCGAATCATAAAGAATTACGGGTTGGAACTTTATCAGGAATCCTGAAGCAGGCTGGTGTATCTGCGGATGAATTTATCGAAAAATTGAAGCTCCAGATATCAAGACCTCCAATCTTTCAACTCTGTTCTTCATCCCTCCGCCATCCCCCCACCCGCTTCCCCCCTTCGTACCCCTGGTGCCTGCTTCGTGCCCTTCGTGGCCCTCATTCCAGCCGCAAGGCGCGCTCTGTGGTTGAATAAAATCATTGGCACACCACCGAGGACACCGCCTCCACCCCGTAGGGCTTACGCCCCGGAGAGAGTTCACAGAGACGAAATCAAGAAATCGTGGCCTAACCCCTCCTCCCGTTTGACCCCAATGGCACTCGGTTAAGGCCTGAATCGAAATTCCGGGTAGAGCGGTCGGTTGCCCGACCGCGCCCCCGCAGACCCGGACGAGC
>CAZWFJ010000243.1:0-5420 GCA_964633135.1 uncultured Puniceicoccaceae bacterium | reverse complement strand
TGGGAGAGGATTTTTGCCTTTTTCGTAATCGTAATCGTAATCGTAATCGTAATCGAACGTCCAACATCCAACATTAAACGTCCAACGTCCAACTTTGAATCGCAGAAGAGACCACCCCACCGGCTGCCGCCGGTCCCCCCCTCCTATTGATTCGCAACAGGAGGGGAATTTTTTGAGGCGAATCTTCGCCTCCGTAGCGGAACGCGGAACCCGGTTCGAAAGCGGTTTTGCCGAGAAAAATCCTGCCTACGAAGCCACTTTTTCGGTTGCTGCCCCGTTATCGTGAATGATGTGGAGATCGCGCTGTGGGAAGGGGATGGTAATGCCGTTGGCGTCGAATGCCTTTTTGAGTTTCTCGCGGGTTTCGGAGAGCACTGGCCACCAGTCAGAGGGGGCGACCCAGGGGCGAGCGACCATGTCAATCGAGCTGTCCCCGAAGTTGAGCACGGCAACCGTCACTGCGGGATCGGGCAGTACGCGCTCGTCCTTGGCCAGGATGCCCACGACGATTTCGCGGGCTGCGTCGACGTCATCGTCATAGCTGATCGAGAATTCGATGTCCACGCGGCGGCTCGGGTAGGCGTTAATGTTGGTGATCACGCTGTCGAGAAACTTTCCGTTCGGCACGATCATTTTCTTGCCGTCAAAGCTTTTCATTTCGGTGCTCAACATGTCGATGCCAACGACGACACCCGCGACTCCGCCACCATCCACCACGTCACCGGTCTTGAAGGGGCGGAAGAGAAGGATCATCACCCCTGCCGCGAAGTTTGCGAGTGAACCCTGAAGGGCGAGACCCACTGCCAGACTCGCCGCACCGAGGATGGCGATTACCGAGGTGGTCGGGACGCCGAGCTTACTCAATGCGGCAACCACGACAACGGCCATCATCAGGTAGTAGAGGACGCTGGAGGCAAAGCGGCTGAGCGAGACATCAATGTTCCGCTTTTCGCAAACTTTTGTGAACATCGATTGCACGACCCCGCACAGCCATTTTCCCACAAAGAAAATGGCGAGAGCCATCACCAGGTCGATACCCCATTGGGTGAGGGCGCTTCCGATGGAGTTGACCGAGATCACTTGAGCGAGTGGGAGGATTGTATTCATGTCCGTTGAGTAGTTGTTTTGAGTGGTGGAAAAATTTTCGTAGTGAGATTCTGCCGGACGGACAAAAGGTCAATCTCTTTTCGACTCCGAAAAATTGCACCCTAATTGCTTAACCGAGCACCATTCGGATCTGCGGAGGCTCTTTTCCGCAGAAAAAAGGCGACACCCCGAACGGTGTCGCCCTTGTTAAAGTGCGTGAAGGGGGCCTCCGTCTTAGACGGTGCCAAAGATGGTCTTGCCCGTCGAGCAGAGGTCTTCTGCGGCCTGCATCAAGCGGGCCGCCATGTTTTTCTCGGCCTTCTTGAGGTAGCTTCGTGGATCGTAGGCCTTCTTGTTGCCGACTTCTCCATCGATCTTGAGGACGCCCTCAATGTTCTCGCAAACGTGGGTGACGATGGGCCGGGTGAAGGCGTACTGCGTGTCGGTGTCGATATTCATCTTCACCACACCGTATTCGAGGGTCTCGCGAATGTCCGAAAGATCGGATCCGGAGCCGCCGTGGAAGACTAGGTCCATCATGGCCTCTTCGCCGTATTTGTCGGTGACCGCCTTTTGTCCGTCGCGGAGAATGGCTGGCTTGAGCTTGACCGCTCCAGGCTTGTAGGAGCCATGGACGTTCCCGAAGGTAGCTGCGAAAAGGAAGGGTCCGATCGGGTGCAGCGCTTCGTAGACCTGGACCATATCCCCGGGCGTGGTGTAGAGCTTGTCGATCGGGAGTCCGGAGGTGTCGTGGCCGTCTTCCTCGCCGCCGACGCATCCTGCCTCTACCTCGAGAATGATGTCCAGCTCGGCGCATTCCTGCAGGAGTTCCTTCGACATCTTCAGGTTCGATTCGAGGTCGATGACGGACCCGTCGAACATGTGTGATTGGAAGAGGGGACCCTTGCCCTCGGCTTTCCGCTTGCGGGAGGCCTCAAAGAGGGGCTTCAGGAATCCGTCGACCTTCTCCGGATGGCAGTGATCGGTGTGAAGGGCGACCAGGATGTCGTATTTCTCTGCGAGCCGGTGGGTGGCCTCCGCGAGAACGATTGCCCCAAAGGCTGCGTCGCTGACATTGAGGCCCGAGGCAAACTGACCTCCGCCCGTGGAGACCTGGATGATGCCGTCGGACTTCGTGTCGGCAAAGGCTTTCAGTGCCGCGTTAATGGTGGCGAGCGAGGTTACGTTCACGGCAGGGTAGGCGTAGTTGCCCTTCTGCGCTGCATCGATCATCGCGCGGTATTGCTTCGGTGTTGCTACTGGCATGGTCTTGTACTGTTGATTGGATGATTAGAGAATTTAATGATGAATAAATTCCCAATGAGGAGCGTTTATTCGCTTTCTCGCGGTGTCAACAAAGGAAAAACGACAACTATTTGCCTGATTTCCCCTGGTTCGCGACGGCGTCCATCGCCTTTTTGACTTCCTCGGGGTCGCCCAGATAGTAGCTCTTGATTGGTTTCAGATCTCCATCGAGTTCATAGACCAGCGGCATCCCGGTGGGAATGTTCAGTTTGAGAATCTTTTCCTCGGACAAGTCGTCCAGATATTTCACCAGGGCGCGGAGCGAATTCCCGTGGGCGGCAATCATCACGTTTTTACCCGAGCGTATCTCCGGGGCGATGGACTCGTGCCAGTAGGGAAGGAAGCGGTCGACGGTGTCTTTCAGGCACTCGGTGAGCGGAAGCTGTTCCGGATCGAGGTTCGCGTAGCGGGGATCGTTGCCCGGGTAGCGCTCATCGCTCTTTTCCAGGGCGGGGGGGGGCACGTCGTAGCTGCGCCGCCAGATCAGAACCTGCTCGTCGCCGTATTTCTCGGCCGTTTCCGCCTTGTTCAGCCCCTGCAGGGCACCGTAGTGCCGTTCATTGAGTTGCCAGGCCCGCCGCACGGGGACCCAGAGCAAATCCATCTCATCCATTGTGATCCACAAAGTGCGGATTGCCCGTTTCAAAACCGAGGTGAAGGCGAGGTCGAAGGTGAACCCCTCCTTCTGCAGGTAGTAACCGGCCGAGCGGGCCTGCTCCCTTCCCGTCTCCGTCAAGTCAACATCCGTCCACCCCGTGAACCGATTGTCCAAATTCCACTGGCTCTCGCCATGTCGTAGCAATACAAGTTTATACATGATTTCTGTTCTCGCTTTCTGAGAATCGAACTATGTGACAAGCTTCCAACGCCCCGCAAGCCCCAACTGCACTCATGGCGGGGGATTTTATCGAGAAGCGCATGGAACGTGTCCGGGCGGATGGGAATCAGTAGCGGTACTCGACCGTTTCCCCGGAGAGGGTAGTGACGCTGAGGGTGCCGCCACGGGCATGGACGACCAGGTCCGTGTAAACCTCGCCATCCACTGGGACGATCGTAGGAAAATATTCCTGGACGAGATCGTTATATTCTGCCTTCACCACTCCCTCCTCGAGCATATACTGCTGGCCTGCGGATGCGATCTGGCGGAGATTGTTCAGGATCGTCTTTTCCTTGGAGACGGACCTGACCTTCTGGAACGAGGGTATGGCCATGGCCGAGGTGACTCCCGCCACGAGCACCAAGGGTTGAATGGCGACACTGGCCAGGGTTGTTCGGTGGGAGTAATTCATGTTCGAGGCCGTGTAGATCCCTTCGGGTCCCACCGTGGACACGGAGGCAATTGGCTGGGAGTTTGTCGGAATGATCATCTCAAGAATCTTCAAGAGTTGCGGCTGTGCCATCGGGCTGGACTGCAACGCCGAGGTCATGACGGAAAGCACCGCCTCCGAATACTGAGGGGATAGATAGGAGAAATAGACGCCCTCCGGGGGGAGGAGGTTAGCGGCTTTGCGAAATGCCTCAGTGGTTTTCAGCTTGTTTGCGTTCTGGAGGCAATCATCTAGAAAGGCGCGGTTGGTGGCGGCAAAGACACGTTGAGTCTGGGTGTCTGCGACGATGACAGGTTGCAGGTAGTCGAACGGGGGCGGAAAAGTCTGGGTCGATCGGATCTCGAATCCATTCGCCGTATCCACCCACTCGACCTCGCGCTGTGCCTCCAGGGCTGGGCGGGCGGACTTCAGCAGGTCGGTCACCCCGTCGAAAGCGATCAGGAAGTCTGTGTGAGGGACGGTCCCCAATGGCCCGATCGGAAGAGGCTCGTCCGGGTCAAAGTCGAGGATCACCATGGCGCGGTTTCCCGCAGATTCGATGAGTTCATTGAGGGTGCGGTTGCCTAGCTCCGGCAGGGGAGATTGAAGTTGCGCGGCGATGCCTCCGCGCCCGAGCGGGCCGGCAATCGCGCCCGCTATGTCCGTGATCGTCTCCCGGAGTTCTTCCGGGCGATAGCTCATTTCAAAAACCAGATCCGCTGTGGCCGGGGCAAGATCCACGGAGTCAAAAGGGTGGGGGGTGTCGCCGAAAAACTGGAAAAACCCGGTGACTCCCTCGGGGAAGAAAAGAATGGAACGGTTGTGAAAAAGATCCTCCTCCAGGGATCGCGAGCTGAGTCCGATGGCGTCAAGGCCGCTGAAGCCAGCCGCCTCCAGGGCCTTCGCAAAGTCGAGGGGGAGGGGAGGCAGTTCCGGGATCTCGCTACTTACCGCACCCATGATCTCATTCAGGGTCTCTCCGAGTGCTTCGGCCTCATTGGTCAAGTCAATGTAGGCGTAAAAAACTCCTCCCAAATCAAGAAAGTCGGAAACCCGGTCAAACTGGGGGGCGCGCTCATCCTTGGGAAGAAGTCCCAGAGGCTCGTCCTTTTGCGTACAGGAATTGAGGAGCAGGAGGAGAGGAGCACCAAGAGCAACAATCTTTTTCATGATTGCGGGATGTTCTGCGGATATCGGACTGAAGCAATCACAAAGATGCGGACCTGCTTCGACTGGTGGACGGAGAGGGACTCGAACCCACGACCTACTGGGTGTAAACCAGTTGCTCTAACCAACTGAGCTACCCGTCCCGAAGGAACCGCCTAGGCTGAGGAGGGTTTTCCACAAGGCAATCTTTTTTTTGCAGACCTTTCAACTGGGGTGAGTTGAGGTGCGGGGCTTCCCTAAGATCGAAGTGCCAGCTTGCCAGCAGTGTTCAGCATCCTGCCGGGGTGCCCACAGTGGGTGGGTTGCTCTTGACCTCCATGCCCCACAGTGGGTGGGTTGCTTGAGCGCCCACCACAGAGGTCCAAGTTTCGAAAGCGGTTCCCGCTTCCGCTACTGGGGTGTAACCAGAAGTGCGGGGACCTCTCGAGAATTCGTGGAAGCGGGTTTATCCCGCGATATCGGAGGCCCGAATGGGGCATCACCGCCGGAAATCGGGGCATAAAGCCCCTCCCACTCCCCGCACTTGTGGTTACACCCCCGCTACTGGGGGAGGAT
>CAZWFJ010000242.1:0-5444 GCA_964633135.1 uncultured Puniceicoccaceae bacterium | reverse complement strand
CGGCTTGCGGCGATTCGCAAAAGAACGGAAACGGGTCGACTCCCCTCCCTGATCCTGTGTCCTCCGTCACCATCACCGGCAACGACCGGATGAGGTTTGCCCCGGAGGTCTTTGTGGTGCGCGCGGGAGAGGAAGTCACCGTGACCTTGCACAACATCGGATCGATGCCCAAGGAGACCATGGGCCACAACTGGGTGCTCCTCGACTCGGGGACGGATATCCTCGAATTCTCCACCGCCGGTGTCCGCCACCCCAAAGAGAATTACGTCGCCCCTGAACGCCGGGACGAGGTCGTCGCGGAAATCGGCGTCCTCGGACCTGGCGAAAAGGCCAGCGTGACCTTCACAGCCCCCTCCGAACCCGGGACCTACCCGTTCGTCTGCTCGTTCACCGGCCACACCCGCGCCGGAATGATCGGCGAGATGATCGTCGTGCCGTAACGGAAAGGGCGCTGCATCCCCTTTTCAAAAAGACAGGGGACGACGTTCGGCTCGTCGATTATTTGCCCCTCCGAACGAGTCCCGGAACTCTCGGGGCGATAATCCTTATGCGGCGCTCAATCTCCCTCCCTCCTGAGAATCCACATGAAGAGGCTACTCAATACCATTGTCCGTCTAATGAGTCGAGGCTCCTTCGTCCGCCGCTGGCTGCCCGTGCTGGTGGGCCTCATCCTGGGAGCGTTGCTTCTGGCGGCCTTTGTTTCCAATCGAAAAACGCCACATCGATCAGAATCGAAGATCACGCCGGTTCCCGTGAGAGTGGTGGAAGCGGCTGCCTCGCCCTTTCGTCTGGAGGCGAGAGGACACGGTGTGGCACAGCCTGCGGAAACATGGCAGGCCTTCGCCAATGTGGCTGGCCAAGTCGTCGCGCGACACGCAAACCTCGAAGGAGGTGCGATTCTCGAAAAGGGAGAACGACTCCTGGCTCTCGACCCCAGCCGCTATGAACTGGCCATCGCAGAGGCCGAAAGTGAGCTGGCGATGCTGGCCGCCGAGCGTCCCCAGCTTGAAACCGAGGAGAGCAACACGAAGCGTTTGCTCGACTTGGAACGCCAAAGGCTGGTTGTGGCCGAACGGGAACTTTCGAGGATGGAGAGGCTTGCGGACACCAACGCGGTGTCCAGCTCCCAACTCGACGAAGAGCGCCGTTCTACCCTGATACAACGTCAGGCCGTCGCCGCCATGGAAAACACTCTGGCCCTTCTGCCCGCTCGGCGCGAGCTGCTGGAGGCCCGGTATCAACGGGCAGAGACCCGCCTTGCACAAGCCCGGCGCGATTGGGAAGACACCCGTTTCGTGGCACCTTACGATCTGCGGATGGCAAAGGTCTTCGTGGACCTTCACCAGTTCGTCGGCGTCGGCCAGCCCCTCTTCGAGGCGGACAGCCTCGATGCGGCGGAAATCGAAGCGCATATCCCAATATCGATGATGCGCCGACTTGCCGCCGTGCTCGCACCCGGCGAGGCATCCCCGGGATTCCTCGACCTGGGCAACCGCATGGATCTTTCCGCGCTGCAAGCGGAGGTGGAAATGGTCGCGGCACCAGGTGCGGTATGGGAGGGTCGGGTGACCCGCATCGCCAGCGGGCTCGATCCCGTCACCCGCACGGTGCGTGTAGTGGTTGAAGTCGCGCAACCCTACCGCGACGCGCGTCCGCCGGAACGCCCTCCGTTGCAACGCGATGTTTACACGCGTGTACGACTTTCCCTGGCCAGCCCCGAATCTCTCATCGCCGTTCCCGCTAGTGCCGTCCATGGGGGCGAACTGTATTTGGTCGATGCCGAGGGCCGCCTGGTCCGTCGGGCGGTTGAGGTTGCCTTCGAGCAGGGGGACCTTGCCGTGATCGCCACGGGTCTTTCGCCCGGTGAGCGAGTGGTCGTCGACGATCTGCCAACGGCATTGCCGGGTATGCGACTCGCACCGCAGCGCGACCAGTCGCTTGAGGCCGAAATTGCCGTTGAAGCGAGCGGGGAGCCGCTGTGATCCGCTGGTTCGCCAGTCATCCGACTGCGGCCAATCTGCTGCTTCTGGTGGTGATTGCGACCGGGCTTTTCTCCCTGCCTCAACTCCGGCGCGAGACCTTCCCCGACTACCGCCCGGTTGAGGTGTCCATCGAAGTCGTTTACCGGGGAGCGAGTGCCGCCGATGTCGAAGACGCCATCGGAGAGCGCCTCTACGAAGCCGTCAAGGGCGTCGAATACCTGGAAGAGTTCATCTGTGTGGCGCGTGACAACCTGGCCACCGCGACGGCCACCATGGCGGCGGGCGGCAACCCGATCCGCTTCCTCAACGAGTTGCAAACGGAAGTGCAGGCCATCACCGATTTGCCGGAGCGCGCCGAGACACCCGTTGTCCGCGAACTGCACCGGAGCGATCTGGTCGCTGCGGTTGCGGTAACCGGGGACCTGAGGCAGAGCCAGCTCGAAGACTACGCCCTGCGTCTCGAAGAACGCATCATGCGCCTGCCGGGAGTGGCCGGGGTAACGGTGCGGGGAATCTCTCAGCGCCAGTGGCAGGTCGAGGTCTCGCGCGAGGTGCTCGGGCAGCACGGCCTCTCCGCGCGTGAGTTGGCGGAACGCATCTCCCGCCAGAGTATCGATCTACCTCTCGGGATTCTTGAGACGAGCGAGCGGGACATCCTTTTGCGCTTCACCGACCAACGCCGTTCTCCGCGTGAATTGAGCTCTCTGGTCGTCGTTTCCGATACGGAGGGAGGAGAGCTGACTCTGGACGAAATCGGCAGGATACGAGAAATCGGCGAAACCGAGGAAGAGAAAATTCGCTTCAACGGAAGTCCGGCCCTTGTCCTTGAGGTGAGCAAGGCACTGCGGGCCGATGCGTTATCGGTCAAGGACGCCCTCGACCGCCTGGTCGATTCCGAACGCCTGCGGTTCGATGATCGTATCCACTTGGTCATCACGCAGGACATGACCAGTATTGTGCGTGACCGTCTGCGGATGCTCGTTGAGAACGGAATCCTCGGTCTCTTGCTGGTGGTGCTTGTGTTGAGTCTGTTTTTCCGTCCCCGTCTGGCCCTGTGGGCGGTGATGGGGCTTCCCGCCGCCTTCATGGGAGCGTTTTTTGTCATGGGGCTGACGGAACTCTCGCTCAACATGATCACGCTGGTGGCCTTGTTGATGGCGATTGGCATTGTTATGGATGACGCTGTCGTGATCACCGACAATATCGTGGCGCAGGCGGAAAAAAAGACCTCGCCACTCGAATCGGTGATCGAAGGGACGCGTCAGGTTTTGCCCGGCGTTCTCTCCTCCTTTTTCACCACGGCAGCCGTTTTCATTCCCCTCTCGTTTCTGGCCGGCGAACTGGGAGCCGTGCTCGAGGTTCTGCCAATCGTGCTGATCGCGGCCCTGGCTGCCAGTTTGATCGAAGCATTCTGGATTCTGCCCCATCATCTCAAAGGAAGTTTGGGCGGAATCGGGGGAGAGACTCAATCATGGCTGCGCTCCCGGTTCGACGCCGGATTCGAGAATTTCCGGGAGCGACTCGGACGCCTGGCCGATCTGGCCATCCGTTTCCGATATCTGGTCCTGGGGGCGACATTGGCCATCATGCTCGGCTCCCTTGGCTATATGGCAGGCGGGCATATCGGCAGCGAGGCCATGCCCGACATGGACGGCGATACGCTCGAAGCACGCATCCTCATGCCGCAGGGAACCCCGCTTGCGCGTACTGAAGCGGCTGTCGCACAGATTGAGACCGCCATCCGCAAACTGGATTCCCGCCATGCGCCGAACCAACCCGGCGGAGTTCTGGTGGAAGCGATTCAATCGCGTTTCAACCACAACCCAAGCGCAGGAGAAAGCGGGCCGCATGTGGCCACGGTGATCGTCGATCTGCTCACTGCCGAAGAGCGTACAGTCACTTTGGATGAGTTGACGACCGAGTGGCAGGAGGCGATCGGATCAATCCCGGGGCTGGATCGGTTGATCATTCAGGAGCCCGGATTCGGACCGGCGGGCATCCCGGTGGAGGTGCGTCTGGCCGGTGATGATCTTGAGCAACTCAAGGCCGCCGCCCTGGAGACCGCAGACCAATTGACAAGCTACGACGCCGTTTTTAACGTCATCGACGATCTGCGCATGGGCAAGCCGCAGCGCAGTTTCTCGCTGGCTGAGGGTGCGCACGGCATCGGGCTGACCTCGGCGGAAGTCGGAGCGCAGCTACGCGCCGCCTTCCTCGGGGAGATCGCCGACAGCCAGCGCATCGGCCAGCATGAAGTGGAGGTCCTCGTGCGTCAGGCCTCCGACGACCGCGACGGCCTTGATGACCTGATGGATCAGACCATCCTTTTGCCCGACGGGAGCCGGGTGCCGCTCGAGGTGGTGGCCAAGGTGGAGGAAAAACGCGAATGGGCACGGATCACGCGTGTTGATGGCCAACGCACGGTAACGGTCCAGGCCGACGTCGACGCAAGACAATCGAGCGGTCAGTCCATCGTCGCCAGCCTTCGTAAGGATTGGCTGGAGGGTTTCTCGGCCCGTCACCCTGGGGTCGAAGTGAGCTTCGAGGGACAGACCGCCCGTTCGGCGGAAACCGGAGCATCCATCCGCCGGGGCCTGATGATCGGTCTGGTGGGGATTTTCATCATCCTCTCCTTTCAATTCCGCAGCTATGTGGAGCCCCTGCTTGTCATGTTTTCCATTCCGCTGGCCTTTATCGGGGCAATCTGGGGACACGTCATCATGGGTTACTACCTTTCGATGCCCTCCCTGATCGGCACGGCTTCACTCGCCGGCATCGTGGTCAACAACGCCATCCTCCTCATCCAATTCATCAAGGCACACCGCGACCACGGATTGAGTGCGACCGAGGCGGCGGGACAGGCCAGTCGCGATCGTCTGCGCGCCATCCTGATTTCCACGAGCACCACGATCGCCGGATTACTGCCCCTTCTCCTCGAAACAAGCACTCAGGCAGCGGCGATCAAACCGCTGGTCATTGCGGTTGTCTTCGGTCTGGCCAGCGCAACGGTTCTCGTCTTGCTCGTGATCCCCGCACTTTATGTGCTCCTGGACGAATGGGGATGGGTGAAAGGACCGTAGTCCCACGCCGCATCAGCGCTGCAACGCGACCTCTGGCTTTGCCTGCAAAAGGCGCAGAGCGGCGGCACTGGCCTTGCGGCTGTAGTCGATGGATTCCCCGAGAATCCGAACCGCCTCCTGGTCGGCGTGGAAACCCTTTGAGTTTTCGCTCACGATGAAGTCGAGCCGCCAGGTGGCCTTCCGCTGCCATTCCAGGATCGGGGCCATCTCCGCTTCGGTCGCTCCGGCTGCCTGGGCCTCGTTGATCGCGTCGAGCATATCGACCACTGCGGCGGCCGCCAGCTCGACCATCGCCGTAGTGCGGTTTTGAATCGTGGCCACGCGGTCCCGCAATTCCTGTTCGGGCACCTTGTGGCAAGTCTGGCAGGCGTTATTGATGTTT